>DAOTUO010000209.1:0-6348 GCA_034436595.1 Anaerolineae bacterium | reverse complement strand
CTTTGAGCCTCTAGCGATGCCAAAATGTACGAGAAAAACTGGCAAAAGACTAAAAATACAACTACGGACACGCCTTTAATCACGTCCGTACAAGCCCCTCTCCAATTTTTTGGGGAGGGGATTGGGGGTGGGGTCAAAACTCTTTTTCAAAAAATTAACCGAAGGTTACTTCTAAATGAAAATCATTGTAAAAATAAGACCAGAGTCTCTTACTATTTCTAGGAGGTTCTAGTCAAACCTACCCATCACCGCACGACAAACGTACATGCGCCTTCTTCGGTCAAATTGAGCGTCCCTGGTCCATAATTGGCTCTGCCATCATTCACAAGACTTGTCCATGTGGCACGGTATGTCACCCGATACGTGCCTGCTGTGAGCGTCCCCGCAGGCACAAACCACGACTTAGAATAACTATTCGCGCCCGTCTGGGAGATGGTCGGCACGCCATATTGTCGCCAATTGGTCAATAAAACATCGTTCACGCGCACCTCATAATTCACGGCTTGCTCGTGTTGACTGATAAGCGTCCGCGCTTGTTCCTCGCTATTTGCCACCACAATCCAACTCCACCACACAATCACACTAGACCCTGCGCCGAGATTGGTCGGGGCGGGAATCCGCAAACTGGCATTATCACATAAGGCAAATACGCGCACCCTCTGTTGCACCACAGGGGTCATGCCAGATGACACGGTGGGCGTGATATTGCTATTGGGGTTTGGGGTATTGGTTACTCCTGCGGGTGGACTGCTGATAACAGGCACATTTGATGTTGCAGTCGCATTAGGCGCGGGAGTGAATGAGGGTGGTGGCTGAATTTGCGAGATATTCCCCGCCAATGCGGTGGCTGTTTGGTTAATCACGCTCACATTCACATCGGGTACAACGGGGATGAATGGTACGGTGGGCGTTGGGGTATTATTTGATACTACAGCCGTTCCTGTTCCGAGTGGTGTGGCGGTTATGGCGGCGAGTGGGGGTGTTGGGGTGATTGTTCCGCCACCAAAAATCGCCGTTGGGAAGGGTGTCCCCAATGCAATAGAGGTTTGGTCTGGTGTCGGCGTAGCAGATGGCAAAAATGTCGGGGTGGCTTGAAGCGATACCAAGCGCGATGAAATCCAGCCTTGTTTGCCGTCGTCTAGCAAAATGTTATACCAATCACCCGCCGTATTTTGCCCCAATATCTGAATACCATCGCCAGGGGTGAGCGTATCTATGACCTCAAATCCTTCGCCCGGACCGTTTCGCACATTGATGCGCTGTGTGCCTTGAATCCGCCCAATAATTGGCGGGGTTGGGGTGGCGCTCGGTGGCACAGGTGTAATGGATGGGGTAAATGTCGGTGATGGCGTAAATGTAAATGTTGGCAAGGGGGTACGTGTCGAAACGGGTGTCGCTGTCATCTCTGGTGTGAGTTCCAATAACGGTTGCAATGTCGCTGTAGGGACACCAGACACTTGTTCGGCGGGGGTCGGGGTACAGGCGGGCAAAACGATTATCATCAAAATAATTAAAATCACTTTTTTTGTCATAAGGCTTATATCCGTCTTAATCCGAAAATTGACATTCGGCACACTATCTAACACAATATAACTATTATAGCCCATGCAATCAAAAGGATAAACCACCCATGCGTCATGCTATCCACCTTTTTACCTTCTATTTGATAATTCTAACAGGCACGATTGGCATTTTTGCCCAAACGGATGTAGCACCCCAGTTTTTAACACGCGATACCACCACCCAATTCACACTCGATGGTCAGTCACCCGCCTTTTTTTATTATGACGGGACAGCCGATGAAACCATCACCATCATCCTACGTAGCGTGTCGAATGTGGATGACCAACTCAATAACCCCATTCTGGAAATTTGGGATATAAACGGCAAACGCATCGCCTATAACGATAATAATCCAGATGACGAAAATCCCAGAAATGCCCAACTTGCTCATATTTATCTACCAGAGAGTGGCAATTATATCATCCGCGCCGATACTTATGGTGGGATTTATGCAGGCGACTTTGAACTCACCATCGAATTATCTGACCCATTTGGACGGGCAGAAAATGGGGATGAACTCTTTTTTCGTCTGCCCCGCTATACGATTTTTACCCACACCATTAATCTGGATGCGGGGGATGTATTCACAATCAGCGCCCAAGACCTATCGGGGACACTAGACCCATTTTTGTGGATAACTGCGCCCAACGGAACGATGCTCGCCCAAAACGATGACCACGGAAGCGCCGATTTTATGCTTGGCACACTCGACTCACGCATCACAGAATTAATCATCCCCCAAACAGGTGTGTATACACTTCATGTCCGCGACTTTTTGGGGCGCATGGGGGATATGCGATTGGTCGCTATCCGTCTACAAAATCCCTGAACCGTCTTTTTTTTGGGTGGATAATCGCTTCTATCTCATCGGATGAGATGAATAGATGGGGCGTGATAAGATGGGTTTTCTGTTTGATGGTATGCTTCCATGTGCCGACCACTTGCCCATCTACCACCACAATCGGCTGAAAAACGCCGTTATTTCCGGGTACGACTTGTTGGGCATATTCACCCGCCAAAACTGCCTTGCGGTCTTGATAGCCGAGCAAAAATTCATCATAGGCGGGCAATAAATACACTTTTTGAGAATGGGTTGGTGGCGATGGATTTGCCATCCAATAGGTTTTATCATCCATGACCATTTTCACCAGACGGCTATCATTATTGTGCATACCGATGCGGGTATCGGTGAGTGTGAGACCAGACCACCACGCAAAATCATAGTCGGTGGCGGATCTGCGACTCGAAAAATAGCGCCACACGAGTTCTGTGAGTGCTTCATCACGCGACAAATTGCGGGGGTTTGGCACCCATTCATCCAATAACACAAAGGTCTGTTCTTTACCCTGCATTGCTCCCATGCAAATAATCCCCAAGTGCGCCAGATGCCACAAAATATGATAGCCACGTTGCCCAGTGGTCGCAATGCCAGCATCATCAAACAACTTAAATATTTCGGCACGAGTCAGCGATTTGCCACTAACTAGGGTATTCAAAATAAGTTTCTCGCAATAGGTAATATTCTCATGGGTGAGTCCCAATTGATTCATTCGCCGTCCATGACCTGTGACAATGCGTGAAGCACACAATTTGAGCATCCAATGGGTATCTTCTGCTGGCACAAAATGAATCGTCCCGCGTTGTGTCCATGTGCGGACAATTTTCGCTTCTGCGATAGCCGTTTCTATATGGGTTATCGTGGCAGATTGCATCCGTGTGCCAATCGCCCATAGGGCTTGTTTATATTCCTGTGCCTGCATTGCCCCCATCCCGCGTAGGACAGATTCGGCAGTGTGATGATTTTTACCCACAATCTGCTGATTTATCAGGCGTTGCATCCCAATATGCTGATTTATCGTCACGATTTATCCCCTACCTAAAATGATGCTCATAGAGCAAATTTCTGAGCGTGATGACCCCGCGTAAATCGTGCTCGGCATCGCGCCAACCATCTGCATGAGCAAATTCCCATGACCATGACGGCGACCAATAGCCTTCTTCTGATTGTTGAGCATAAATATAGGCTAAATTTTGCGGGATGACCTGTATGAAATCGGGATAAAATAGTGATTTTGGGGTAGATACCACCGTCAACGGGGTTAACCCATAGCCACCCCATTCGGACGATGTGCGCGCAACGGATTTTTCTATCACAGGGGTTAAAAATGCCGTCAATTTTTCTCGGATGGCTAAGGGAAAATTTGCCGTTTCTGCCAAACGGATATAACACAACAAGTCGTGCATTTCGACATCGGTATGCGTTTGTGTATGGGCGAGTACCGCTTGGGTAAGGTCATCGCACAATGAGGCGGGGAATAATTCGGGATAATCGTAGCAATAACCCACAATTTCGGCACGCGGATTCACTAGATAATGCGATGGACTATCGCTATATTCCCACCATGGGGCATGTGGGGCATCGTCAATATTAGCGGGGATGTTGCGCCATATTTTGTTCATCGCATCGTACTGATTGACCAAATAACGGGCGGCTCGTTGCACCATCGGGTGCGAGGCTGGCACGCATAATTCCCGAAAGATTTGGAACGCCACCGTAGTTGCTATCACCGATGAATCTACAAGCCGAATATCACATTCTAGCCCGTGTCCAAAGCCACCATCAGCATTTTGAAAAGATGCGAGGGCGGTTAATACACTATCGGATGTGCCTTGTTCAAAATAATACGTATATAAGTTTTTTTCGAGTTGGCGAGCGTGTTGTTGGATATACGTCACAGCTTTTTGACGATGTGTTGAGGACAGGTTCGTCATACGGAAATCTCCATGAAAACAAGTATACAATAGTGATAGTATACACTTGTTCTTTATGTGGTGGCAAGTTATTTTGTCAAATTAGTGGCAAAATTAGCGAACATAAAGTCAGAAATAGTTGCCAAAAAAGAAAATATATACTAAAATAAAAACTAATGTACATAAAATCAAAAGGGAGGCAATCATGAACACAGAAATTGCACAAAATTATGAAATGCTATTAGGGATGCAAGTCATGCGCGACCAATTATTGGATGTTTTCACCGATGCCGATTTAAATTATCGGCTTGGCGGAGATACCTTTAGCGTGGGGCAATTATTTCATGAATTTGGCGATGTTGAACAGTCGTATACAGACTCGTTTAAGACGCTCACCCAAGCCTTTGACTACCCCACCCGCACATCTGCCTTCCATGACACGATTGCCAAGCTAAAAGCGTGGTTTGTGACATTAGATGCCGAAATGAAAGCGACACTAGAATCGGTCACAGGGGATGAGGTGGTTGAACGGGGTTTTCCGATGCCGATTGGTATACAAATAATGGCATATCGTGAAGCGGTGCTGGTTATCGCCTCAAAAATGAGTGTGTATCTACGGGCGCTTCAAAGACCTATGCCCGAACAAATTAAAGGTTGGGTGGATTAGAAAAATATATCGTTGAGACGAGATGAGGACTTGACCGTTTTGGCAACCTATGTTATCATTTTGCTTACGTAGCGGGCATGTAGCTCAGTGGATTAGAGTGTTTGGCTACGGACCAAAAAGTCGGGGGTTCGAATCCCTCCATGCTCACCATCAAACAAAAAAAGTCGGCTAATTGCCGACTTTTTTTGTTTCTAGGGTAATGAGCCTTATAACCCCATTGCCGAGCGCAAGGTGCTACACGCAGGACACGCATTATTGGGGCGAATAATAGCATATCCCGCCATTGGGTCATCGTCATAACGGGTAAAATCCACATTCCAGATAATCATCAGACGCACCAAGCGACCAGAACGGGCTTGACGCACCGCACCAGCCAACCACTCTGCCTGATTGGTCACGGTGGTATTCCCTGCCCATGCAAATGACGCGGGTAAAGGTCCAAATCCTTCTGGAGACAAATATCCCAGTTCTGTAAAGCATAACGCCTTACCGGGAAAAGTAGCCGAATAGACACTCACCATCGTCGGATAGTAACGCGAATAATGGCTACTATTGCCACGCGGGTCGCCACTGGTGCGGTCTGGGGGCAAAATACCTTCGTTATAATGCACGCCCACGCAATCCATAAAGTTTGCCGCGCCGTTATTTGCCATGTCGCGGATGAAACGGTCATCGTTGACCACACGTCCAGGGAATGCACCTTCTGCGCCTGTGGGAGCGGGTGCGGCACTAATCACCAGCACATTGCGATTAACATTTTTGATGGCGGTATAGCCTGCGCGAAGCATTTCGGTATATGCCGCCCCGCTAATTTGTCCTGCGGGCCACTGACGGTCAATATTCGGTTCATTCCAAATTTCGATGCCATCAGGATTGAGTGCCGCGACACCCGCTAAAAATACCGAAAAATCTTGAATATATTGAGCGCGGTTTGCACCCAATTGACCAGGGTCGCCCACGATGCCGAGCAAAATCTTAAAGCCCATGCCCCGCGCTTGGTCAATCATGGGTTGGGCAATGCTGGCGGGTTGTCCTTGTGACCAAAAGAGTTGTTTCTTTGCCCAAGACATGCCTGCGCCACGCATTTGGTCTGGATAGCGGAAACCATCCACATGCCCACCGAGTTCAAATCCGCCCGCAATTGGTGGATTGACAGGCGGATTGGTTGGCGGATTGGTCACAGGAGGTGGTGTGCCTGTGCCACCAGAAATATTTAACACTTGTCCTGGATAAATCAGGTTGGGATTGGCGATATTATTGGCAGAGGCAATTGCTTGTGTAGTTGTACCAAATTGCCGTGCAATGCCACCGAGTGTATCACCCCGCTTGACCGTATAGGTGGTTGCGGCGGGTGGTGGGGTCGTGGG
>DAOTUO010000208.1:0-6549 GCA_034436595.1 Anaerolineae bacterium | reverse complement strand
CCCCAAGCATCATCAATCCTGTGCGGATGGGCATGGAGGTTATTGGACGCAATATCGCCCGTGGGATATTCACCGTAGACCAAGCCCTGCCCACAGGGGGTTATGAACGGCTCATCGAAGCGCCTATTTTGGAGCAATCGCTTGACGAAGCGGGCAATGTCACCTTGCTCAACAGTTGGGGCAGTGGGGTTGAACTCGCCACATTTGGCTGGGATGTGTTGGTATCACAGCTCACAGACGGAGAAATTAGCCGAAATGTCCTCACACGCGATGCCAACGAGACTACCGCCATTGAGGGGCGTTATCGTGCCGATGACACAGACGACTGGCGCGATATTATCGTCATTTTTGGCGATGACCCCACTAGTGACGCGCTAGGGCGTGTGACCCGTGTCGTTTCTAGAGACCCACAATCCGATGCGTTGGGCGTGGTCACAATTCCCGCAGGGGCGCATTTTCAGGTCTATACGACCTTAGTGGCAGATAACGGAAAAACGCAAATCGTCCCAGACGAAACCCATACCTTCATCTGGGGCGAAAACGGTTTATCGCTCATCTGGGCAGTCCCCGCGCCGAGTGGCGATTATAATTTGGGCTTCTTGATACAAACGTTTGGTGGCGAAGAAACACTCACTATCATCCCCACCACCATCAGCAACGATAACCTTGATACTCATTTGCGCGGTTATACCGATACCAACTGGGGCTATACCCTGGTGTTGGATAATGCCGTGTGGTATACACCCATCGAAACCGAATTCGGATATACCGAAGCGTCTTCATACGATGAAGCCTACATCGTGCGGATTTATCCACAAACGGCTTTCTCGCCAGATGCCACTGTAGACGAATTGCTGGTGCAATATAACCTCACGTTACTCGACCAGCAAACAGTCACCATCAACGACCAAGACATCACCCTTATCACCTATGGCGATGATAGCCGTTTGGGGGTTGGCGCGTTTTATGCCACACCCGATGGTTATGCCATTTTGGTGGGGTTAGAAAGTGATGCCGATGCCGATACACAAGCACTCGCAGAACAAGTCATCGGCATTTTGGAGACCCTCACCTTGTTTAATGTGGATGACCTGTCCGATGCCAATACTGCCCTATGGGATAGGCGCATCATTGGTGCAACCACCGATATTGCCATTGGCGCAAATTATTATATCCCCAGAAGTTGGCGCTTAACCCTATTTGAAGATGGCATCTGGGTGGGTGCGACACCCGCCGCCGCCGATAATCCGCGTACCGCCACACCGTTTTATCGGCTGGCACAAGTAGAGGCGTATGATGCCGTTGTGTTGCGCGATGCCATCCTCACAGATTATCTGCCCAACGCGACCATCACCCAAAGGCGCACCTATTATGCCCAATTTAACACATGGCAGGTGGCAGAATATACCGATGACCGCGAGGGTATCGCCGTAACAGGCAGGGTGTACGCGACCATCGGTGATTTTTCGCATGGGCATGTATTTTGGCAGGAAGCCCCCGCCGAGATTGCCCCCACCCTATTTTCGCAAGTTTTTGAGCCGATGATAGATGCTTTCCGCCCTAATAAACCCCTGCGTAGCTATCCATTAGACGATTATGGGATGGTCATCCAATATCGGCGCAATTGGAACTATATGCAATCTGCGGATGATAATCGGTATATCATCACCGAAAGCCCCGATAAAACACTCCAATATGTGGTCGAATTTTATCCAGAGACCAATGACACCGATGATATTCTGGCTCAATGGTTGGATACAACAGGCTATACCTTGCAAAGTGACCCCCAAGAGACCGCCTATAACGGCAAAACAGGCGTGATAGTCGCCTTTGACGGGGCAGACGATGAATTTCTCTATTCGGGGTATGCCTTCATCACCACCTCTAGCGATGACAGCAAGGGCATGGTGTTTTATCTGGTAGCCAGAGACATCCAAGCCACCCAAGACGAATTTGATTCGCTCATGAGCTTCAACGATTATGGCATATCGGCAGACATTAGCACGACAGACACCGAATTCACCTATGCACGCGGCTTATTTGAGGCGATAGATAGCACAACCGGGTTGGGGATTGTGTATCCCAACGCATGGGGCGATATTACCGTGACGGACAATATTGGCAATGGCTTGGCGTATGCCACCCTCACCAGTCCTAGCGGTGGCGCTCAATTGAACATCTATGTCGAAAGTTCTGCCGATTTACAAAAATTACTACAAGATGTCTACGACTATGATAATGTCACCCTCACCTCAATAGGCGATGTGACCATAGACGGTACAACTGGGCAACGCTATGCGCTTACCCATGAGATAGACGGCACGGTGCAAGAGGGTGTGGTTGTGGCATTTATTGGGCAAAACGGATTTAGTTATGCGCTGGAATTTTTGGGCGATGGTCGGGGCGATTTTATCAGCTTCTTAGACGAATTTATCGCCAATATCACCACACAATCACCCGTCTATGAAGCCGATGAGGTGCAAATTCTCCTTAACGATTATACCAATGACGAATTGGGGTTGTCGTTTGGTGTGCCAGAAGGCTGGTATGAGCCTGTGTATGAAGATAACCTGATAACTGTCGAGTCTGATGAGGGTGTGTATGTATATGTCTATATCGCAGACGAAATAATGCCACTCGAAGAAATGGCAGAATTGGTCTTAGAGACGTATGGCATGGAGCAAGTGACGGTCTATGAATCGTTGACAATGTTGGATACTGAGGCGATTGATTTTCAATTGGCGTATGACGATTTTGTGGGTGTCGCATTTGTGACGGTGGTCAATGGGCGCACCATCATGTTTTCTGTAGAGGGTGAATCCATTGACGATGTGCTATTTTACTACTATCTACTGAAGGACAGTGTGCGCTTTGAAACAGACTAACACACTCACCACACAGGCTTTGACGATTGGCTATGCACCACCGCGAAAATCACGGGTGATTATCGCGGAACAGCTCAATTTAGCTCTGCACGCGGGTGAACTTACCTGCCTGATTGGGCGCAATGGCGTTGGCAAATCTACCCTCATGCGGACACTAGCGGGGGTGCAACGCCCACTATCTGGGACAGTGTTATTGGGCGACCACGATATTCACACCCTATCTATTGGCGACCTCGCTAAACAGGTGGCGATTGTCCTCACAGAACCCATCGCCCATACCCAAATGACGGGATATGCATTGGTGGCGTTGGGCAGACATCCATATACCGATTGGGCGGGACGATTGTCTGGTGGGGATATGGCACAAGTCGAATGGGCGATAGATGCGGTGGATGCGCGACATCTGGCAAAATTGCCCATCTCCGAAATGAGTGATGGTAGCCGTCAACGCCTGCTCATCGCCCGTGCATTGGCACAAGAAACCGACCTGATTTTGCTCGATGAACCCACCGCCTTTTTGGATGTGATTAGTCGTGCCGAGATGCTGAGCCTGCTCCGTCATTTGGCACAAACCGCCAACCGCGCCATTTTGCTATCTACACACGACCTCGATTTGGCACTCCGCATGGCGGATGCGCTGTGGATGATGGAAAACGGGCTGGTGCATGTGGGCGCTCCCGAAGATTTGGCGCTTAATGGTGTGTTGGCGGATGTTTTTCAATCGGAACGGGTACGCTTTAGCCCTCACACCATGCGCTTTGAATTTGTCGGCAGTGGCGCAAAAATGGGTCTGGTGGGGGATAAAAACGGGTTGACCTATGCCATCACCAGCCACGCGCTGGTACGGGCGGGATTTATGGTGACGGATAATGCTCATGCGGGGCGGACGGTGGTCATCGGTGGCATACCCAATAATCCTGTGTGGCATATTGGCGATAAAACCGTTCATAGCCTATACGAATTGGTCAAAACTCTGTTGTAGCATACAAGGATTTGTGACTTTTATCACTATTTTTCATCGGGCGCGGTGGTATGATAAATAACAATTACGCCATAGATAGGGAATTACATCCCCTCTCCCCCAGCCAACGGACGGCATATATGCCGTCCCTACGCCCCACTGAGTGGGGAAAGGGAGAGAAAACCATTTCTAGGCGAGGTTTAGCCCCTCAGCCATTTGATGGGGAGGGGTTGGGGTGGGGATAAAATGCCTTAACTTGGTGCAAATGGGGCTAAAAGCGCATATCCTTAGCCATAACTCACATGACCTATCTTATTAAGGAGCAATGTTGACTATGAAACGGTTGTTACTCATCATCACTATAAGTATTTTGGCGGTTTTCGTTGGGGCGGTATCTGCCCATGACCATGGGGTGCATGTGCGCGTGTCGCATTTATCCGCCACCTTCCCCATCGTAGATGTATATGTGGGCGAAAATTTGGTCGTCCGTCAATTGACCTATAAAGCCACATCGGGCTATATGGCGATTGATGGCAATGTGGCAGATATTAGCCTTGTGCCTGCGGGTGGTGCATTGACAGATGCGATTTATACCGAAAGTGTGGTATTTGCGGGGTCTGCCAGTGGCTATTATACTGTTGTGGCAATCGGTCATATTGCCGATTTTACGTTTGAATTATTCGCATTACCAGAGGATGCCACCCCATTGGGGAGCGCCAGCGCCGATAATTTGGTCGTGCGGGGCGCATTTGCCCGTCCAACCGCCAACGCCATGCCCCATGAGATGGACATGGATAATACAGCAGAAGCCACCGAATCCGCGATGGATATGGGTGGTCACGACATGGGTGGCATGAGCATGGGTGGTGTGAGCGCCGTGTATATGGTCATCGAAAACACGGGTGATAGTGCAGACCGCCTCATTTCTGCCACCACCGCTATATCGGGCATGGCGCAAATTCACCAGACAACGATTACAGATGGCGTGGCACAGATGGGCGAAGTGCCGGGTGGCGTTGAGATTCCTGCGGGTAACGTGGTAGAACTTCAACCCGGTGGGTATCATATCATGCTGATGGATTTGCGTGGCGACCTTGTAGAAGGCACAACGCTTAGCGTGACATTGACCTTTGAATCTGGGACAGAAATCACCCTAGACGTGCCTGTTATCTCCCCCTGATATGACAATTTTCATCTATCCCGTATCTATTCATGTGCGGGATGGTGATATTTAACATCTGGTGATGTGGGGCAAAAATCGTCTATGATAGAGAGTGTCTTATCGTGCTAGAGAGGATTTATCGTATGCGCCCCACAATTGCCTTATTGCTCATGGTTATCATCATGGCGGGATGCGCCGAAACACCCGCAGACCCCACCCAAGTCAGTTTTAACACGCCTGCCCCCGCACGCATGGCAGAGGTAGATACGCACTCATCCACACCCTCGTTTTATGCCAGCAACCTGCCCACGCGCACCCCTGCACCGACTACCCCACCCCTGCCCACTGCCAACCCAGACGGCATCGCGGTTTATGAGCCTGCCATCCCCATTGAACATTTCATGCTCACCAATCAGGACGGGGAAGATGTGCATATTGAGGATTTTATCGGTGGATATGTGTTGATGTCGTTTGGATACACCCACTGCCCCGATGTGTGTCCACTCACACTCGCCCATTTTAAGCGGATAAAAAACCTGCTGGGGGAAACTGCCGATAACCTCACATTTGTGTTTATCAGTGTGGATGGCGCACGCGACACGCCCCAACGCCTAAAAGACTATCTGGGCATGTTTGACCCCGAATTTATCGGCTTGACCAGCACAGAAGATGTCATTATGCAAGATGTGGTGGCACAATATCGCGCCGTGTATCAAATTGAAAATGCGGGTGGCTTGCTGGCAGAGTACCCTGTCAATCATACGGCGGGATTTTTTCTGATGAATCCACAAGGGGCATGGTCACGGTTTTATGTGTATGGCACAGCGCCGAATGTGGTCGCACGCGATTTATCGGCGGTGTTGGGGGGATGAGATAACCGTATTTGTGGGTGTATATGGGACGATTAACACGCCAGGCGTATATCGTCCCTATGCTCACGGGTACATTTCAATTTTGGGGCGGATAATTTATTTTACGCTAGATGCTCAAAGCCTCTGGCTAGACAAAAAACCTGTAAGCGCACTAAAGGCGCTAAAAACCTACCCTAAAATAGCCTTTTATCCTCAAAAATGGTCAAAAACAAGCCCCTTCAGTGGGCTTCAAAGGCGACTAGCCTAGGGCTTTGCGCCATAGGCGGAACTTGATATGCGGATATACGCCATAATACCCCCAATCTGAAATGCACCCTATGCCTCACCATTTGCGGGCAAACCTCACCGCAACAACGCCACCAATGCCGCCCCGTCCCTATCGCTACAGCGCAACAACGCCTCTAATTTTTGCCGATTTTCTAGCAACACCCCCGCCGCCTTAGTCACCGCTTTGGCATCAGCATAGGCGCTCATGGCATGGGCATAATCGGCATCTGCGCCCATAACCACCCACAACCCGGCGTGTGCCAATGCCCGACTATACAACGCATCATATTGATTGGCAGTTTTTGATAATAGCGCATCGGCATGAGCCAATGCCTCATGGAAGGCGGTTTGGGCTTCATCGGCATGACCCGCACACAACGCGATGCACCCGTGCAAACTGGC
>DAOTUO010000207.1:0-35953 GCA_034436595.1 Anaerolineae bacterium | reverse complement strand
ATGGCGTAGGGGCTTGCCATGGCAAGCCCGATTTTTACGGTTGGTTGCGGGGGGTTTGCCATGGCAAACCCCTACATCATGCCTATCTGACCCTAAAAAATCGGCAGACCAACCCCATTTATGGGGTTTTGGTCATATACGTCGGTGGTTCACCGCCTGCCATATCTACGCAAAATCATCAAAACAACTATAGACAAGCCTTATATGCCGTCCCTACGAACAGGTTAAGGGGGAATGGGTCGGCAGGCATCACGTCCACGATGGATAAATGGGACGGTGATGGGACCCGGACGGCATGGTTGCCGTTATACATTATCGGTTGTCAATTCCCCGCAAAAACGGCTACAATACCCACATAATACCCATAAAATCACATAGAAAGGCACAAAAAATGGCACTTTGGGGCGGACGATTTTCTAGTGAACCCGATGAGGCGATGCGTCTCTTGAATGACAGTTTGGTGTTTGATAAACGGATGTATCAGCAGGATGTGGAAGGGAGCATTGCGTATACACACGCCTTAGAACAGGCGAAAATTATCACTAAGCCAGAGGCAAGTGCGCTCAGGAAAGGGTTGAAGCAGGTTTTATCAGAATTTGAGGCGGGGACATTTGCGTTTTTGCCAACGGATGAGGATATTCACACGGCGGTAGAAAGACGGCTCACGGAAATTGTCGGTGTGGTGGGCGGAAAATTGCACACGGGGCGTAGCCGAAATGACCAAGTGGCGACTGATTTTCGGTTGTGGGTGCGGGATGCGAATGTGGCATTACGTGGGGCATTGGTGGCATTGGCGGGGGCGTTGGTGGAACAAGCGGAAAAGCATATCCAGACGGTGATGCCCGGGTATACGCATGTGCAACCCGCGCAACCGATTACGGCGGGGTATTGGCTGATGAGCTATTATGAGATGTTTTATCGGGATGCGTGGCGTTTGGAAAATGATTTGGAACGACTATCTGCGATGCCATTGGGGTCTGGGGCGTTAGCTGGCACACCCTTAAAGTATGATAGGACGCGCCTTGCGGACACATTTGGATTTTCCATCACCGACAATGGATTAGATGCGGTGAGTGACCGCGATTTTGTGGCGGATATGCTGTATGCCTGTGCGATGATTGGGGTGCATTTAAGCCGATTGGGTGAGGATATTGTGTGGTATAGCAACCCGAATTTTGGGTATATCACGCTGGATGACCGTTATAGCACGGGGTCTAGCCTCATGCCCCAAAAACGCAATGCCGACCCGATGGAACTGGCGCGGGGCAAGGCTGGTCGGTTGATTGGCAATCTGACCGGATTTTTGACCACGCTGAAGGGGTTGCCGAGTGGGTATAACAAGGATTTGCAAGAGGATAAAGAGGCGCTATTCGATTCGGTGGATACCCTCATGACGATTTTGCCTGTGGTAACGGCAATTATCGAAACATTGAAGTTGAATCCAGATAAAATGCGGGTGGCGCTCACAGAAGATATGCTGGCAACCGATATGGCAGATTATTTGGTGGCAAAAAAGATGCCATTCCGCGAGGCGCATCATGTGGTGGGGGCGGTGGTACGGCTGGCAAATGAGTGTGGGATAGGACTCACCAAAGTGCCATTAGCCGATTTGCAGGCATTATCGGCGTTATTTGAGGCAGATGTGGCGGAATGGCTGACATTTGAAAAAGCGGTAAGTCGGCGGTCAAATGTGGGTGGGACTGCGCCAGAGGCAGTGATGAATCATATTGAGACCGCACGCGATTGGTTAGACTTGCAACATGAGTGGCACAATTTAACTGGTCTTTAGTGACAATGCACAAAAGGTTATGGCTAACCTATATGAACTTTTACCAATGTTGTGATTTTGGTCACAAAGTAGTTGACAGACGGGTAAAAGATGGATAATCTTAACATCAGATTCGGTGATATTTATTGAATTGAGCAGATAATTTCACAATGAAAAAAGTGATGCCAAAAACCCTAACCGCGATTGTACTTATTAGCCTTATCGTACTCGTCCTTATCATTAAGAACGAGCGTTAATGCTTGGGTGGGTTTTTCTGGTAGCACGACACAGATAAGACTGAGAAAGATAAAACCTCCCAAGCAACGGGAGGTTTTGTTTTTTATCACCAAAAAAGTGTTTTGACAGAAATTTTTAGAAAGGTAAATCATGAACGCGAAATATATATGGCGCAACGGGGAGTTAATTGAGTGGGAAAAGGCGACTGTTCATGTCACCACGCACGCGATTCATTATGGGTCGAGTGTATTTGAGGGGATTCGGGCGTATGCCACCGATAAGGGGGCGGCGGTGTTTCGGTTGCATGACCACACCAAACGGCTCACGGTGGGGTCTAAAATCGCCAAAATTGACCAACCCTATACACCAGAGCAATTAGACGAGGCGATTGTCGAATTGGTACGGCGCAACGAGCATCAATCGTGCTATATCCGCCCGGTGGTATTTCGTGGAGCGGGGGCGCTTGGTCTTGAGGGGCGTGGTCGTACCCCTGTGGAAGTGTTTATCCTCACGCTGGATTGGGGGCGGTATTTGGGCAATGAAGCGATTGAGAACGGGGTAGATGCCCAAGTCAGTTCTTGGCGACGTGGTGCGCCCGGTTCTACGGCATCTATGGCAAAAATCGGCGGGCAATATGTGAATAGCATGTTTATCTCGATGGAAGCGCACGATAACGGATATGCCGAAGGTATCGCGTTGGATATTCACGGGTATGTGAGCGAGGGCGCTGGTGAAAATATCTTTGTGGTATACAACAATGTGGTGTATACACCGAGTATTTGGTCATCTATTTTGGCGGGTATCACACGCGATACGGTGATTACACTGCTCAAAGAGGCGGGATATGAAATCCGCTATGAGCCGATTGCGCGTGAGATGTTGTATATGGCAGATGAGATTTTCTTCACGGGGACGGCGGCAGAAATCACCCCTCTGCGCTCGGTAGACAAATTGCCTGTGGGCGATGGCAAACGCGGAACAGTGACCAAACTCATACAAGACCAATTCTTTGGGATTACAGGTGGCAAATTAGCAGATAAACACGGGTGGTTGACCTATGTGAGGTCATAAAACACCTGTGAGTCAATTCATGATATAGAATGATAAATTCTCACGGATGAGATAAGGAGCAGGTGCAATATGTTATTGAGCGGTTCAGAAATTGTGATGGAATGTTTGTTACGTGAAGGTGTGGATGTGATTTTTGGGTACCCGGGCGGGGCGATTTTGCCCACGTATGATGCTATGACACGATATCCACAAATTCATCATGTGTTGGTGCGTCATGAACAAGGTGCGACCCACATGGCAGATGGTTATGCGCGTGCAACGGGGCGTGTGGGTGTGTGTATTGCGACCAGTGGACCAGGGGCAACAAATTTGGTGACTGGTTTGGCAACGGCGATGATGGATTCTGTGCCGATTGTAGCGATTACGGGTCAAGTTCCCCGCGCGGCAATCGGCACAGATGCTTTTCAGGAGACAGATGTCACTGGGGTGACAATTCCTGTGACCAAACATAACTACCTCGTTTCTGATATTCATGAGTTGGCATATTGCATCAAAGAGGCATTTTTTATCGCCAGAACAGGCAGACCTGGACCCGTTTTGATTGATATTCCCAAAGATGTCCAAAACGAAAAGATTGAATTTGTGTATCCAGAGGAAGAAATCCGACTACCAGGGTATCGTCCGCCCACAGCCGCTAATGAAAGTGATGTATTTGCGGCGCGTGACTTGATTAATCAGGCAAAACGCCCAATTATTTTAGCAGGGCATGGCATAATGATGTCTGGGGCGGTTCAGGAATTGCGAGAATTGTCTGAGCGGGCGCAAATCCCTGTGACACTGACATTATTGGGCAAGGGTGCTATGCCAGAAGACCATCCATTGTGTGTTGGGATGATGGGTATGCACGGTAATGCGGCAAGTAATCATGCGATTCAGGAAGCCGATTTAATTATTGCGTTGGGGATGCGGTTTGATGACCGCGTGACGGGAAATCTGAAAACGTATGCAGTCAACGCCAAGAAAATCCACATTGATATTGACCCATCTGAACTGAATAAAAATGTGAAGGTGGATGTAGGGATTGGTGGCGATTTGCAGACTGTCCTCAAGCAGATTTTACCCGGTGTTGAGGGGAATACCCACCAAGAATGGGTGAATCAGATTCGGGATTGGCAAGAAGATTCTAATGAGCGCGACATTTTGTATAACTATGATGGCGACAAACTTTTGGCGGCGCAGGTGATTAATGACTTGTGGCGTTATACCGATGGTGAAGCGGTGACAGTGACAGATGTGGGGCAACATCAGATGATTGAGGCGCAATATTATCCCCATCGGAGACCCGCGACTATGCTAACCAGTGGCGGGCTTGGCACAATGGGCTTTGGGTTTCCTGCGGCGATTGGCGCAAAATTTGGCAGACCCGATGAACCCGTATGGGCGATTGTGGGTGATGGTGGCTTTCAGATGACCATGTGCGAGATGGCGACTGCGATGCAAGAAAATGTGGGTGTGAAGATTGCCATCATCAACAACGGCTTTTTGGGGATGGTGCGTCAGTGGCAAGAATTTTTCTATGAAGAACGGTATCAATCTACGCCGATGCTCAGTCCCGATTTTTGTAAATTGGCAGAGGCGTTTGGGATGCCCAGTATGCGTGTGACAGAACGGTCACAAATTGAAGAAGCGGTCAATTTTGCGAATAGCTATGAGGGACCTGTTTTGATTGAATTTGTGGTGGAAAAAGAAGAAGTTGTGTATCCGATGGTGCCTGCTGGTGCAGATTTAGATAAGATGATTCGCCGTCCTAAAAAAGGGGAGCAATAAACTCATGCCTAACAGTATATCAAAACAAGTAGTGGTTGCATTGGTCGAAAACAAGCCCGGTGTCCTCAATCGGGTGGCGAGTATGTTTCGTCGGCGCAATTATAACGTAGACAGCCTCACGGTTGGACGCACGCACAAGGGGCATGTCTCGCGCATGACGATTGTGGTAGATGTGGCGCGGACAGATGTCAAGCAGATTGTCGCCAATTTATATAAGTTGGTGAATGTGATTGATGTGAAGGCTCTCACAGGAGAACCTCATATCAGCCGAGATTTGGCACTTATCAAAGTGCGGACAGATGATGTTGACTCGCGCAATACAGTAACAGAGGTTTGTGAACGGTATCCTGCGCGGATTGTGGATATTGGTACAAAATATGCCATTATCGAAATTGCCGCCCAAGAAGATTTGGTGGAGCATTTGATTGATGAATTGCGCCCGATTGGGATTGTGGAACTTGTCCGCACGGGGGTTGTGGCGATGGGGCGCGGTGTCCGCATCTTGGATACCGATTATGAGCCTGTAAATCATCATGTTACTGCGAGCGACTTGGAACGTTACGGCGTATAATTTGGGTGTTTTGGATGGGATGGGGCTAAAAGTAGACCTCATTCCATATAAACCGATTTAATGGATAACAATCAACAGAGGGAAAACGCAACAATGGCAAAACTTTTTTATGATAATAACGCAGATTTGTCGCTTCTCAATGGTAAGACTTTGGCGGTGATTGGGTATGGCAGTCAGGGACATGCCCATGCGCTCAATGCTAAAGATAGTGGTGTGAAGGTGGTTGTCGGCTTGCATGAAGGTAGCAAAAGCCGTGCCAAAGCCCAAGCCGATGGGCTAGAAGTTTATTCGGTGGCAGATGCGACCAAAATTGCCGATGTCATCATGATTCTCACGCCAGATACAAATCAGGCAGAGGTGTATGCAGAGCATATCGCGCCAAATATCAAAGCGGGGGCGATGTTGATGTTTGCACACGGGTTTAATATTCACTTTAAGCAAATTGTTCCGCCTGCCGAGGTAGATGTGACCATGCTTGCACCAAAGGGACCTGGGCATCGTTTGCGGGAAGTATATGAGGATGGGGCAGGTATCCCTGGACTCATCGCTGTGGCTCAAGATGCAACTGGCAATGCCCATGCGTTGGCGATGGCATACGCAAAGGCGATTGGTTGCACCCGTGCAGGCGTGATTGAGACCACCTTCAAAGAGGAAACCGAAACCGACCTGTTTGGTGAACAAGCGGTGTTGTGTGGTGGTGTGACGGCGTTGGTACGCGCTAGTTTTGAGACATTGGTCAAAGCGGGGTATCAGCCAGAAATTGCCTATTTTGAATGTATGCATGAGCTAAAACTCATTGTAGATCTGCTGTATCAGGGTGGATTGAGCTATATGTGGTATAGCGTGAGTGATACCGCCGAATATGGTGGATATGTCACAGGTGATTTGATTGAAGGGTTGGTCAAAGAAGAGATGGCGGGTGTGTTGAAACGGATTCAGGATGGCACATTTGCCAATAACTGGATTGCAGAAAATAAGGCGGGTCGCCCCAACTTTAAGCCACGCCGTGCGAGTGAACACGACTTGTTGCTGGAAAAAGTCGGTGAAGAATTGCGTGATATGATGCCATTTTTGAATGCGAAGAAAATCAAACAAACCGAATAAAAAAATCACCCTATATGGAGGGATAAAACAGATGGTTAGGCGAGTATATGACCCCAACCGCGTCGTATTTTTTGACACAACATTGCGCGATGGCGAACAAAGCCCTGGTGCAACACTAACAAGTGCCGAAAAATTGGAGATTGCACGGCAATTGGCGCGGTTGGGGGTGGATGTGATTGAGGCGGGGTTTCCCGCCGCATCGCCCGATGATTTGGTGGCGGTGCAGCGGGTCGCCCATGAGGTGGGTGGTAATGATGATTCGCCCACGATTTGCGGATTGGCGCGGGCGGTTGAGGGTGATATACGTACCTGCTGGGAAGGTGTGAAAGATGCGAAATACCCCCGTATTCATACATTTTTGGGGACATCGGATATTCACTTAAAATATCAGACAGGATTTACTCGTGAGAAGGCGTTGGAGGTCATTCGCAAGTCGGTGACATTGGCGCGTAGTTTATGCGAGGATGTGGAATTTAGCCCAATGGATGCAGGGCGAACTGATATTGAATTTTTGGTTCAGGTATGTGCGTTGGCGGTGGAATGTGGCGCGACTACGCTGAATATTCCCGATACAGTGGGGTATGTTGCGCCAGAAGAATGGCGTGAGACGATTGCGACACTCATCGCAGAGACACCCGGTGCGGGTGTGGGTAGTGGCGTGGTGTGGTCTATTCATTGCCATAACGATTTGGGATTAGCCACTGCCAATACACTCGCAGGTGTGCTGGCGGGTGCGCGACAAGTAGAAGTCACCATTAACGGCATTGGTGAACGTGCCGGTAATACCAGCCTAGAAGAAGTGGCGATGGCATTGCATACCCGCCCACAGTTTTATAACCTGCAAACCGGGATTAATACCCGCGAAATCATGAAAACGAGCCGTATGGTGAGCAATTATACGGGCATGATGGTGCAACCGAATAAAGCCATTGTGGGCGCAAATGCGTTTTCACATGAGGCGGGAATTCATCAGGACGGGATGCTTAAACATCATAGTACCTACGAAATTATGACCCCAGAAGCAGTTGGATTAACCCAAAGCCGTTTGGTATTGGGCAAGCATAGCGGACGGCACGCGCTAAAAGTGCGCCTGAGCGAATTGGGTTATGAAGTGGACGGCGATGCGCTGAATCAGGTATTTGCGCGGTTCAAAGATTTGGCAGATGCCAAGAAAAATGTCACCGATGCCGATTTAGAAGCACTCATGGCGGATGAATTTAATAAGCCACAAGAGATTTTTACGCTGGTGGATATTCAGGTGACGTGTGGCACGATGGGAATGCCCACCGCCACCGCCAAACTCAACAACGCCAAAGGCGAGACGATTATCCATGCGGCGGTTGGTGTTGGTCCTGTGGATGCGTGTTTTCGGGCATTGGATGCAATTATTAGCCCACCCAAAAATGTGTTGGTGGAATATGCGGTGCATAGTGTGACCGAAGGTATTGACGCGCTTGGTGAAGTGACTGTGCGGGTTGAATCTGGTGGGAAAACATTCGGTGGATATGGCGCGGACGGCGATATTATCGTAGCCAGTGTGAAGGCATATTTGGCGGCACTAAACCGTATGTTGGTGATTGTTGGTTATGATGATGTGAAGCCAGAAGGCGATGCGGCAACGGTTGGTGTGTCACGGAATTAGTGGAATCGGTTGAAGGGATTTATAACGATGGCAAAAACACTCTTTGAAAAAGTATGGAATCAACACTTGGTGAAGCCACAAATGGCAGATACGCCTGCGGTGTTGTATATAGATTTGCACCTCATCCATGAGGTGACATCGCCACAAGCGTTCACCGTATTGCGTGAACGTGGGTTAAAGGTGCGCCGTCCCGATAGGACGCTGGCGACGATGGATCATAGTACACCCACAACACCACGCAATGCACAGGGGATTATCCCTGTGTTGGATGCACAAGCATCGTTCCAATTGGATTTTCTCACGCGCAATTGCAAGGAATTTGGCGTGCCACTGTATTCGCTCGGCACAGAAAATCAGGGGATTGTGCATGTGATTGGTCCAGAACAAGGACTCACACAACCCGGTATGACGATTGTGTGTGGTGATAGCCATACCAGCACGCATGGCGCGTTTGGGGCGTTGGCGTTTGGGATTGGTACAAGCGAAGTGGGGCATGTACTCGCCACCCAATGCTTGTTGCAAAATGTCCCCCAGACGATGGCTATCCGTGTGGATGGCGCTTTGCATGAAGGGGTGACAGCTAAGGATATTATCCTCGCTATCATCGCCAAAATCGGCGTTGGCGGTGGGACGGGTTATGTGCTGGAATATATGGGGTCTGCCATCCGCAATTTAGGTATGGAAGGGCGGATGACCATCTGCAATATGTCTATTGAAGGTGGGGCGCGTGCGGGAATGATTGCGCCAGATGAAACGACATTCAATTACATTGCGGGTCGTCCATTTGCGCCAAAAGGTAAGGCATTGGATAAGGCATTGGCTGGTTGGCGTGCATTGCCAAGTGATGATGGGGCGCGGTTTGATGCAGAAGTTGTGCTGAATGCCGATGACCTTGTGCCGATGATTACCTATGGGACAAATCCTGGTATGGGCATGAAAATCACCGATAATGTGCCGAATCCAGCGAATTTTGCCGATGTGAGTGCAAAAATGGCGATGGACAAGGCATTGACCTATATGGGATTGCAACCCGGTCAGCAGTTGATTGGGCAACCGATTAATGTGGTGTTTGTGGGTAGCTGTACCAATTCACGCATTGGCGATTTGCGCGAAGCCGCTAAACTCATCAAAGGGCAAAAGGTTGCCGATAGTGTGCGGATGATGGTCGTCCCTGGGTCGCAGAAGGTGAAAGCACAAGCCGAAGCCGAAGGGTTGGATGTGATTTTCCGTGAAGCAGGGGCAGAATGGCGCGAGGCGGGATGCTCGATGTGTATTGCTATGAACGGCGACCAATTGCAACCCGGTGAATATGCAGTTAGCACTAGTAACCGGAATTTTGAGGGACGGCAAGGTAAGGGTGGGCGCACATTTTTGGCAAGTCCACTGACAGCAGTCGCCAGTGCCGTGAATGGTGTGGTGACAGACCCGCGTTTGATGGTTGAACGGATGAAGGTATAAGGTGGGCATGATGGAAAAATTACAAGCATTCACAGGCAAAGTGGTGGCATTGCCCATCAATGATATTGATACCGACCAAATCATTCCTGCGCGTTACCTAAAGGTGACGGATAAGGCGGGTCTGGGTGAGGCGTGTTTTTCTGATTGGCGTTATAACGCCGATGGGTCGCCAAAACCCGAATTTGTGCTGAATAAACCCGAATATGCTGGCTCGCAGGTATTGGTTGGTGGGCATAATTTTGGGTGTGGTAGCTCGCGGGAACATGCGCCATGGGCATTGATGGGCGCGGGATTTAAGGCGGTTATCAGCACGTATTTTGCCGATATTTTTCAGAATAATTCGCTCAAAAATGGCTTGTTGCCGATTGTGGTGGATGACGAGACCCATAAGCAACTGATTAGCCTTGCAGAAGAAGACCCCAATATCGAAATTCATGTGGATTTGGCATCGCAACAAATCACTTTGCCCGATGGTCGTAAGGTGACATTTCCTGTGGATGCGTTTTCTAAATATTGCCTCTTGCAGGGTGTTGACCAGATGGGTTTTTTGCTCAATCTTGACCCTGATATTGTGAAATATGAAACCGAATATACCCAACGGGTGAATACATTAGAACCTGTGGAGCTGTAGTATGCAACGGATTGCAATCTACGATACGACATTGCGCGATGGCACACAACGGGAGGGGATTTCCCTCTCGTTGAACGATAAATTACGCATCACCCAACTGTTAGATGATTTTGGGATGGCGTATATTGAAGGTGGATGGCCTGGGTCGAATCCCAAAGATGTGGCGTATTTTGAGGCGGTGCGTGAATTGCCCCTCAAACATGCCAAAATTGCGGCATTTGGGTCTACATGCCGAAAAGATAGCGCACCGGAAACAGACCCCAATATTATGGCATTGGTGGAGGCACACACGCCTGTGGTGACGGTGGTGGGAAAAACATCGCTGTTGCATGTCACGGAGGTCTTGCAGACGACACCAGAAGAAAATTTGCGGATGATTCGGGATAGCCTGTCTTATCTAAAATCGCTCGGCAAAGAGGTGATTTATGATGCGGAACATTTCTTTGATGGGATGAAACTGGATTTTGAATATGCGCTGGATACACTAAAATTGGCTGTCGAGGGCGGTGCAGATTGGTTGGTGCTGTGCGATACCAATGGCGGGTCTATGCCGTGGGAAGTGGCGAAATATGTCCAGATTGTGTCGCAAGCCTTTCCGAATATGCAACTGGGGATTCATACCCATAATGATGGTGAACTAGCGGTGGCAAATTCTCTGGTGGCGGTACAGATAGGTGTTACCCAAGTGCAAGGGACGATTAACGGTTATGGGGAACGGTGTGGTAATGCAAATTTGTGTAGCATTGTGCCAGACTTGGAACTCAAAATGGGTTATTCGTGTATTCCAGAGGGGCATTTGAGTCAACTTACCCGTTTATCACGTACTGTTGCGGAGATTGCGAATCTTGCACCAGATGACCATTTGGCGTATGTGGGTAAAAGCGCATTTGCCCATAAAGGCGGGATTCATGTGGCGGCGATTCGGCGGAATGTGGATAGCTATCAGCATATCACGCCAGAATTGGTCGGGAACGAAATGCGGGTGCTGGTGTCTGATTTGTCTGGACGCGGGAATTTAATTAGCAAGGCTGAAGAATTTGGCATGAATGTCTCGCATGATGAGACATCGCGGGTGCTAGATGAGATTAAGATGCTGGAAAATGAGGGATTTGTGTTTGAAGGGGCAGAGGCTTCTATCGCCATACGATTAAGACGCGCACAACCCGATTATACGCCACTATTTACCCTCATTGATTTTACCGTATTGGTAGAAGATAGGCGTGAACGCGGGGCGCTGTCTGAGGCGATGGTTAAATTGGATGTGAATGGGGATGTGGTTCATACGGCGGCAGAGGGTAATGGTCCTGTGAACGCGCTGGATTTGGCATTGCGGAAGGCGCTCATTCCACATCATCCAGAGATAGCGGATTTTCAACTGGCAGATTATAAAGTGCGTATTTTGGATAGTGATAAGGCGACTGCGGCGACCACACGGGTATTTATCGAGACACAATGTGGTGGGAAACGGTGGAATACGGTGGGGGCTGGCACAAATATCATCCATGCAAGCTGGTTGGCATTGGTGGATAGCATTGAGTATGGTATGACCTTTTTGGGTGGGACGGATGAAAAAACGCCGTTAGAATCGCAAGTAGTGGTATAATTTTCTGACAATTTTGTACGAGAGGTAGGCAAAAAGGTCTGCCCCTCGCCATGACAGGTAGAGGACAAAAAATGGTCAAGGCAACGATTACGACATTGCCCGGGGACGGGGTTGGTGTGGAAGTGATGGCATCGGCACAACGGGTCTTGGGGGCGATTGGCACACGATTTGGGCATGAATTTATTTATCATGAGGGGCTTATTGGCGGGATTGCCATTGATAAAACGGGGACGGCGCTCCCCGATGAAACGATAAAATTAGCAGAACAATCTGATGCGATATTGCTGGGGGCAGTGGGCGGTCCAAAATGGGATAATCCGACTGCAAAAGTGCGCCCAGAACAGGGCTTGCTTAAAATCCGTAAGCATTTTAATCTGTTCGCCAATTTGCGCCCAGTCAAGACTTATCCGACACTCGTGCATCGTGCGCCATTGCGCCCTGATTTGCTCGAAGGGGTGGATTTGTTGTTTGTGCGGGAATTGACAGGCGGGTTGTATTTTGGTCCGCGCAAAGAACAAGAGGACGGCGATTCTGCCTATGACACCATGCTGTATAGTGTTGCAGAAGTGGAACGAGTGGCGCATGTGGCATTTCGGGCGGCGCAAGGTCGCAAGAAAAAAGTAACTTCTGTGGATAAAGCCAATGTGTTGGCGGCGATGCGTTTGTGGCGGAAAACAGTGATCAAAGTCCATGAAGATTATGCCGATGTGACGCTGGAACATGGTTTGGTAGATAGCTGTGCGATGCACTTGCTCACCCGTCCATCGAGTTTTGATGTGATTTTGGCGGAGAATATGTTTGGGGATATTTTGAGCGATGAGGCATCGGTCTTGGCGGGGTCGCTGGGAATGTTGCCATCGGCATCCATTGGGGATGGTCGGTTTGGGTTATATGAGCCTGTACATGGGTCTGCACCCGATATTGCGGGGATGAAAAAGGCAAATCCAACCGGTATGATACTCTCTGTGGCGATGATGTTGCGTTATAGTCTTGGCTTAGAAGCAGAAGCGACTACAATAGAATTAGCTGTAGAGAAAGCCTTAGCCGATGGAATTGTGACGGCAGACCTAGCTGATGCCAAAACTGGAACAGTGGCAAACACTGATGAGTTTACGGAGGCAGTGCTGACACGTCTCTAAACGAGAGGAATTATTTTTATGAAAATACTCGTGGTGGATGATGAAGAAGTCATTCGTAATGCTTTGGAACGCGCCCTGATTAGTGATAATCATGAAGTGACTACCTGTGGGGATGGACTAGAAGGATTAAAAGCCTTCCATGTCTTTCGTCCAGAATTGGTCGTGCTGGATATTGCGATGCCCGGTATGGATGGATTAACGGTGTGCCGAAGAATCCGTGAAGTGGCAGATACGCCGATAATGATGTTATCTGCCCAGGCGGTTACAGAAGACAGCATCGTGGAGGGGTTAAATGCGGGGGCGGATGAATATATCATCAAGCCTGTGCGACTTAACGAATTTGTGGCGCGGGTCAATGCGTTGTTACGGCGGGCGCAGATGGTGGCGACTGATACCGAACAGGGTTATAACGATGGTTATTTGACGGTAGATTTACATCGGAGGCATGTGTATGTCAAAAGTGTGAAAAAACACCTCACACCCACTGAATTTAAGCTGTTGGCGATGCTCATTGAACATGCAGGGCATGTGGTGACACAACGGGATTTGTTGGAGCAGGTGTGGGGTCAGGAATATGTCAATGATATTTATTATCCACGGGTATATATTGCTCAGTTGCGCCGAAAAATTGAGCCAAACCCCGCTAACCCTGTCTATATTTTAACAGAACATCGAATTGGGTATCGGTTTGAAAAACAATTGCCCGGTAGTGTTGATTAAACTGCCTCATGTTTCCGTTAACGACAGTGACACTTATGATAAATGGCTTAACGCTGGCATTGGCGTTAGGCTTTTTAATTTTAATCTTGTGGCAAAATCCGCGTAAAGAGCAAAATCAGTTCTTTGTGTTATTTTTGGCATTTCTGATTATGTGGAATATGGGGTCGTTTTTGGTGCAATTTGGGCTGATTGCAGTGGATATTCCCGATATTATGTTGTTTGCATTGGCGCTTACACAATTTGGATTTTCTGGGTCTAGTGTGGGGATATATGTCCTCACAACAACGTTTATCGGGATTCAGAGCAAGCGGTTTCGGGTATTGGCGTTTTTGGGGTTGGGCATATTTGCTGTTTATCAGGTGTTTTTGATTATCACACAGGGTAATCGGTCTTTTACGGCATTAGAGGGGCTTGGAGGACAGTTTCCAGCATTATTTGTGTGGTTTTACCTGATATTTGATGGTGCAACATTGTTTTTGGCATGGCGGTATCGTAAAAAGATTGCATCTGTGGGTTTGTTGTCTGGGATTGTGATATTTGTCGTTGGGCAGGGGTTTATCTTTTTTAATCCAGAATTGATTGTGGCATCGTTTTCGACCAGTTTGGGGGCAATTGGCGGGCTAACAATTGCATTTTCGATTATTCGCAAAGAGATTATTGAGCCACTGGCAGAGCGCGAGAATCAGGTTCAGACGATGCACCGCGTGAGCCTTGCTATATCGAGTCAAGTGGCATTGGATACCTTGCTTAATGAGATTGCGGGTCAGACGGCGACATTATTAGAAGCGGATGGGATTGGTATTTTTCTGAAAGAACCACCGACACCCGATACGCATGGCGTGTTTCGATTGAGAACGGCCTACGAATTGCCTAAGCAGTATCTTGGGTTGGAAATAAAGCCAGAAAAAGGGCTTATTGGCACAATTATAGCAACTAAAAAGACGCTGTACTTGGAAAATTATGGGCGGGATTGGCATGGTGAAGATGAATTGCCATTTGCCCGTGAGACATTTGGGTCTGTGATTGGTGTGCCATTGGTGTATGCGGGGCATGTGATTGGGGTGTTGCTGGTGGTGAGTGGCAAACACGGGCGTGTTTTTGATACACAAGATATTTATGTGCTTGAACTCTCTAGCGCACAAGTGGCGATTGTGATTACGCATAGTCATTTATTTGAAGAGCAAAAAGAACTGGATAGACTCAAGAGTGAGATGATACGCATGGCTAGTCATGACCTCAAAAATCCGTTGATGGGGGCAATGACGCATATGGAATTATTGCGGATGGAACTGAAAAATGCGATAACACCCGATGTCAATAAAACACTAGAGACGGTTGAATGGCAACTTGAGCGTATGAACCGCATTATTCGGGGTATTTTAGATGTAGAAAAAGCCTCTTTGATGGGGTTTGAATGGGATGTGTGTTCGCCTGCACAGATTATAGACGCTGTTTTGGCAGAATTGGCACATCTGATAGACAACAAGAAAATGAAAGTTGTGACCCATATTGCCGATGTCCCAGATTTTAGGGGTGATTATAAGCAATTTGAGCGTGCTATTATTAATCTTGTGGAAAATGCCATTAAATTTACACTGGTGGATGGTCATATCGTGGTTAGTGTATATTTAGAGGGAGTGAGTATTATCTTTAGGGTGGCAGATAATGGTGTTGGGATTCCAGAGGAGATACAGGGGCGTGTTTTTGAGCGATTTTATCGTGGTCAACAAGAGGGGGTTGAGCATATCACAGGAACGGGTTTAGGATTAAGCCTTGTGCGAACAATTGTCGAAAATCATAAAGGTAAAGTATGGTTTGAGAGCCAACAGAATCTTGGGACGACATTTTATGTGAGTGTCCCTCAAATTGGTTAATTTCGGATAGTCAGGAAAAATAAAAAGGATAGGATAGATAATGTTAAAGCGACTTAGTGTAATTGTATTGATTTTTCTTTTGGGGGGCATTAGCACCATCATCGTATTGGCACAATCTGATGCAACACCGACCCCTGCGCCATCCAAAACACCCACTGCAGAAGAAACACCGACCCCTGAAATGACACCAGAAGCGGAAGAAACGGCTGTGGGTGAGGTTTCTGAGCCATTTACACAGACCGATTTATCGGTATTGACGGGCAATGTTCAGCGCCCGAACGGGATATTATGGTTTGATGATTTTCTGTTTACAGCATGTACAGGCGATTGGACGTTATATCGTATAGATGATGAAAGCGGACAAACGATTACCTATAGTTATGGTGTGAGAAGCGCTCATACATTGCATATTGAAGATGGTGATGGCGGTACTGAACTGTGGATACCTGACTATGATTTGGATATGATTGTGCGGATTAACCGACAATCGTCACCTGTGCCTGTGGCACAAGATATTCCGAATCCATGGGGAATTGCGTATTTGGATGAGGAGAATTTTTTGGTGACGAGTATCAGCGAAAATTCGATTTTGCGTGTTGGGCGTGATGGCACATCAGAAACACTATTAGACGGATTTCGGTCTCCAACGGGCATTGTTGTGACCGATGATGTGGTTTTTGTGGTGAATAATGGCAGTTCGAGACGGTCTATTGAATGGATTGATAAGGCAAAATTGGTGGCAAATGAGCCTGTAGAGCCACAACCCTTGTTGAGTGGGGTGCAAAATGCCACCAATTTGGTGTTGGCAAGCGATGGATATTTGTATTTTACCTATGCACTCGGCACACGCGGATTGGTGGGACGAGTTGACCCAACCGTGTGCATGGAAAACGGCGGTTGTGGCAACGATGAATTTCAGATAGTCATTTACACAGAACTCGCCGCACCATTAGCAGGACTCACCATTTCCGATGATATGCGTTTATTCATCCATACTATCTATAGACCAGAGATCTACTGGGTAGACTTAAACACATTCAACGGATAGGGGTATTAGCGCATCCCATCCGTGTTCTGATTTTTTCCGTTAGGGATTATTTCCCTAACGGATTGGATAGTAGGATACCGATAAGTGCAATCAGAACACCTATGTGATGCGCCAATACCCCTATGTACTCCAACACCATGCTATTGGCGGACACGTTGATGGTCTGCACAACCAGACTGACAATCACTAAACTTACGCCGATGACGGGCAACAAGCCACGTTGTTTGGCAAGCGAATTTGAGAGCCACGCGAGTAATCTGAGCAATAGGGGAGAGCGGTCAATCCGTTTTAGCATAGGGTTTTATCCTTTTAACTGAAATTCTTCATATTGGTGTTGAATGGCGATGGGCAATTGCACCGTGATAATGACCCCATCGTTGGTGTGTTCTTGTGAGTCTACATTGGCGACATTGAATAGCTGTGAAATCAGTTCTCCGCGTTCATAGGGAATCAGCAAGCGTGTTGGTGGCATATTTTTGATGAGTGCTAATTCTAATGCCTCTAGTAATTCCTCGATGCCTGCGCCTGTGGTGGCGGATATATAGGATTGGTGAATATACTCGCTCATATGGGTTTCTGGTGGGTATAAATCGGCTTTGATTTTGTCGGTTTTATTCCAAACCAGCAATTTGGGGATGTTGTTGACATCGAGTTCTGCGAGTGTATCTTCTACCGATTCGATATGCTGTAGGACGTGCGGGTGGGAAATATCTACCACATGGAGGATTAAATCGGCTTCTGCAATCTCCTCTAGGGTGGCACGGAAAGCTGTGACGAGCGTTGTGGGTAGTTTTTGGATGAAACCCACTGTATCGGACAACAATACTTGCCGATTGGATGGCAGTACAAAACGGCGGGTGGTGGGGTCTAGGGTGGCAAATAGTTGGTCTGCGATATAGACATCTGACCCTGTGATGGCTTTGAGGATGGTAGATTTACCTGCGTTGGTATATCCGACCAGAGCGATGAGTGGAATCCCCGATTTTGTGCGTTGTTTGCGATGTTGGCTACGTTGCATCCTCACAAGCTCAATTTCTTCTTTGAGCTTGCTAATTTTGCGACTAATTTCGCGCTTATCTACCTCTAGTTGGGTTTCGCCCGGTCCACGTAGCCCAACACCCGCTTTTGACCCACTACCGCCTGCTTGTCTGGCGAGATGCGTCCATTGGCGGGTTAGGCGTGGGAGACGATATTGATACTGAGCCAGTTCGACCTGCAATGCGCCTTCACGGGTGCGAGCATGTTGGGCAAATATGTCTAGGATGAGGGTTGAACGGTCAATGATTTTGAAGGCTTCTCCAAATCGGCGTTCTAGCTCACGTTGATGGCGTGGAGACAGCTCATCATCGAAAATGAGCAGATTGGTGTCTAGTTCCACCATTAATTCTTTAACTTCTTCTACCTTACCAGAGCCAATGAATGTGGATGCGTCTATATGCCCAACGGTTTGGGTGGTTTGTCCTGTGACGACCATACCCGCAGTATCGGCTAATAGTGCCAATTCTTTGAGCGATTCTGTCACGGAAAGGAGTGGGCGACTGCCTTTGACAGTCGCGCCCACGAGATAGGCTTTTTCTTGTTGATTTGGTTCGTGAAATTCAGTCATAGCACCTTTTTAGCGATTCTTAAACCAAGATTGTAGGGCATTTAGGGATTCGGTGAGGTCATCATCAGGAGTCCCTAAACTAAAGCGGACGAATCCATCGCCACCCGGTCCATAGGCGGTACCTGGGGCTAGGGATACATGGGCTTTGGTAAGTGCCGATTCGACATAGCCATTGGCATCACCATCCAGAACTTTCGCCCAGACATACAGTGAGCCGTGTGGTACATCGGCAGATAAGCCTATATGGGGCAATACTGCCATGATTCTATCTCTACGGCGTTGATAAGCCCCATTGCGTTCATCTAACCACGATTGAGGGGTCTCTAGGGCGGTAATACCGGCATCGTATATAGGGGTAAAATGTGCGCTGTCTATATTGCTTTTAATCGCCAAGAGATTATCTATTGCCTCTTTACTCCCCAATGCCGCGCCTAAACGCCAGCCAGCCATGTTAAAACTCTTTGAGAAAGAGAAAAATTCTAGGACATGGCTTCTATCGGCATCGGCTTGTAAGGCACTAGGGGCAGTCGCACCATCATATAGGACATCCATATAGGGATTATCTGATATGAGTAGAATATCATGCTTTTCGCAAAAACTCGCAATCTCATTGTAGTCCGTGAGGTTAATCATCGCCCCTGTGGGATTATTGGGATAATTTATCCACATGATTTTGGCGCGTTTGAGGATGTCTGCGGGAATATTGTGTAGGCTGGGGCGGTATCCATGTGCAGGGTCGAGTTTGACCCAATGCACTTCTGCTTCTGCAAGGCGTGCGCCCATCATATAGGCAGGATAGCCAATATCTGGCACAAGGGCAATATCACCTTTCGATAAATGCGCTAGAGAGAGATTCACAATGCCTTCTTTACTGCCGAGAAGGGGCAAAATTTCGATGTTTGGGTCTAATGTGACCCCAAAGCGCCTTTGGTAATGTTTTGCGAGCGCACGGCGAAAGGCCGGTGTCCCACGATAGCTGTTATAACCGTGATTTTTGGGATTAGACGCGGATGTCGCCAATGATTCAATGACGGCTGATGGTGGGGGCATATCGGGGTTGCCGATGTCGAGCCGATAGACCTTGATTTTTTCTAATTGCATCTGGCGGATTCTGTCACCAATGACCGAGAAAAAATAAGGGGGCAGGTTTTTTAGCCGTGCAGATGGCTGTAACATTTTTATAAAATCCTCACTACAAGTATTTATAGGCACAAAAATAATCTATTCTTATGCCTATTTTAACGCTTAGATGGAGTTGTGGCAATTAAAGAGTTTCTTGGACGCGAATATTGGCGTTTTCTAGCGTGGTTTTCATATCGGCTAGGGCACGGTCTGCATAGGCGGTATACCGCTCTACTTTGCTTCTGAAGCGTGTTGGTAATTCTGGTAACAATCCAAAATTAGCTTTCATCGGCTGGAAGTGCTTGGGGTCTGCGTGCGATACATAATAGCATAGTGAACCAAGCATGGTGGTTTGTGGCAGAATGAATTCTGGCTCACCGCGTAAATTGTGCGCCAAATTGATTGCCGCGATGAGTCCTGTGGCGATATTACCTACATATCCCTCTACACCCGTGATTTGACCGCCAAAATATAGGTCTGGGCGGGTGCGGAATTGCATGGTGGCATTAAGCAGTGTTGGCGCATTGATGAAGGTGTTGCGGTGCATTTGCCCCATACGGATAAATTCAGCATTTTGTAACCCTGGTATGAGTCGCAAGACAGTTTCTTGGTCTCCCCATTTGATATTGGTCTGGAATCCTACGATGTTATACAGACTGCCTGTGAGGTTATCTCGGCGGAGTTGCACAACGGCATGAGGGCGATTGCCTGTGCGTGGGTCTCTGAGTCCAACGGGGCGCATGGGTCCGTAAGCGAGTGTATCTTCTCCGCGTGAGGCGAGTTGCTCTATGGGAAGGCATCCCTCAAAGAAATTGGGGTCTTCGCGCTCAAAATCGCGCAATTCTGCGGTTTGTGCGTTGCGGAGTGCGGTCACAAATGCCACATATTCATCTTTATTCATCGGACAGTTGATATAATCACCCTCGTTTTCATCACCACGTTGATAACGACTGGCTTTGAAGGCGATGGTCATATCTATAGATTCGAGTGTGACGATGGGTGAGATGGCATCGTAGAAATAGAGATAATCCTGACCAGATAGCTTGGCGATTTGCTCTGCTAAGGCAGGTGATGTGAGCGGTCCCGATGCGATGATGGTTGGGGTATCGGGTATTATCGGCATTTCTTGACGAATCACGCGGATATGCGGATGATTTTGGATGTGGTCGCCAACCAATTGGGCAAATACCTCACGGTCTACTGCCAATGCACCACCCGCAGGCACAGAGGATTCTTCTGCACAACGGATGAGCAGGGAATTGAGCATTTTGAGTTCGTGTTGCAATAAGCCTGTGGCGCGGTCTCTGAGTTTTGAGCCGAGTGAATTGCTACAGACCAATTCTGCTAGTCTATCGGATACATGCGCTCCTGTGGTCTTATGGGGGCGCATTTCGTATAAATCTACATCAAATCCGCGTTCTGCAAGTTGCCATGCGGCTTCTGTACCTGCGAGTCCACCGCCGATGACGGTTATTCGTTGAGAAGTCATGTGTTGCTCTTTCTTATACACTAAATTTTACCTAAGACGATAGAGGCGTTCTGTCCGCCTAAGCCGAAGCTGTTGGATAGGATGATATTCATGTTGGTGACATCGCGGGTGGTGTGTGGGACATAATCGAGGTCACACGCGGGGTCCGGATTGTCGAGGTTGATGGTGGGGTGAATCACTTGCTCTTTGAGCATCAGCGCACAGGCGATAACCTCTATCGCGCCAGAGGCGGCAAGGGCGTGTCCTAACATGCTTTTGGTGGAACTAATCGGCACATGATAGGCTTTATCGCCCAAAAGTCGTTTGATGGCGATGGTCTCCATCGCATCGTTGGCGGGGGTGGATGTGCCATGTGCGTTAATGTAATTTATGGCATCGGCAGAAACGTGAGCATCTTCTAATGCCCACTTCATAGAACGCCACGCACCCCAACCTTCGGGGTCGAGGGCGGCGACATGATAGGCATCGGATGATGAGGCATGTCCTAATATTTCGCCATAGATAGTTGCACCGCGTTTTTCGGCATGTTCCGCACTTTCTAGGATGACAATCCCACAGCCCTCGCTGAATACAAAGCCACTGCGTAGAGCATCGAATGGGCGGCTGGCTTTATGTGGTGCATCTTCGTAGTCAGTAGCGAGGGCATTCATGGCTTCAAATCCTGCAATGGTGTAATCTTGCAAAATGGCTTCTACACCCCCACAGATGACAATATCGGCTTTGCCATAGCGAATGAGTTCTGCGCCTTCTCCGATGGATTGCGTCCCCGATGCACATGCGGTAGATGGCGTTTTTAGTGCGCCAAGCGTGCCAAAATGCCGACTAACATAGTGTGAGGGCATATTGGGTAGGGAATTGATGAGCGATAGCGGATTTGGTTTACGATAGCCCGATGTCTTGTATTTGGTGGTGGCTTGTTCCGACATTTCATGACAGCCAAGCGATGTACCGATGACCACCGCAATACGCTCGCCGTGTTCATGGAGATACTCGGTGGATAAGCCTGCATCGGCGATGGCAGAAATCGCCGATAAAACTGCAAATTGGGATGCACGCCCCATACGGCGGGCTTCTTTGCGGTCTAGATGGGTAGATGGGTCAAATTCACGGACTTCTCCTGCAATCCTCACGGGAACATGACTAACCTCGATGGTCTGGATTTTATGAATCCCAGAGCGCCCGTTTCTTAGCCCGTCCCACAACGATGAGACATCGCCCAATGCAGTTACAGCGCCCAAGCCTGTGATGACAGGGCGTGGATAATTATTTTTCTGGTGTTCCATCGGCGTTGCTCCCTATGGGCATATTGGCAATATCGGCTTTAATCGTCTGAATCACGTTGCCCAAAACGGCTTGCTGTGCCTGATAAATGGCATTTTTGACCGCTTTGGCATCTGAGTTGCCGTGTCCAATAATAACAACACCGTTCACGCCCAACAGTGGCGCACCACCGATTTCGGCAGGGTCTATGAGTTTGCGAACACGTCCAAACGCGGGGCGAGAGAGTGCCGCGCCGATTTTTGAGCGCCATGAAGATTTAAGCTGGTCACGGATGATATTGACCATATAGCGCGTGGTGGCTTCAAATGTTTTGAGCATGATATTGCCGATGAATCCATCTGTGACGACTACATCCGCGACATTATTGTGCATATCGGGTGGTTCGATATAGCCGATATAGTTGAGTGGCAATTCGTGTAGGATGGCGTTAGCTTCTTGGAGCAGTGGCGTGCCTTTGACTTCTTCTTCGCCATTTGATATGAGGGCGATTCTGGGTTTATGGATGCCGAGCGCGTTTTGTGCATAGGCACTACCCATAATGGCGAATTGTGCCAACCATTCGGGTTTAGAATCGGTGTTTGCGCCAATATCCAAGATGATGACGGGCTTTCCGTAGATGGGATAGATAATGCTGAGAGCAGGGCGTTTGACCCCCTGAATTCGTTTTAATGTAGATAGCATGGCGATGGCATGGGCTGCGCCAGTATTGCCCATGGTCACAAACGCATCGGCAGAGCCATCCTTGACCAAATTTAGCCCGATGTGCATGGATGAATTGGGTTTGTCTCGTAGGGCATCTGCTGGTTTATCGGTCATTTCGATAACATCATCGGCATTGACAATCTCGATAGGCAGGTTTTGGGTGTTGTGTTTGGCGAGTTCCTTCTTGATGAGGGCTTCTGGTCCAACAAGGATAACGGTATTTTTCCATTCTTTGGTGGCAAGGATTGCCCCCTCAATATCTGGGGCGGGGCGATTGTCTGTTCCGACGGCATCTATCACAATACGCATGAGGGTCTCATTTCTTCTTTTAGGCGAACTCTCTCTATTGTATAAAAAATTAGTGGGGTGCAAAAGGATTGACAGGCGAAATGTTTCGCATATAATATGGGTGTAAATAATAATTTACGCCTTGGTGGCGGAATAGGCAGACGCGCACGGTTGAGGGCTGTGTCTCGCAAGAGGTGGAGGTTCAAGTCCTCTCCAAGGCAAAAATGCAAAAACGACCTGTTAAATAAGCAGGTCGTTTTTGTTTATACGAAATCAGTTGCGATAAGCCATAAACAAGTGTAAACTCGTTTCATATCATTCATGCAACAGGACAGGTTGAATTGCTGTCAGTACCACCTGCCTTAAAAGGACACCCGCTTTATAGCAAAGTCCGCGCCCTTCGGGGATAATTTAGACCCTTATACCTATATGAAAGGAGTGCTGTTTTCCTCTACTGCCACTCAAGTGGCGTAGTTCTAAACAGTGAAAAATCTATGAGCGAAAACCAACAAGCGTTAGAACAAGCCTATATGCTCATCGAAGCACAAAAATTGGGCGAAGCGCGACATATACTCGAAACAGTATTGAAGCAAGATAACAATTCTGCCGATGCGTGGTGGCTCTATGCCCATGCGGTAGATAATCCACAACAAGCCGTCATTGCGCTTGAAAACGTGGTACGGTTAGATTCCACTAACATAGAAGCAACATCGCTCCTCGTCACGGCTCGCCAAAAAGCAAACATTGGGGTAGGGGGGGATGATGATTTTGATTTTGATGATGAAAATCTTGCCCCTCTACAAGAACCCGAAGAAGATGATACACGCAGGCGGTCTTTTATCATTTTTGGGGTGATTATCGGCTTGGTAGCCTTGGGGCTTATCATTCTCCTTATGTCTCCAAGAGGTGAACAGCTTGCTGTAACACCTACGGGGACATTCGTTGCACAGGGAGTCGGAGATTTGACGGCGACTGCACAAGCCGTTATGCTTAATCTGACCCCAATAGCCGTTGAGCCGATGGAATCGCCCGTTGGGGGAATCAATCCCACATCAACCCCCGATATCACAACACCAATGCTTATAGCAAGTGAGACCCCAACTGATAATATGGGGACACAACCATCTGTAGAGGCATTCTTAGCGAGTTTGGTTGCCGATTATCCAACAAATAACACCGTAGAGACTGTCGAAACGGTGCTTGGGACAACGCTCGTTGTGCCGATGTGTACACAACGTGGCGAAAATCATAATGAGTTGATTCCAAATGCCATGACTGGATTAAGCAACAATATCACCTTATTGCCATCTGGTTATGTTGGTGTTGGTGTGCGCTTTTTGGATTGTGATGCCAATGAGACTATTAATGTGATGGTCATGACAAGCCAATCGGCATTAGAATATGCCAATGCCGATTTGAGTGAGCAAGATTTTAGACGTTCATGGCGGGTTGTAGATGCCTAGCAGGTATGAATTAGGTGGGAATTGGCAAGCTGATGACGAAAGTTGTTCCCTTGTCAATTTCACTTTTTGCCACAATCGTCCCTTTATGTTTTTCGATGATAGCATACGTAATGAATAACCCCAAGCCATTGCCTGATTCTTTTGTAGAGACAAAGGGCTCAAATATACTTTCAATAATGCTCGGTTCAATGCCCATTCCCGTGTCGGTGACTTCTATGATGACATGTGTTTCATCATGAGATGATGTAATCGTCAGTATGCCGCCTTTAGTCATAGCATCTCGTGCATTGATAATGAGGTTTTGCATGACCTGTTCTAATTGAAACCGATTACCAAATATCTGGGGGATGGGTGCAAAATGGGTTTTTATTTGAATATTATCGAGAACCCGTTGGTTAAATGTAGTTAACTGTTCTAGGAGTGGATTGATGTCCATGTGGGCAAAATTGGCGCTATCTAGTTGTTTGTTGCCCATGAAAGTCCGCAAACTATCCACAATGTAATTAATGCGGTCTAGGCTATCGAATGCGATGTTAATCATATTCATATCACCGTCATAAAGCCCACCCTCTATATCCTCTTTGGTATTATCTAGGCAAATACGAATCGGCATGAGCGGATTTTTGATTTCATGAGCAATCTCGCCAGCGATTCGCCCAATGGATGCGAGTTTTTCTGAGCGAATAAGTAATTTTTGCGCCGATTCAAGTTCTGATGTGCGTTTTTCGACCATATTTTCGAGGTCATTGGCATAACTTTGTTGGATGCTATACAACTCTGATTTACGGAGCGCCAAAGATATCTGATGACTCAATCCACGGAATAAACGGAATTGATTACCTGTATATGGGATGTTTGTCCCCAAAATAAGTAACCCCAAAACTTCATTGCCACTCCGCAAAACGGCAGTTGTAGCATAATCATGCTGGACAATCTCTTGCATATTATCCCATTGGATAATGTCTTGTTTGGCATCAACATGCCTGTTTAGATATTCCTCGGTGGGAAACTCATTAACCACCGCGTGGTTTGCAAAATGACGCATTTTTGTTATATCGCGGGTGCGGTCAAATTGATAAATCTGAATAAACCGATTAGACACTAAGTCGGCAATTAAGTTCGTGACTAATTCCAATAAATCACCCGATTCTGGATAGAGGCTTAGTTCTTCGCTCACACGCAAAAGGGATTCTAGTTCTTGGGTGCGTTGATATAATTCGGTTTCTAATTGAAAGGCACGTAATTTTGATTTTGCACGGGCGACAAGCTCTTGGGGATGAAATGGTTTCTTGAGATAATCATCTGCCCCTAAATTTAACCCTTCAACGACTTTACTAAAGTCACCAATAGCGGTGATAATGATGGTGGGAATACGTGCCATTTTTGTGTCTTCTTGCATTTTTTTGAGGACATCAAAGCCTGTTAGCCCGGGCATATTGATGTCTAGCAATACTAAATCGGGTGAAAGAGATTTAATTGCCTCAAATGCGCTAACCCCATCAAAGGTTTTGTGTACCCGATAGCCTTCATATTCAAAAATCCGTTCTAGCATGACAGCCGTAGACATTTGGTCGTCTGCAACAAGAATTAGTGGGGCAGGTGATACGTCTGTTTGGTTTAACATATTGTTATAAGCACTTTCTCATCGGCTTTGTCACTATGGGGGTTATGTCTTCTAATGGTAAAATAAATACTTGAACCTTTTTTATTATAGTGTGAAAGCGTCTGTTAGATACCACCTATCTTAAAAGGTAGTGGCTTGTAAAAGCCTATTCTGACCAGTCTAAGCCAGCAATGGCACCGTTACTGTCGAATATATAGGCACTATGGGGTGCTTCACCAGCCCCGAACTCTGCGGTGCATGATTAAACAGGTGTACGTGGTTAAGCCAGTGTCATGCACACATAAACCGATGGATAACAGTGACGAGGTGAACGTAACCCGCGCAAGCGGAGTGAGTCAGAGGACACCAGTTTTACGGCAAAGTCCTCGCCCTTCGGGGATATATTTAGACCTTATACCTATATGAAAGGATTGCTGTTTTCTTCTACTGCCACTCAAGTGGCGTAGTTTCCAAACAGTGAAAAATCTATGAAAGAACACGCATCCATAAAAAATTACCTGCGTTCTCTGGCATTGGGTAGTCTGATTGGCATTGGGCTGGCGATGATATTTGGTGCCGGATTTATCATACGTGATTTTATTGATACACCATCGGTCTTTTCTGCAAATCGCCCATCGGCTAATTTAGAGTCTACAGACTATCCATTGCTCGCAGAAGTTCAAGAGCTGATAGACCGTCATTATCTGCGCGAACAACCCGATTATCAGATACGACAATATGCCGCCATTCGCGGGATGTTGAGTTCATTAGGTGACAGAAATACATTTTTTATTGACCCGCCAGTTGCTCAAAGCGAAACACAAGTGCTTGCGGGTACTTATGGCGGGGTAGGGGTACTATTACGTCGTAACGAAGCGGGTGATTTTGTGATATACCCTTTTCCAGACAGCTCTGCATTGGCAGTTGGTATCCTTGAAGGGGATATTTTGAAGGCTGTGAATGGGAAAATAATCGAACTATCAGATGCCCCAGATGCTGTAGACCAGTTATTGCGTGGTGAGGTCAAAGATAATAGTGGTGTGGATGTGATTGTGCGCCGCGATGATGAAGAATTGTCCTTTTTTATTCCATTTGCGGTAGTTAATGTGCCGTCTATCCAATGGCGGGTTTTGGATGAAGATGCGCGGGTGGGGTATATTTTGATTATGCGTTTTACATCCAGAACGCCCGATGAGTTGCAAACTGCCCTAACCGATTTGACCTCTTATGACATTCAGGGAATCATATTGGACTTTAGAGATAATGGTGGCGGATTACTCCAAGAAGCGATAGATGTTGCAGGGGTCTTTTTGGGTGATGGTGTAATTATGATAGAAGTTAGCCAAGCAGAAGAACGTGAATTTCGGGCAGATGAACAGCCGATACAATCGGAATTACCTCTCGTTGTTTTGGTTAATGGACGTACTGCCAGCGCCGCAGAGTTGGTCGCTGGAGCGATTCAAGACAAGGGTAGGGGGGTCTTGGTGGGGCAACAAACGTTTGGAAAAGGCACAATTCAGCAGATTTTTCGCCTTTCTGACACATCATCCCTGCATGTTACAGCATCTGAGTGGTTAACCCCCAATCGCAACGTCATTGATGGGGTGGGGTTAAATCCCGATATAGCGATGATTCCAGATGCAAATGGACGAGATGTCGAATTTGGCGAGGCGCTCCGTTATTTGCAAAATATGGTGCTATCTAACTAAAGAAGAGAATATACACTATGGCAGATGGTCGTAAAATAATTGCACGTAACAAAAAAGCCTTCCATGAATACTTTATCGAAGAGTCGTATCAGGCGGGGGTTGTGCTGATGGGCTCTGAGATAAAATCTATTCGTGGAAATCGTATTAGCCTCCAAGAGGGGTTTATCCAAGAAATGGGCGGGGAACTATGGTTGATGCAAGTCAATATCGCACCGTATGAGCAAGCCAGTTTTTTTGGACATACAGACCCATTACGTCCACGCAAATTATTGCTCAAGAAAAAAGAAATTGCCCGCATTGTGACACAATTGCGTGAGCGTGGGTATACGGCTGTTCCCACACAGGTCTATTTGGTCGGTGGATTAGCCAAAGTGGAAGTATCTATTGCGCGAGGTAAAAAGTTATATGACAAACGTGATACACTCGCCAAAAAAGATGCACAGCGCGATATTCAACGGGCATTAAAAGATAGGTATGAATGATGTCTGATTTGCCACATACCATTCGAGAAATTAACGAATTGCCAGAAGCCGATAAGCACGCTGTCTATAAGGGGTTATTGCCACAATGGGTATTTGAGCAATATGGGATTGATGCCAATAACCCAGAGGAACGGCGTAACCCACCAATTATCTATTTTCGGTGTCCGAAAAATAGTCGTGCGGTGGAAGTGATTGTCAAACAACGTGCGACAGATTTGGACCCGTTGTTTTATATCAATTTGGCAGACACACTCACACAACAACTTATCGTCTTGCTTATTGTGGTCAATGACCCAGACTCACCTCGCTACAACACCGATTTTGATAAACAAGGGAATCCCACCCAATTTGGGACAATTACCCGCAATATCCCCGCAGAGACATCGGCAATGAATGCTGGATTATCTCCGGGTCAGATTCGGCGCGGGTTACGTGTTTTCAAAGAATCCGTACCGTTCTTTGAGGATTTTGTAAAGAGCATGGGGCATGATTTATTTTTTATCGAGCCATTGGCATACACCAACGCCATCACGTTTGAACGGTATGGGTTTAATTATATGAAGGGATTGCAAGAGATGAAACGGATTCACCACGAGTTTTTGCCCGGTGGCGAATTTCATGAGCAACTCACAGCAGAGAATCCGTTTCGGCAACCAGAGGCATGGAAAAGTGTGCGTGGTCGGTCTTGGGCGATCCATGATGGTATCTTGGGACAACCATTCAGTGGATTGCAGATGTATAAGCGCATCGGAGTTCATGCAGGAGTAAACACGTTTCCCGATGCTGTGTGGTAGAAGTGTTTTTACTTGCGATAATAATATTCCTATCACAAGTATTGTGATATAATTAGTGTACACGATAGTAAATGGGGAGTGTGCATATGAAAAAATGTATCTACTGTAAAAAAGAAAAAGACGAATCTGAATTTTACCTACGCCCTAATACGCATTACTACACGGCAGCATGTAAATCTTGCATGAAAGAAAAAAGTAAAACTCCTAAGAAACAACAAATACAACCACATGGAGAAGTAGAGTTTATTCACGAGTTGCACTCTCGTGGGATTCCTGCGCTTCACGGAAAGGATTTTAGAATTTATCCATGGGTTGACGTGGTTGCATATGGAATAGTAAAGATAGAAATAAAAACATCGCCAATGAATAATGAAGGTTATTTCTCATGGGCATTTACACCCACACAAATAAAAAAAGGTCTAAATGTAGATGTAGTAGCTTTAATAGAAGAATATTCTTCACATAAGGTTTATCACTTTATAGACCCAAAATCAGAAATTTTTACGAACCGTTGGGGGAATAAAAAAGGAATGTTGCTTTACCCACTGTCTCAAGAAAATGCACATAGCCAATTGACTCAACATACCTTGAATCGAAACATAGATAATTGGGAATTTATAGATTTAACTTTTAAAAGACTATGCAATAATTTACGTAGGGTTATAACTCCTCGATAATGTACTTTATCACGGGTAATGACGAGAATAGACTCATAAACAACCTATAGAATACAAAAAGCCTGCTGATAAGCATTCAACAGGCTTTTTTGCTCCATACGGGATTCGAACCCGTGTTTTGTCCTTGAGAGGGACACGTCCTAGTCCCCTAGACGAATAGAGCGCGGGGATATGTGTAATTCTACCATCCTCTGGCATGGGGTCAAGTGGATGATTCTCATCAAATTCCTCTGTTCGTAAATGAGAAATGCTTGTATAGTTAAGTAAAATTGTGCGTTTTATACAACAGAACATTATGCGGAATACACTAAAAATATAAATTAAGAGGTTGCGATGCTTAATCAAATTCAAACATCAGAAAAAAAACAAGAAGCGTGGAAAGAATTTAGCCTAGACAAGAAGTTTACCCAATCTGAGGGCTATATCCTTCTATCTGGCATTCAAGCATTGGTAAGATTACCAATTGACCAGCATCTCGCAGATAAACGTCGTCAATTGAACACCGCAACATTTATCTCTGGGTATCGCGGGTCGCCGTTGGCTGGTTTCGATACTGCCCTTTGGCAAAATCAGAAATTACTCTCTGGGCATCATGTTTTTTTTACGCCCGGTGTCAATGAAGAACTCGGCGCAACAGCCGTGTTTGGTAGCCAGATTGCCAATATGCTCCCTCAACCAAAATATGATGGTGTTTTGGGGATGTGGTATGGCAAAGCACCCGGTGTAGACCGCAGTGGCGATGTGTTTAAGCACGCCAACTTTGCGGGCGTTGGTCGGCATGGCGGTGTTTTAGCTATCGCAGGTGATGACCCCATATCAAAATCGTCTACATTGCCCTCTCATTCTGAGGTAGCGTTTTATGATGCCCAATCACCTGTATTATTTCCGGGCAATTCGCAAGAAGTATTAGATTTAGGACGACTGGGATTTGAGCTATCACGGTATTCAGGCTTATGGGTCGGATTTAAGCTGGTCACAAATGTTGCCGATGAGTTTAGCACGGCAGAAGTTTCTCCAGACCGTGTAATTATTGAAGACCCTCAATTCTTCTATAATGGCAAGTCGTGGCAACATACCCAAAATACCTATTTGCTCACACCCTATAGCCTTACAATGGAAAAAGAACTGGTAACGGGTCGCCTAGAAGCCGCCAAACGATTTGCTTCTACCAATGGGGTCAATGTAATTACCGTACCCACCCCATCGGCGTGGCTAGGTATTGTGGCGGCGGGAAAAACATACTATGATATGCGCCAAGCCCTCAACGAAATGGGACTCGATGAAGACCAATTACGCCGTTTTGGGATTCGTCTGCTCAAAATTGGCATGTTATTCCCTATGGATAACGAGATTGTCAACGAATTTGCAGAAGGCTTAGAAGAAATCTTCGTTGTAGAAGAAAAACGCTCCTTTATAGAGATGTTTATCCGCGATATTTTATATAATCGCACAGAGCGCCCCCTTGTGGTCGGCAAACAAGATGAAAAAGGAAATATGCTTATCCCTGCTTATGGTGAATTAGACCCCGATACATTAGTTGCGGTGATTGCCAAACGCCTTGCGGGACGAATTGACTCTGAACAGATTGAAAATCGGCTTAATCAGATTCGCAATGGCAGTTCTGTCGGGATGATTAATCTGGATACTGCTTCTCGTAGCCCATTTTACTGCTCCGGGTGCCCACACAACACATCTACCGTCACCCCAGATGGCTCTTTGGTGGCGGGTGGTATCGGCTGTCATACAATGACATTGCTCATCCCCGATAGACCCGTCATTGGCATTACCCAAATGGGCGGTGAAGGCGCTCAATGGGCTGGTGCATCACCTTTTACGGATGTCAATCATATTTTTCAAAATATTGGCGATGGCACACTGTTTCACTCTGGCTGGTTGGCTGTTCGTCAAGCGGTTGCCTCTAATGTCAATATCACCTACAAAATTCTTTATAATGCGGCAGTTGCTATGACTGGCGGGCAAAATATTGATGGTGGAATGGCACTTCCAGAGATGACCGTTGCCCTTCTCGCAGAAGGAGTCAAACGTATTATCATCACCACCGATAAACCAGAAAAATACCCCGCTACGACTCGTTGGATGGAGCGCGTTGAGGTGTGGCATCGGGATAGAATTGATGAAGCACAACGTCTATTGCGCGATGTTGATGGTGTCACAGTATTAATTCATGACCAAGAATGTGCCGCAGAACTCCGCAGAAAGCGCCGTCGTGGGTTAGCCGATGAGCCAGAAATGCGTGTTTTTATCAATGAGGCGGTTTGTGAAGGCTGTGGTGATTGTGGCGAAAAATCAAATTGTTTGAGTGTGTTCCCTGTTGAAACAGAATTTGGTCGCAAAACACAAATTCATCAATCATCATGCAATAAGGATTATAGTTGCCTTAAGGGAGATTGTCCTGCATTTGTGACAGTTATTCCGCAGAAAACAGAGAAGAAAAAACCTGTTTTTGATATGAATTTCGATTTGCCAGCGGTTGCCCTACCCCAAGCTGATGAATATAGCATTTATATGATGGGTATCGGTGGGACAGGTGTTGTGACGACCAATCAAGTTTTGGCAACTGCGGCGATGCTTGATGGCAAATTTATTCAGGGGCTTGACCAAACGGGACTTAGCCAAAAAGGTGGACCTGTTGTCTCCAATCTAAAAATTATGACTGAATACCGCGAGACATCGAATCGAATTTCAACGGGTCAAGCCGATTGCTTCTTGGTATTTGACCTGTTATCGGCTGTTGAACCCGCCAATATGTCGCGTGCCAGCAAAGCCAAAACCCGTGCGATTGTTTCGACCAGCGAAACCCCCACAGGCGCAATGGTAATTTCTACATCTGAGCAATATCCAAAGACCAGCCGACTGCTGAATATGTTAGGTCAGGTGACAAATAAAGATGAAACCGTCTGTCTCAATGCCAACGGTTTGGCAGAAATGTTATTCGATAGTCACATGGCGGCAAATAGTATTATGATTGGTGCGGCATATCAACGCGGATTATTGCCCATTAGCGCAGAAGCCATAGAACGCGCCATTGAATTAAACGGTGTTTCTGTAAAGACCAATATACAAGCATTCCGTGTGGGTCGTCAGGTGGTTGCTAATCCTGATTGGGTCAAGACTATCACCATTCACAGACACGGCGATTTGTCAATTCAACCTGTTATTAGCGCACAAGCACGTCATCTGATTGACAGTATCGGCTCAGAAGGCGATTTACTCGCATTACTCGAAATTCGCATACCAGAATTGATAGCTTATCAAAACATAGCATATGCACAAAAATATGCTATGTTTGTGCGCGACACCCTCCAAAAAGAGACTGCCCGTGTTGGCAAAAACCAACTAACAGAGGCTGTGGCGCGATATTTGTATAAGCTCATGGCATATAAAGATGAATATGAGGTTGCTCGTCTACATACCCGCCCAGAATTTAGAGAAACACTATCGGAAGAATTTGGGCAAAAAGCGGGTATCAAGTATATGCTTCTTCCGCCGATACTACGCGCCATTGGGCTTAAAAAGAAAATCGGCTTTGGCAGATGGTTTGATGTCATGTATGGAATGCTCAAACGGATGAAAATGCTCCGCGGGACACCTCTCGATGTATTTGGTTATGCAAAAGTGAGACGTGTAGAACGTCAATTGCCTGCATTATACTGTGCGATGATAACCGAATGTCTGGAAAATCTTGCCGATGATAACTATGCTAAAGCGGTTAAATTGGCAGAATTACCTGATATGATTCGGGGCTATGAATATATTAAGCTACGCAACGTTTCGAAGTTTTGGGTCGAAGTGGAAAAAACTGGATTAACCACAGTCAGACCATAAGCCAATATAAATCATACACTCAAACCCAATATCCTATCACAAGGCGCAGAAATGCGCTTTGTGTGTTTATAGCGGTGTCTTATCGGTGCATATACGTCAGGTTATGTACCTTAGTTTAGGCTATAATAACTGTTAACAATTGTGTATTACCTATTTGCAAAAGGGAGTTTTTATGAATATTCAGCGTATCTGGGCAAGAGGATTTCCTCTTTTTCTCAGCATATTATTTTTAACCATACTCAGCGCGTGTAATTTGGGCGCAACAGACGAACAACAACTCAATGTGACCGATTTGCCCCAACAGACACAAAATGCCTTGCAAGCCTCGCCTAGCCCTAATCAACCAACCAGAACGCCGTCTGGTGTGGTTGTATTACCAACACCACAGGCATTTCCAACGGCTCAATTATTCCCTACATTGAGTTTTAGACCACCACAACCCATTATTTCGACATTAACAGCACAACCTGTTAATGTGTTTATCTTGTCACCTATACCGGGTAATGTGGTGGCAAGTAATGTCCAAGTTATTGGGGCGGCAATGCACCCCGAATTCTTGCAATATCAACTGGAATATGGTCCAGATCCCAATCCAAGTAATTTGTGGTATCCCATTACTGGTGGTGTGCAATCACCCGTGTTTAATGGGCTATTGGGTATTTGGAATACCAATACATCCAATACACCCGATGGCTTATATCAAATACGGTTGCGCGTCTTTTTGCGGAATGGTGTCAATTGGGGCAATGTGGTTGTGAATAATATTCGCATTCAAAACAGAATCCCAACACCTGTCCCCACAAATACCCAAGTAGCAAGACCTATTGCCGCATTCACACAGGATAAGGTCACAGGAACAGCCCCATTGACCGTGAGTTTTATCAACTTATCTAGCCCAACCAATGTTATCACTGGGTTTACATGGAATTTTGGTGATGGCACGACCAGCACCGAAATTAGTCCCATCAAAACATTTAATAACCCCGGTCAATACACCGTGACACTGACAGCAACGGGGCCGGGTGGGTCATCGAATGTATCGCGTCAAATCACAGTGCAAAGCGCCAATCCGCCCGTAGCAGGGTTTACAACGGATAAAACAACCGGTTCTGCGCCGCTTATTGTTCAATTCACCAATGCCTCTACAGGCGGACAAATCACCAACTATTTGTGGAATTTTAGTGATGGAACAACCAGTGTAGACCAAAATCCATCGCATCAATTCACCAATGTTGGCACATATAATGTCATTTTAACGGTGACAGGTCCTGGTGGGTCATCGAATGTATCGCGTCAAATCACGGTAGGCAACCCCATTCAAGCCAGTATTAGCGCCGTGCCAGATACAAATAACCCACTGCGGATAAATTTAACCGCAACTGCAACAGGTGGTAGTGGCATTTATACTGCCTACGATTGGGATTTCGGGAATGGTCAAACGCTGTTTGGTCAGCCCACCGCCACAACAAGCGTGACATATGCGAGTGCCAATACATATACTGTCACCCTCACTGTAACCGATAGTACAGGCGCTAAAAAGTCGGTGACACAGCCAATTACCATCCAAGCCCCTCCACCGCCATTAACGGGTGACTTCACCATTACCCAAGCCAATAATACTGACTTAACAGTAGGTTTTGTGGCATCTGCAACTGGTGGCAGGGGTAGTTACAGTTACACATGGGATTTTGGTGATACTGTGACAGGTTCTGGCGCATCGGGCAGTCATGCCTATGCTGGACCAGGGACATATACCGTTGAATTGTCTATTGACGATGGTACTAATACCATCACAGTAACTAAAGATGTGACAATTAACGCTTTACCCCTGCTCACAGCCAATTTCACCATCACACAGACCAGTCCAACCGACCTCAATGTCGGGTTCTCTGGGTCGGCAACTGGTGGCACAGGCGCTTATACCTATTCATGGAATTTTGGTGATAATAGTGCGGTTGGTACTGACCAAAATATAAATCACACCTATGTGGGTGCTGGCACATATACCGTTACCCTGACTGTTGGTGATGGCGTAACTACGATAGATGTCGTCAAGACTGTCTTCATTGAAGCTGTCCAACTGCCAACCCTCACAGCCGATTTCACGGTTACACAGACCAGTCCAACTGACCTCAATGTCGGGTTCTCTGGGTCGGCAACTGGTGGCACAGGCGCTTATACTTATTCGTGGAATTTTGGTGATAATTCCGTTGGCTCAACAGACCAATTCACCAATCATGCCTATGTGGGTGCTGGCA
>DAOTUO010000206.1:0-11238 GCA_034436595.1 Anaerolineae bacterium | reverse complement strand
CAAACCCTGCAAAAAGATGGACATGTCTATATGTTGAATCAAGAGGAAATGCCAACCGATTTGCCTGTTGCCGCCGTTTTGCGCTATTAGCGATGAGTTTGGTAACAGGGATGTGGACGACATACGCTTTGCTAGTCGTCCATTACAGCACACCGCAAGTCTTACTTAAAAATCTTCCTAAACGTGGTGTTTACCTCGTTCATATCAAAGGCTTCGGCATCATATTGTTGCACATTATCGCCATAATACCAATCGCGTAAATCGGCATAAGCAGGGTGATTAGGGTCATTAATAGCCTCGACAAAGTGCATATAGCCCCAAACACCACCCACATCTTCAACGGGACCCGACCGCTTCCCTTTCACACATAATGGGAGTATTTGATTTGGGTCTGATGGCAAAATCTTCTCGACTAAAACCGTGTGATACCAGCTATCGCCAAAATCATATTGATAACTGAATTTGAATTTTTCGCCGATGATGAAGCTACTTAATTTAATGCCCGCCTCATCATCCATCCAATCAATTTCTAGTTCTTCTGGGTTCTGTTTGTATCGTTTATCGCCAATGGAAAAATCATGCAAATGGGCATCTTCCCAGCCCATCACAATTTGAATGATGCTATGTAACTGGTCAAGTGTGGTCTCATTAGAGACTAATATCCGTCTCCAAATGGGCGGTCTAACACCATCTAATGTGATTTTTAGTTGATACATAAATTTAGTCTCTGATGACATTTTTAACTCCTATGCGGGTTTCACTGCCACGACCCACGCTTGCTTGCCAAATAGGGGGAACACAAAGTGCAGGCGCAAATAGAGCCGAATCAAAAAAGGATGTTGGGGCATACTGCTACGGGTGGTATAGGGCAAAAAGCGCGGTAGGTTTTCGACCACATTCATATTGGTCAAAATAAGAGCTTCCTCAACAGAACGGTCGGTGAGGGGCAGGTAGTGGTCTATAAAATCCCAATATGCGCCGTGCAAAAAGCGAATATTCGGTTGCATAATGAGCAATTTTCCGCCCACCTTCAACACGCGCCGAATATCTTTGAGCGTATCCATGAAAGCGGCTTTATCTGGCAAATGCTCAAAGAAATTGCTCACAAACACCACATCCACGCTATCATCTGCGACACCTTGCATGTCGTGGCTAAAGGCGATGATGATTTCCACATCTTTATTGGCATAATTGCGAACATCTTCGTTCAAATCCACCGCGATTTTGCGCCCTGCTTTGATGTGATTGATAAATTCACACCGTCCCGCCGCCAAATCTAGCACGGTGGCATTTTCTGGGATATAGCGTTGCATCCAATCTTGGCACAAAATTTCCCACATTTTTTCGCGTTGCACCTGTGCTTTATCGTCAAAACGGGTACGATAAATGGCTTCTAGTTGTGAATGGTCTACTGTTTTCATCGGGTTATGCCATACTCCAAAAGTAAATTAAAATATCGTCTATCAGGGAGCGCCAATTGCCCCATGAGTGTCCTTCATTGACTTCTACATACCCATACTGAATAGAGAGGTCATCTAAAATCGTGGTGAAATTAGGAATATCATCGGCATCCCATTCGGGTGTGCCATTGGTGATAATCATGAACAGGTCTAAATCATCGCTCTGCTCATATAACCCATACAATTCGGAGCTAATCCAAAATGCGGGCGATTGAATGGCAACATTATGAAACACATCAGGATAATTCACCGCGATATATGCCGATGCCAACCCACCGAGCGATGTCCCCAAAATAGCGCGGGATTGCGCGGTTTCTGCGGTTTTGAACACACGGTCAATATTCAGCACCAATTCTTCTGCGACAAATTCGGCAAAGGCGGAATTTTCGATATATTCCGTTTGTCGCCGATTATTCGATGGATTATTGGGGTCACGCGGGTCTATAAACACAGCTATCACGGGAGAAATCAGTTGTTGGGCGATGAGATTATCTAGCACAATCACCATACTACCCATATCGTCATTGATATATTCGTGACCATCCAGCACATAAATTGTGGGGAGTGCGTCTAAATCGGCATAGCCAGCAGGCAGATACACCGAATAATTCACCGCATACCCAAGCGCCTCGCTTTGTAGCCGATACGCCCCGCGCACCCGCCCTTGTGGGGCGGTTTCATCACGCACAATAAATGGCGATGGGGAATAATCTGCCATCCGCAATTCGCTATTTGCGCCAAATCCACCCATTTGTTGATTGGGATTATACGGGTCTAAAATCCATGTGCTACCGTTGAGGACAATTTTATAATCCAGACGGGCATCACTGGGGAATTGGGCATATACCACCCATAAATCGGTCTCACCGATACGTTCACCCGCAAAATCGGATGTGGCAGACCAGCCGTTAAAATCACCGCGCCAATCAACCGTTTGAGACTCGCCCCGATACAAAAAGGCAACATCTCCCCCACGCACAAACGGGATGAATTGGTTCTCGGTCAATTGCGTCCACAAACCATCCACCATCGTTTGGGCATCGGTGGTGGGTGCATCGGCAATTTGGGCAACATAATTGGCAAAATTTTGCATGGTGGCAAGTGGGTCATCTTGGGCAGATGTGAGGCTCACCATGAGGGATAACGAACAAATAAAGATAAAAATTATGCGTTTCACACGATGATTCCTTTGAACGGGATAGTGAACAGAAAGACAGATGAGAATATTGAGGGATTCTCATCTGTACTGAAGAATTATTGTTATAGGTTTTATGGAGTGCGTCAATAGCAAATCAGCGATTGGCGAAGCGATACCCGACCCCGCGTGAGGTGAGGATATAATCTGGCTGATTGGGATTTACTTCAATTTTTTGGCGCAAATAATGAACATATAGCTTGAGGCTGTCTATAGCATCGCCATATTCCTCGCCCCATGCTTGTGTGACCAATTCATTGCGTGTGACCACCCGTCCCGCATTACGGACAAGCACACCCAACAGGTTAAATTCTTTGGGGGTAAGATGGCGCACTTCGTTGCGGACATGCACTTCACGATTCATAAAGTTAATGCGGAAATCGCCGTTATTAAACACCAATTCATCACTGATACTAGGGCGCGGAGAACGGCGGAGATGGGCTTTGACCCGTGCGACCAATTCATCATTATCATACGGCTTGGTGATATAGTCGTCTGCACCAATTTCTAGCCCGCGCACGACATTTTTGCCCTCGTCTAATGCAGTGAGGAAGATAATCGGCACATCGGACATTTCACGCAGGCGCTTGCACACTTCCCAGCCATCCATATCGGGCATCATAATATCGAGCAGAACAATATCGGGCTGATACCGATACGCTTTACGCAAGCCTTCTTCGGCACGATAGGCTTTTATCACTTCATAACCCTTGCGCTCTAATAATATCCCGATGAGCTGGACGGTTGTCTCTTCATCGTCAATAACCAACACTTTTTCTGACATCATTGTCCTCTCTTGCCAATGGACGCACTTCTAACCTCATCAAACATTGACGTTACAAATTTTTAACTCATACAAACAATTTATCACGATTTACCAATTTTAAGCAAGCAGTTGTACATCTTTTTTATAGAATGTAGGGTGTTTGTAGGTATAGGCTTGTCTCTTATGGGCAAATTCAGGTAACATATAATAGGAATAGGAGGCGTTGTAGGCGCATGGTGAAAGCACTCATTACAGGTGGAGCGGGGTTTGTTGGCAGTCATCTGGCAGAATATTTACTCGCACAGGGGCAAGGTGTCGTGATTGTGGATGATTTATCCACAGGGCAGATTAAAAATCTCGCATCCATTCAACATCATCCCCAGTTACAAATCGTCATAGAAGATATTCGCAACACCATGATACTCGATAGGCTGGTGAGCGAGTGTGATGTGATTTATCATTTGGCGGCGGTGTTGGGTGTGCAAAAAATCCTCAAAGAACCTATTCATACCATCGAAGTGAATATCGGTGGCACAGAAGCCGTCCTCAAAGCCGCCAGACGTTACCGCAAAAAGGTGCTGATTGCATCCACATCCGAAGTCTATGGCAAAGGGACAAAATTTCCGTTTGCAGAAGAGGATGATTCGGTCATCGGCGCGACATCAAAGACACGTTGGGCGTATGCCGCCACAAAAGCCGTTGATGAATTTTTGGCATTGGCGTATTATCAAGAGACAGACTTGGCTGTGACCATTTTTCGGCTATTTAACACCGTTGGCGCACGTCAGACAGGGCAATATGGCATGGTACTTCCCCGTTTTGTCAAATGGGCATTGGCGGGTGAGCCGTTGCAAGTTTATGGTGATGGCGAACAAACCCGTTGTTTTGGCAATGTGGGCGATATTGTGGACGCGATTTATAAATTGTCACAAGCAGAAAGTGCCATCGGCAAAGTGTTTAATATCGGCAGTACCGAAGAAATTTCGATAAAAGGCTTGGCAGAGCGTGTGATAGCCCGCGCCAAAAGTACCTCGCACATTCAGTTTATCCCTTATGACCAAGCATACGAAAAGGGGTTTGAGGATTTTGTGCGTCGTGTGCCAAGTATTGATAAAATTATGCAAATCATCGAGTGGAAACCAACCACCTCGCTCGACACCACTATTGACCAAATTATTGAATATATGCACAACGAAAGGTGAACTATCATGGGTGAATTTAATCGCAAAGAAGTCATCATGCTCATCAACGGCGGCGACAAAATCCGTTTGGCGGGTGTAGATTTGAGCAACGAAAATTTATCGCGGCTCGATTTTGAAGGCGCAAATTTGCGCGGGGCGATTTTTCAGGAAACTAATTTGCAAGAAGGCATTTTGCGTGGCACAAATATGACCGGTGTCAATATGGTTGGCACAAAAGCCGCCTATGCCGATTTTGCCAATGCCACCCTCACAGGCGCAAATATGACACTCGCCAGTTTGCAAGGCGCACGCCTCACTGGGTCAATCCTCACCAATGCCAATTTGAACGGGGCAAACCTGCAAGGTGCAAATCTGAAAGGCGCTAAGGTGGATGGTGTAAAATTTGATGCTGGCACAACGTGGCCCGATGGCAAAAAAGGCTCTGCGGGTGTACCCAGTAGCTATACGCTATAATTTTTGAATTATCCCCTATATCCCCCCTGTGGACGGCATGGTTGCCTGCGTCCCTACGCCCCACCGAGTGGGGAAAGGGGGGAAACCCGTTTCTAGGCGAGGTTTGTAGGGACGTGATATATCGCGTCCGATACCGGCTCCAATTTTTGGGGAGGGGTTGGGGTGGAATAAAAACAGGCATAATTTGTTTATTTTCCGTTTGAAAAAACATCGTGTATAATAAAAGCGCATGGACGCGACTCTTTTAGGAGCAATATACTGTGGAACTCTCACTAAATGCAGTACGAGCAATCGCAGAACTCGCCAAGCTCGATTTGACAGAAGACGAAATTACCCTATATGCGGGGCAACTCTCTAATATATTGGGTTATTTTGACCACCTCTCGCAACTCGATACCTCACACATAGACCCGTTGGCGGGGGTCTTACCACTTAGCAGTGTCATGCGAGAAGATACCGTAAAACCTGCCCTCTCCCCAGAAGTCGCTCTTAGTAATGCACCATCTGCCCAAGACCAACAGTTCCGCGTCAGTGCTGTGTTGGATGAATAGGGATATATCATGGCAAATAAACGTTTATTGCTCATTGAAGATGATTACGATGTCGCAGAAATGCTCTTGCTCTATTTTAAGTCTCATGACTATGAAGTGATTCATGCCGACAACGGCACCGACGGCGTAGAGATTGCCCGCACGCAATTTCCTAACCTCATTTTGTTGGATGTCATGCTTCCCGATATGGATGGCTATGATGTGTGTGTCAAATTGCGCCGTAGCGCCATGACCAAATACATCCCCACCCTATTTTTGACCCAACGTGATGAACGCGCCAGCAAAGTGCGTGGACTAGAACTAGGGGCAGACGACTATATCACCAAGCCGTTTGATATTGATGAACTGCGTCTGCGTGTGCAAGGCTCAATTCACCGCGCCACCCGCGAAAACCTGCATGAAACCCGCACAGGTTTGCCCACAGGCACGATGGTGGATGAAGAACAAGCCACCAAAGAAGCCAATGGAAAAACCTTTAGCAAAGTGGTGTTTGGCATCAGTGGATTTAGCGCCTATAACGACAAATACGGATTTGTGGCAGGCAATGATGTTCTCGGTTATGCAGGGAATATCATCCATAAGGCAGTCTCGCAACTCGGCACACCAGATGACTTTTTGGGCGTGACAGAAGATGATTTTGTCGTCCTCACCCACACCACCGATGTAAAAAGTCTCGAAACCACTGTGATGAGCCAGTTTAATCAGGATGTTAAGGCGTTTTATGCCTTCACCGATGTTGAGGCAGGTGGCATTATGATGGACGAAAACACACCAAATGCCAAAATTGTGCCCTTCATGACCATGACCAGCACCGTCACCGCCTATACGCCCGCCAAAAAGTAGGAAGGTGTGCGTTTTTTTGGATTGGTATGCGCTCCGTCAACAGATGGTGGATGAACAACTCATTGCACGCGGGATTGATAACACCCGTGTGCTAACTGTGATGAAGCATTTGCCACGCCATATTTTTGTTCCAGAAGAATATCGTCACCTCGCCTATGAGGACAACCCTCTGCCCATTGGGGATGAGCAAACCATCTCGCAACCATTCATAGTGGCGTTGATGACACAATTATTGGCACTAGAGGGGCATGAACGGATTTTGGAAATTGGGACAGGCTGTGGTTATCAAACCGCGATACTGGCTTATCTCGCCAAATTTGTGTATAGCCTAGAACGACTTCCCGCGCTGGCGCATATCGCCCAACAACATCTTATCGAATTGGCACTTGTTGATAATGTAAAACTGGGAATTGCCGATGGCAGTTATGGCTTGGGGGATAAAAGCCCGTTTGATGCCATTATTGTAACTGCGGGTGCGCCACATATCCCACAACCACTCCTCACCCAATTGGGCAAAAATGGCGGACGTTTAATCATTCCTGTGGGTGTGGGCGACAAGCAAGAATTGGTGCATATCCAACGACAAGGGGATGAATATGTAAAAACAGTCATCACACCTGTGCGTTTTGTGCCGTTGATTGGCAAATTTGGGTTTAAGCCACCCCCCAAATAGTCAATGGGTTATTCCGTTGGGGCCGTTTCGGTTCTGATACGCGCAAATTTTTCGATAAACGCCCCAGAATCGGTAGCCACCAGCACCCCACTGAGCTTGTTAATCACCAATTCGCCCAAATGGTTGATGAGATGATTAATTTGCTGGCGCATGATTGCCATCACATCTTCCCAGACCACTTCTTCGGGCAATTGGGGTTCACGCAGGCTACGGGTGCTTTCCAAATATGCCATGAGGGGTTCTACAGTCGGAAAGACCAATTTGCTGGGCAAATCACAACGCATCACCGCATAAAAATAGCTTGCCAAATAGCGTGAGCCATTTTCTAATGCAAAGCGTTCACTAGATGGGCTAGGCGGTTGAATTTGCATCGCACCAGAGCGTGCCAATAGCACCACCGCACGGCGCATCAATACCTTGAGTTCTGGCATATTTTCCACCCCATTGGTCGCCACGAGTAGCACCCCATTGGGCTTTAGCACACGCCGAAATTCCAAAATGCCATCATCAATATTAGGCAGATGATAAATCATGTGATTTGCCATGACCACATCAAAAGATTTGTCTGGAAAAGGCAATTTGAGCGCATCGGCAACGGCGATTTTTCCGCTTGCGGGATGTGCCGATAGCATACCCGCCGAAAGGTCTATTCCGTGATAATGAAAATTTGGGGAAACTGTCTGCATAAATGGGTAATAACTGCCCACGCCAGACCCCACATCTAAAATCATTTCGTCCCCGCGCCATGCGAGGTTGCTCAATACCCACTCGACAAAATTACTCTTGGGAACGGTATATTTTTCGTGGATGTCTTGACGAATACGCAAAGATTCATCGGTGGCGTATTGTTGACGTACAAACTCTACACTAAAATTCATCATTCCGCACCTTGGTGTCCAATGGATATATCTATAGATTAACCGAATGCCCTATTTTACGCAACTGCAAAAAAATCTTACTGCTCCGAAATATCCTCATATTCATAATAATTGGGATGTCCGCCAGAAGCAGGTGTTTGATAATAATTGGGTGTGACAGTGGGTACGGGGTTATAGGGTGTCTGTGGGCGCTGGCGCATAATACGCCGATTATACGGGCGGATGAACAGCGCATATAAAAATAAGCCCACAGTGCCGACAATCATCGCCACAGCACTGCCCCAAATAGCGGCAATACTCACACGTTCCCAATTGGGTGTGAAAGTGGTCGCTATGAGTATGTTATCGGTTGGGTTAGCGGGTGTGAGGCGGATAATTTGCCCGCCATATTCTAATACCGCTAATTGGCTAGTGGCATTGAGTTGGGCAATCATATTTTCGGTGGTGGTCGCCCGATATATCACACTATCCACAAACAAGGTATATTGTCCATCAGGTAAATTATTAAAGCAGACCAAGCCTTGTTCACGATTTGGCGAGGCTTCGAGTGTGGCGGTATTAATAATCACCCCACGCATATCATGAAGCGCAACAATAAGTCCCGTTTGGAGCAATGGCTCACCTGGGTCGCGCATCATATTGCCATTATCATCTTCATACGCACTCACACAAAATTGACCTGTACCTTGTTGTGCTTGTGCAGGGATTGCCCAGAGCATGGTCATCGCTAAAATGATTGTGAATACTATCCATTTTCCCATACGATTGCCTTTAGATACTTGAATGTGGTAGGGCAAAACACCCACTAGCCCTCATCCTACAAAGTCGAATGAGGGCTGGAATTTTATCTATCCACGCCGACTAATCAGAATTGTGCCAATGATACCACTAAACAGAGTAAAACCCGCCAGCGCCAAGATGATAATGCCAATATTGGCAAGCAAACTATTATCTTGTGACGATTCTGGTATGACGGGTTGCTCGATAATGGTGGATTGTTCTGGCTGAGTGTCAACCACAGGTGGTGGTGCTTCGACACCTTGTGATGCCCCAAAGGGAACATCCAATTGCACGCCTGTTTGTACACGTAATTGTAATTGGTCTGGGGTTGTCATGCCATAACCTGCGGGTGGACTGCCCGCCACCACATAATTACCTGCCGCTAAATCGGCAAAGCAATAGGGGGCGGGGTCGCCTGTGGTGAGGAATGAACTCACATCTTGCCCATCCAGACGTAGGGTAATCACACCGCCGATGACGGGTGTTTCGCCCATATCAGAGATGCGGTTACGGTTTATATCATCATAAAATGTAACACAAACCCCTGTGATGGGTGTTTCTGGATTCATAGCCACGACAGTTGGCTCAACCACAGGTGCGGGTAGCAAATCGGTATTGGTGGGCGTAATGGTTGCCATTGGCGGAATTTCTTCAGAAACCGCTTCTGTGACAACAGCCTCATCCGTAACAACGGCTTCTGCTGTGACGACAGTTTCTGCTGTAGCAACAACTTCCTCGGTAGCAGTCGGTTGAACGACACTTCCGCCACGCGGGGTCGCGGTTATAAGCTGCCCCAGATTACCCTGTGTTTGTGGAATGGATGTGAGCCTTGGCGCAGGGGTATTGGTGGCGCTGGAAGGGACATTGGTTGGGCTTGTATTGGCATTGGTATTGCCAGATGGGGTCGCAGTTGCGAGAGAATTAAACCCAAACCCTGTGCCACTGGGAGTATTGGTCGCAGAAATCGCCCCACGCGGGGTTGGTGTGGGCGCAACACGCACGAGGATGCGTTGTCCTATGAACAAAAATGACCCGCGCCCAATATCGGGGTTGAGTTCACGTAAGACATCAATGGAAATACGATAGGCAGTGGCAATCGCCGCGAGGGTATCACCTTCAACCACCGTATGGACGATTGAACCGTCATCTTGTGTGCCTTGTGGGGCGACAAAATTCGCCACCAACACAGGGACAGGTGTCGCTGTGGGTGGTGCAACGGCGGTACCAGGTCCAGCAGGTGCGCCCCCGCCCGTGCCACCGACAACCAATGACGCATCGTCAATGAACACTTTATTGGGGTCGGATGAGCCAGCAGTCGGGAAGGTTTGGGTGGTATAGATGAATAGGGTCACACTGGTGCCAGTGGCGGTGGCGTTCACAGTGAGCGGACCAAAACCATCGGTGTTACGTCTTACACTACCCCAACTTGACCACACAATATCGCTATCAAATGGGCTTGAGCCACCATTGGGGTCAATACCCACACGCACTTGGGCGGTAGAACCCGTCCCCACATCCATCACATAATAGGCTTGCCCAACGACATTTGTCCCTGCCGCCACCGCTACCGTCTGATAGATGGCGGCGGTGAAAGTGGCTTGCCCACGACTAAATTCGTGAGAGCGCGTGCCACTACGGACAAAGCTATTGCCAATATCGGTCTGACCTGTACAAACGGGAACCCGATTTTGCCATTCTGCATTACGGGGGGTTTCGGTGAACCAGCCATTCCAATCGGCAGGGACAGTACAGAGTACGCCTTCACTGCCACTACGGTCAGCAACGACCTTAAATGTCCCGTTTTCAAAACCGGGGTCTACGAGCAAATTGGTTTGTGCTAAGGCTGGATCGGTGACATTTTGGGCGAACATCACACCAAAAAGGATGATGAGCAAGCTAGAAATTTTCAATAGACGATGATGCAACATGCGTTTTTTCTCCAAAAACTCGATGGAAGGGGATAATAATACCCCATAAGCGCCCATGATTATAACACGGGTAATATGAAAAGTGTACAGAGGCGCAATAGCGCGTAGGGTAGGCGTTTAAGTGATACGATTCAAAATCAACACACCTGTTCCGTCATCGGCATAAAAATGCTATAATAAGCCTGTTAGTGCATATCAATTAGGGATATATCATGTCGGATGAGAAACAATTTGAGCAACTCTTTTATGAATACTTACAAACGGCAAAAATAACCAGCGACCAAGATAAAGCCGAACAAAATTTAATTTCAACTTTTCGGGGGTTTATCACCTATGCCTTTGGGGTCAATAATTTTGAGATTACCCAAGAAAAAAGCCTCAACATGCTCAATTTGCAACGCACAGGGCGCACCGATTTGCTGTTTAATAATTTGGTCTTTGAGTTCAAACGCGCCAAGATACTGTTAGATAAAAAATATATCCAGCTGTGGCAAGACCAGCTTCAAAAT
>DAOTUO010000205.1:0-65705 GCA_034436595.1 Anaerolineae bacterium | reverse complement strand
CCTAATTCGATTCGATTTTTAGCCATTCTTCAAATTGTGCCACCAACACACGGCGTTCACTATCGTCCAAAAACGATGCACGCGCCGCATTGAGCATAAATTGTTTGATGTCGTCTATGGTGAATGGCAGATATTGTAACACACGCATGAGTTCATCTGTCAAGGAAATACCACTAACCAACGGGTCATCGGTGTTGATGGTCACAAGCAAGCCACTCGCCACCAATATCGGCAATTGATGCGATGCCATATTTTTGACCACACCGCTATCTACATTGCTACTAGGGCAAACTTCGAGTGTGACATTGCGGTCTAATAACACATTGACCACCCCACCATCCTCTATAGACCGAATCCCATGTCCTAGCCGTTCTGCACCAATATTGCTAATGGCATCCCACACGCTATCTGCACCTTGCCATTCACCCGCGTGCAGGGTGACATGCAAGCCCGCCGCCCGCCCCATTTGGAACACATGCCGAAATGGATAGGCGGTATAATCGCTTTCTATGCCTGCCAAATCAATGCCCACAACCCCCATGTGCATATGGGAAATGGCGGCTTTGGTCACTTGTTCGCCCACCTCAACACTCTCATGGCGGTTCATCGAAACAATGAGGCGCACCTGAATATTACAGGCTTCGGCGGTGATATGTGCCGTCTCGCAGACCCATCGCACCACTTCTTCGGGAGTGGCTTTCATGGAATTGCACAAAGCACGCGGGGTAAAACGCAATTCCATATATTTCACATTATCGCGGGCGGCATCTTCTATCACCTCACGGGTGATACGCCGAATGACATTGGGCGACAAGAAAAATTGCCGTAATACCCGAAATTTTGCCAAAAAATTTTGCCATGTGCGTGGTTCATCGGGCATCATCTGCACAAACGGGCGCAACACCTCTGGATGATATTCGGGCATCTCCATACCAAAATCACGGGCAATATCAATGAGGGTTTCGAGCCGAACAGACCCCTCCAAATGCCGATGTAACTCTATTTTGGGCATTGCTCGCACAAGTTCATAAAGGTCTTGCTGAACGTCCAATTAGTCGCGCTCCGCTAATAACCAGCTCCAATAATGCCACGCCACAATCACACCCAATGTTAAACCAACAGCAGGCATTCCATTATAGACCAATATCCATGCAATACTATCATATTGAGCATCATGGGGATTGATAAATACCCAAAATCGCGCCACCGCCCCCATGAGTACCAATGTCATCGCCACAAAAAACACCCGATAATAAGTGGTGGCGCGGGTCACACGTCCCAACCGCCAACTGAGCAAGGCAAGCATGACCAGCATCCCCGCGATGGCGGTCATGCCCAGTCCTGCCAAAACACTTGCAATGGTCGTCATGTGCTGTTAGTCCTCTTTGCTCTGTATCATCATTAACCAGTATAGACGAATGCACAAAATTGCCAACACAAAACCGCCAATTCCAATCAGAATATCGGCTATCGGGTCGCCAATGGCAGTATCGAGGCTGGCATATCGCACAGACGACACCCCAAACACGATTAATGGGATTAAAAAGAGTCGGGAATATGTTTTTTTATCAGAAAATTTTCCATACAGGCGGGCTATCAACAAGGCGAATAATATCAATAGGGCGAGGGGAAACCATGTGTAAATAACCAATAATTGATTCAGCGAGAGCGATGTCATGTCTGTTGATTAACCCGCATCGCATCGGAGGGGGATAATCCCCCCTAATGCGCCTACTATCTGGATGAGAAATTTATGCTATTGATAAGCACCTGAATCGCTTCTATGCGAAATTGACGGTCAAAACATGCCGCAGAAAAATCGGCTATCAGTTGGCGTGTGGCTTTGTCTCTGGCTAGTTTATACCGTCGCACATCCTCTTTATCCTCATGGGCGAGGATTTTTGCCAGCACCAACGCCTCTAATTCATGTTCAACGGAAAGGCTATCGCGCCCTGTGCCTTTTGCCACAAGGTCGGATGTCTCTTTGCGGGTGGGTGATTCGTTGAAGTACCGAATCAAATCCCAGCGCACAAATGAACTTACCCGATTTTGAATAAAATCAAGCAATTCGGATGTCATGACGTTTTACCTGCGACTTTATCGGAACGCATGTGACAATCTTTGTATTTTTTGCCACTGCCACACCAACAGGGTTCATTGCGCCCTAATTTATTCACCACGCGCACTGGTTCTGGCTTTTTATCGGCTTCGGCACCAGGGCGAATCGCTTGCATTTGGCGGCGCACAGGTTGGCGCTGAACTTGTTGCAATTGGGCGGTAAAAATCACATGGGTGGCTTGGCGGTCAATTTGTTTCCGCAAAGACCCAAACATCATAAACGCCTCACGCTTATACTCGACCAATGGGTCACGTTGGGCAATAGACATCAACCCAATACCTTCCCGCAAAATATCCAAATCGGTAAGGTGGCGTTGCCAATGGTCATCAATGGCTTTGAGCATGACAAATCGCTCGGCTTGGGGCATGGCTTCGCCCAATTCGACAATTTTACGGTCATAGGTCTCTAAAGCCGCCGTGATGATGGTCTCTTCTAGGGTATCGCGGTCTAATTGTGCCAGTGTATCGGGTGTAATCGTGATTGGCACAGGGAAAACCGTGAATAATTGTTGATGCAGAGCATCTAAATCCCATTCATCGGGATGATTAGAATCGCCAATAAATTCATCTATGACACCCGCAATAGTGCTTTCGAGCATCTTCAGATACCGTTCACGCAAGCCAACGCCCGATAATACCTCTAGGCGCAACCCATAAATCATTTCACGTTGTTTGTTGACCACATCGTCATATTCCAGCACACGCTTGCGAATATCAAAGTTGTGTCCTTCAACACGTACCTGCGCCTGACCCAATGATTGTGTGACCAGTTTATGTTCGAGTGGTTCATCTTCTGGAATACGCGCCCATTTCATGAAATTTTTGATTCTATCGCCACCAAAGCGTTTCATGAGGTCGTCTTCTAGGCTGATATAAAAGCGCGAGGCACCTGGGTCACCTTGCCGTCCAGCCCGCCCACGTAACTGATTATCAATCCGTCGCGCATCATGGCGCTCTGTACCCAATACAAACAAGCCACCCTGCTCTATCACCTTCTTTTTATCTTCGGCACATTGGGCTTTGGCAGATTCCAGCGCCCGTTCCCAATCTTCCTGCGTCATGGTGGTGAGGTCTATCCCCTCTTTACGCAATCTATCCCGTGCCATCCCTTCTGGATTACCACCTAGCAAAATATCAACACCACGCCCCGCCATATTGGTGGCAATTGTCACCGCGCCCAAACGCCCCGCTTGGGCGATGATGGTCGCCTCGCGTTCATGTTGCTTGGCATTTAACACTTCATGGGTAATTTTGCGCTTTTCAAGCAATTTGCTCAGATATTCGGATGTCTCGATGGCAACCGTACCCACCAAAATCGGTTGCAAATTCTTGTGACGTTCTTCAATCTCATTGACCACCGAGTCCCATTTGGCTTTGTAGGTGGCATAGACCAAATCTTCATAATCTTCACGATTCACTGGCAAATTGGTGGGGATGGGCAACACTTCGAGGTTATAAATACGCTCAAATTCCTCGCGCTCGGTCATAGCTGTACCCGTCATGCCCGCCAATTTTTTATACATACGGAAAAAATTCTGAAAGGTGACTGTCGCCAATGTGAGGTTTTCTCGGCGAACTTGCAAACCCTCTTTGGCTTCAATAGCTTGATGCAAGCCTTCAGAGAAGCGCCGTCCATACATCAAGCGTCCCGTAAATTCATCTACGATGATAATTTCGCCGTTTTGGATGACATATTCTTTATCCAGATTATACAGCGTTTGTGCTCGCAAGCAGTTATCCAAATAAGGGACGAGTTCTGCGTTATCGGGGTGATATAATTGCCCCACGCCCAACCATTTCTCGATTTTTTCAATCCCCTGATCGGTCAAATACGATACACGGTCTTTGAAATCTAAGACATAATCACCATCGGGATTATCGTCTGCCACACTCTGATTGCTACTCGGTTTGAGTTTTTTGACATGCCGTGCAAAGTCTTGATAATAACTCGATGGCTCATCAGATGGACCAGAAATAATAAGCGGTGTTCGCGCTTCATCAATGAGGATGCTATCCACCTCATCTACGATGGCAAAATGAAGCGGACGTTGTGCCAATTGGCTGTTATCCATCACCATATTATCGCGCAAATAATCGAAACCAAATTCGTTATTTGTGCCATAGGTAATATCGGCATGATAGGCTTCTCTGCGCGATACAGGGCGCAAAAAGCGCAAACGGTCATCTGGCATTTCGTAGGTGGGGTCATAGAGATAGGATGCGGTGATGAGGTCGTTACCCTGATTTTGAATAAGCCCCGCAGATAATCCCAAAAAGTGATAAATCGCGCCCATTTGTTGCAAGCCATACTTGCTCAAATAGTCGTTTGGTGTGACCAAATGTGCGCCCTTGCCCAGCAACGCATTGAGGTATAAGGCTAAAGAGGCGACCAATGTCTTACCTTCACCTGTTTTTGCCTCTGCGATTTTGCCTTCGTGCAATACGATACCGCCGATGATCTGAACATCATAATGGCGCAATCCTATCACGCGCTTTGCCGTCTCTCTGACGACTGCAAAGGCATCTGGCAAAATATCTTCTAGTGTCTCTCCCGCAGAAAGACGCGCCTTAAATTCATCGGTCTTGGCGCGGAGTTGGTCATCGGTCAACTTTGCCATTTGTGGTTCTAGCAGGGTGATGGCTTCTGCTTTTGCCCGATATTGATTGATGGCACGGGCGAGTGGGTCGCCAAAAATCATTCTAATTACTTTGTTAACCATAATGCCTCGTAGCTATTTATCCCGACTAACGCACATTCTGTATGTGCTGATGAACAATTATAGCATAGGGATGTTAATTTTTTCTTTGAAGATTACTAGTTATTCATCAAATAATTCGCCCACACTCCGCCCCTGATGCGCCCGTTTGATGACCTCTGCCAACAAGGGACCCACCGATAGCACAGTGAGATTAGGCAACCGAAAGGCTTCGGGTTGGGCAATCGTATTAGTGAGAATAATCTCTTTGAGGTCTAATTCACGAAAGCGTTCAATCGTCTTTGGGGTAAAAAAGCCGTGTGTAAACGCCAGATAAATATCCTTTGCGCCATTTTCGCGCAAGACATGAACCGCATTGACGACACTACCGCCCGTATTTACCTCGTCATCTACCAATAACACATTTCGTCCCTCAACACTGCCGATGATAGACAATGCTTGTGGGCGTTCTTTATTATCTACACGCCGTTTTTCGACCAATGCGACAGGCGCACCAAGTCTCTCGCCCCAATTGCGGGCTTGCTTGGCAAATCCCAAATCGGCAGAAACCACTGTCAAATCGGGAATATTTTTCTCTGCAATATAATCACTGAGCAAATAAAAAGCGGTGAGTGCATCACCAGGGATATTAAAGAAACCCTGAATTTGCCCTGCATGTAAGTCGAGGGTGATATAACGGTCTGCACCAGCCGCCTCTATCATATTGGCAACCAGTCTGGCGGTGATTGGCACACGCGGTTGGTCTTTTTTATCTGACCGTCCATAACTCAGATAGGGGATGACCACATTCACCCGCCAAGCCGAGTCGCGCCGTAGGGCATCTATCATGATAAGCATCTCCATAAAATTATCATGAACGGGAGAACTCATTGTCTGTACCAGATAAACATCCTTGCCACGCACACTTTCTTTGAGGCGCACAAAGATATTTTCATTAGAAAAGGTGTTGCGTTCATAGGTACCTGGGACAATACCCAAATAACTGCCAATTTCTTCGCCCAATGCTTGCATAGATGAGCCATAAAACAATTTCATATCGCCAAAAGTCATTTTGGTCAATCCTTCATCAGTGTGTGTAATGTCTACAATTTCAGATTTAGTACCGGGAATTTTCATCGAATGTTATACCTGTTTTTATCTTTTAGCGACAGACCTATATGGTGGTCTATCATTACCAAGCCCAACAACTAGGGATTATAATTGTAGCCCAAAACAGGCATTTTCACCGCTAATTCCCTATGAAGAAATCATTTGCTCATAATTTGCTAAAATTGCGGTCACGGCATTTTGTGGGTCTAATTGGCGTTGCTGAATTTGGTCAATAATCCCCATAAAATAATCGGGAGGGGTGGTCTGCAATAGCCGTTGGATGAGTGCCTCGCGCAGACGTTCATGCAATTCAATCTCTATGCGTTGCCGTTCTAATGCCACGCTCAAATTGCCCGCTTGAATAAATTCACGATGTTGTTGAATCGCGCCGATAAGCTCGGCTATACCCTTTTCATCGGTGGCAACGGTTTGTATGACGGGTGGAATCCACATCGGCTCGTCTGTGTGGGTATGGGTATTTTCGATTGCCACTAATTGCCCATGATGGGCGGTCATGCGGGTGCGTGAGGCGGGATGCCCAATATCGAGCATCATACGGAGGGCGCTCACCGTCTTTTGTGCGCCCGGTCTATCGGCTTTGTTAACCACCAATACATCGGCAATTTCGAGGATACCCGCTTTAATCGCTTGCACCTCATCACCCAGTCCAGGGGCTTCGACCACAAGGGTAGTATGCGCTGTGCGGACAATATCCACCTCGCTTTGCCCCGCCCCAACTGTCTCCACAAGGATAATATCAAATCCCGCCGCATCTAAAACACGAATCGCATCGCGGGTGGTGCGTGCCAATCCGCCCAGACTGCCACGAGTCGCCATACTGCGAATGAATACCCCAGAATCGCCAGACAAGTCGCGCATACGGATTCTATCACCCAAGATTGCCCCACCGGTGAATGGGCTGGTGGGGTCTACGGCGATGATGCCCACCAGTAGATTTTGAGCGCGATAGGCTTTGGCGATACCATTGACCAGTGAGCTTTTCCCCGTCCCGGGAGCGCCCGTCACCCCAATGACCCACGCTTTGCCCGTATGGGGATAGAGTGCCATTAATGCGGGGGCAACTTGTGGCGATTCATCGCTCACATAGGTGATAAGACGCGCCACCGCCCGCCGACTGCCATTCAAAATTGCTGTGATTAAATCGTCCATCAAACCAGCAAATCACTTTCATCGGCAACAATGGCATGAATTTTGCTCACAATGAGTTCTGTATTTGTCCCTGGTCCAAAAATGCCCTTGACACCCATCAATTCCAGCGCAGGCTTATCTTCATCGGGAATAATGCCCCCCAAAATAATCGGCACGTCGTTCAATTCATTAGCGTTCATCACCTCGCGGATTTTTGGCACGAGTACCATGTGTGCGCCACTGAGGATGCTCAAGCCGACAATATCCACATCTTCTTGGAGTGCGGCTTCGGCTATCATCTCTGGGGTCTGGCGTAAGCCCGTGTAAATCACCTCAAAACCAGCATCACGCAACGCGCGGGCAATGACTTTTGCGCCTCTATCGTGACCATCGAGCCCAGGTTTGGCAATCAAAATACGTATATTTTTTTTCATTGATTAAATCCTATCTAAAAACGATTTTCATTTATTATAACGCCGATATGAACGGGTTCACAGACAAATGTCTTAAAATTGGTAGTATCTGGCGCAGAGATATGTTAGAATAGGTCACAAATAGACGGGTCATTATCGAGTGGGAATTTATAGATGCAAGCACAACCCACAGCATTAACTAAACCAAGTTTTAATCCGAGTGCAATACGGCTTCGGCTGGCAATTTTAGTCGTCATGAGCGCCATTACTATTGGGTTATTTGTCGCCTATTTGCTCTTGGCAATTACATGGCGCAACCAACCGTTTTTGGGCGTGATGACCAATCACACCATGACTGTCAATGGAGGGCTACCCAATGGCAACGCGCTATGGAACGGGCTATCGGCAGGACTCCGTGCGGGAGACCGCATCCTCGCCATAGACAATACCCCCATCCGTTCCAACATTACCCCTAGCACAGCACGTTTTCAAGAATTGGAAGATGTTTTGGCACGGCGGGGTATTGATGAAACAATAACCGTGACATTCGACTACAATGTCCGAACCTTCCCAAACCCCCGTTCTGGCATCGTAACCTGTCTGCCTGTTGATGAGGCGACGAGTCGGGCAGAGTGTCAGGTGACATTCCGTTTGGGACAATTTCCAGACAGCGATTTCATCGCCCTGTTCATCACGCCATATCTGTCGGGTATATTTATTTTGCTCATCTCGTTTGGGGTGCTATATCTGCGCTACAAAGACCCCGCGGCATTTGTTGCTGTCTTGGGAAATTTATTTTTGGCGCTTTTTTCTGGCGGTTTATTTGACCTCGCCACGAGCCATACCTTAGACCTCGTGAGTCATACCTCTGGCATCATGATAGGCTCAATTCTAATCACACTGGCGCTCATTTTTCCGCTAAAAATGGGATTTGTCGCCAAAAATTCACTGTTTGCCTATGTGCCAATCGTTATTGGAATCATTATTCTGGCGTATACGCTCATTAGCTATCCCACCAACGCCCCCACCAGCCTCACCATCACCGCCCAGACATCGGGTATTTCGATTTTGGTGGGTATGGTTATCTTGGTCGTGGCTCTGGTTTTTTATCATCGGCGTTTTTCGTTTACGACTATCCAACGTGACCAAGCCAATGTGATTATCATTGGGCTAACCCTCGCCACTGCCCCTGTGGGGTTGTGGGGCATCACCCGCATCGCCCAATTTATTGGCGGGGTTGGCGGATTGCCGTTTAGTGTCGAGGCAATCATGCCGTTTATGATTACACCTGCTTTGAGTGTGGCGTATGCGCTCATTCAGAATCGCTTTTTCGATACAGAACGGGCTATTAGTGCTGGCATCACCTACACCATTTTGTTGGTGGCATTGATGATTGGTTACATGCTATTGGTTTTGGGGGCGACATTACTCGCCAACGAAATCATCCGCCCAGATAACCCGTTTGTCATCATCGCAGTGGTGTTTTTCATCGCCGTGCTATTTACCCCTGTACGCAACTTTTTGCAAAGGCGTATTGATGCGATTTATTACCGAACTCGGCGCGATTATCAGACGAAGTTAGAGGGTTTTTCGCAAAAACTCACCACCCTATCCGATGCCGATGTGATGTTGAATGAATATAAGCAGACGGTAGATGATGTGTTGTCACCTGTGAATAATTTTGTATTCCTCTACAACGCCATAGCCAAAAGCTACACAGCTTTTGGCAACCCGCCAGAGACCGATATTTATTTTGGCGAAAATAGCGGGATTAAAGATGTTTTGCAAAACAAAGATACCCTCATCTATCTCGAAAGTTCACGCCCCTACCCCACCGAATTACGGATAGATAAGCCTCGTCTGGATATTTTGCAGACACTGGTCATCTCTGCATTGACGGGCAATGAGCGCCTCAACGGATTTTTGTGCATCGGCACGCCCCGTTCTGGCATTGGTGCCTATACCTATGAGCAATTGCGTTTCATCAACAGCCTATCGGCACAACTGGCTATCGGCGTGGAACGTGCCAATGTCATTCGCTCACTAGAACGGCGTGTGCGTGAATTGGATGTGTTGGGGCAAGTGAGCCAAGCGATTAACTATAGTATTTCACTAGACGACTTGCTAGAACTGGTCAGCGCCCAAATTGATAAATTATTCGAATCGCCCTATTTCTATGTGGTGCTATTTGACCCATCCCAAGAGCAACTCTACTATGCGTTTTTCTTGGAAAACGAAACACGCTATGAGCAATACGAAAATCGCAACTGGCAAATTGGCAATGACCTCTATACAGAGATTATTCGCACCGCCCAAGCCCGTCTCATAGAGGATTATGGGGCTATCATGCGCCGTTATAGCTACGCCTTCCACAACGAAAATGCCAAGATGAGAGGATGGATGGCAGTGCCTCTATCTGCGGGGCAACGCACATTAGGCTTGTTAGCAGTGGGCGACCCAAACCCCGAACATCGCTATAATCAGGAACAACTTAAAATTTTTGGCGATGTGGGCGCACTATCTGCTACCGCGCTAGAGCGTACCCGTCTATTTATTGAGACGAATATGCGTGCGCGTCAATTGGCGGCACTCAACGATATTAGCCGTCAATTGGTGGCAATCGAAAGTGATATTGAAAAACTGCTCCATCTCATCACCACATCGGCAGTAGACATTCTCAACGCCGAAGCAGGCTCATTGTTGCTGGTGGTGGAAGATGGTTCTGGCGACCTAGAATTTAAGGTGGTCATTGGCGGGACGGGTCAGGAACTCATCGGCAAACGCCTAGAAGCCGGCTTTGGGCTGGTGGGACGTGTCGCAAAAACAGGCAAACCCGTTATTTCTAACGATACATCCCAAGATAAAGGCTGGCAGGGAGAGGTGACAGAAGGCAACTTCCGCACCCAATCTATCCTCGCCGTGCCACTGGTCGCAAAAGACACCATCATCGGCGTGCTGGAAGTCATCAATAAAAAAGACGGCACGAGTTATATCCAAGAAGATGTCGAATTGCTCACCACATTCGCTAGTCAGGCGGCTGTCGCGTTTGAAAATGCGCGTCTCTATCAACAAACAGACCTGCAATTGACCCAACGCCTACAAGAACTCGAAACGCTAGAAAAAATTGACCGTGAACTCAATCGTACGCTCGATTTATATAGTGTGGCAGAAATTACTGTGCGCTATGCGGTGGAAAACAGCAACGCCACAGCAGGCGTTTTGGGAGTGGTAGATGACAAGCAAACCCACCTGCGAATTGTGGCAAAATTGGGTTATGGTGAAGATTCTGTCCCAGAAGGCGCAGATGGCAACTATTGGCCCCTCGATAGAGGTATTGTGAAACGTGTCATGCGGACTCGTCGTCCAGACCTTGTGCCAAATATTAACATTGACCGCGATTATATCCCCAGTTTGCGCGGTGGCATGAGCCAAATCACCGTGCCGTTGATGACCGAAAACGATGTCAACGCCATCCTCATCCTAGAGACAGACCAAGAGCCACGCCTCAATTTGCTCGACCAATATTGGGTACAACGGTTGGCGGAACATGCGTCTATCGCTATCACTAACGCCCAACTCTACGATGAACTCACCCGTGCCAACGACAATAAGAGCGAGTTTGTCGGTTTTGCCGCGCATGAACTCAAGAACCCACTCACATCGGTGAAGGGCTATGCTTCCACCCTTAGCGGGAGTATGGTAGATATGCTCAATGCCGACCAAATTCGCAACTTTGCCACCATCATCCACTCTAACGCAGAACGGATGCAAGGCATTATTGACGATTTGCGCGATATTGCCGCCATTGATGCGGGTAAATTCAAAATCAACCCCGAAGGCATGTCGCTACGCGCCGCCGTTTTAGATGCGCTCATCACCATCCAAGACCAAATTACCGCCAAAGGGCAAATCATTGATAACCAAATTGATGAAAGCCTTCCATCTGTTTTAGGTGATAATAAACGTATCATTCAGGTGATGACCAATTTCATCAGCAATGCCTATAAATATAGCCCACCAGGGGCAACCATCACCATTCATGCCAAACCAGACAAACGCTATATCAGCCGAAAAGGGCAATTTGTGGGTGAGGTGATGATTATTAGCATCACTGACACAGGCATCGGTATGAGCGATGATGACCTCAAGAAAATTTTCCGTGTGGATTATTTTCGCAGTGAAAATGAACTGGCACTGCAAGAAAAAGGCACGGGTCTGGGGATGATGATTACCAAGCGTATCATTGACGGGCATGGCGGCGAAGTCTGGGTCGAAAGTGAACTTGGCAAAGGCTCTACATTCGCCTTTGTGATACCACTCGCCCCACAACAACAACCCCTTCAGGGTGCGCCAGCATCGGATTAATTTTTTCGGAGAAATAAAAAATCCCCTCATGCGGGGGGATTTTTGTTGTCTATCTAATAGGGATTAATTCTCAATATGGGGTGCGAGTTGCTTTTCGATTTTCGCTTTTTGTTGAAAACCGGTAATCCGCACAACGGGCTTGCCATCTTTGAACAAGATAAGGGTGGGAATACCCATAATCCCCAATTGACGAATAATGCCCTGATGTGCATCGGCATCGAGTTTGCCCACGACCATCTTGCCTTCATAGTCACTAGCAAGTTCATCTACGATGGGGGCAATCATCTTGCAAGGTCCGCACCATTCTGCCCAAAAATCCACCAATACAGGGGTGGTAGAGCTTAATACGGTATCGTGAAAATTTGCTTCGGTCACTTCTAGGGTGAGTTTTTCCATGTGATTATCGTACTCCTTATATCCATTTTTTTGAAAATTCAGCACACTATCTATTATAATCGGAAACATCGCTGAATAAACGACTCGGTTGAATGATTGATATGATTATGGACGCATCCCCACTACCAGAACTTACCAAACGCCAAGAAGAAATTTTGGCGCTCATCATCCACAACTACACCCAAAAGCCAGAACCCGTGAGTTCTAAGGTGTTGGCAGAAAATTCTGCCCTCAACCTGAGTTCTGCCACCATCCGCAACGAAATGGCGGTCTTAGAAGATTTAGGCTATATCCAAGCACCCCATACATCGGCGGGCAGAATCCCCAGCCAGAACGGGTATCGCTATTTTGTGAAGCATCGCATCCATGCCGAAAGTAGCGCCCTCTCTAACTCTGAGCAAAAACATATCACGAGCAAATTTTTATCGCAACCACTTGCCACCGAAGGCTGGTTGCGCTTGGCGGCGACTGTTTTGGCACGGACATCGCAAAGTGCCTCGCTAGTGACAGCACCAATTGTCGAGACCAGTCGCTATAAACGCCTAGAACTGATTTCAATTCAGGGACGGCTGGTGTTGATGGTGCTGGTATTGCATGGGGGCATTGTGCAACAACGGATGCTCAATTTGGCAGATCCCATCAACCAAATGCGCCTAGAAGAGGTTGCCAATGTCCTCAATGGCTTATTTGCCGATTTATATACCCCACAACTCCGCCTCAGAATTACCCATCTCACCCAATTAGAACGCGAGGTAGCAGATTTGGCGGTGGAACTGATGGAACAATCCGACAACGACCAAACCCGCCTCATTTACCGCGATGGTCTAAGCGAAGTGATTGGGTCTTTTACCGATGGCGAAGGCGCACAGCAGATGGTACGGGTATTAGAAGAACGTGCCTTTTTGGAGGTCATACTCAACGATATGGCACAAGGGTCGCAAGAGGATGTCCGTGTGATTGTGGGGGGTGATGGTCGGTGGGAAGAGCTAAACCGCCTTAGCCTCATTTTTAGTCGGTATGGCATCCCTGGTCAACTGAGTGGGGCAATCGGCATTTTGGGACCCACCCACATCAATTATGGGCGGGCGATTAGCACCGTGCGTTATGTCTCTGGATTGATGACCAGTATGCTGGCAGAATTTTATACCCCAGAAGAGTCATAAATTGCCCGAAGGTTACTCTAGTAACACGATTTTCCTCACCAGAGGCGGAAGCCTCTGGCTAACCGATTTGTAAAAGCACGCTAAAGGACAATACCGTTAAGTTAGCACCTTAAAAACATCCCCTATCCCCCTGCCCCTTATCCCCACCGAGTGGGGAAAGGGGAGAAAACCGTTTCTAGGCGAGGTTTTAGCCCCTCTCCAATTTTTGGGGAGAGGTTGGGGTGGGGATAAAAAACCTTATCTTAACGGTATTGCGCTAAAGGGCGTTTGCCTATCCAAGGTAGGTGGGTGAAATGGTCTTAAAAAGCCAAAATCTCCCTCAAAACAGGCAAGGACAGCCTGCTAAAGCAGGCTTCACAGATACTAGGCAGGTGCTTTAGCGCCTGCCGTAAAGCAAATGAAAGAACTAGCAATCAGAATAAATTACCCATTTTCATATACAACATTTACACAAGCTACAAAACTCTCTAATGCAATTCTATGATGTGCAAGCTACACTAATGTCATAGTGTTGGGCGCTAACTATTTGGCGTGTTTTTTAGTGTGGAGAGGTCAGTTTGAGCAAAAAAAAGCCCCAGGAAAATCCAATGGATCCATCCATCAATGAGGTTGATTTATCAGAAGATATATTCATGGACGATAGCACACAACCACTGATAAAAGAGACTTATCAACCGCACGAATCGGAGGTCAATATCGAAAAAATAATCGAGGCGATGACAACATTCAAAGCCGAATCCGAAAAGAACCTAGATGGATGGCAACGTGAACGTGCCGATTTTCAGAATTACAAACGGCGTGTAGAACGTGAACAAAGAGAGTATCAACGCAAAGCAGAGCTAGATGCCGTCACCCTGATTTTCCCCATTATAGACGATTTTGAGCGTGCTTTGGCAAATGTCCCCACAGATTTAGAGAATCATGGCTGGGTCACAGGCACAGGTCTTATTTTGGGCAAGTTTAAGCGCCTATTTGAAGCCTACGACATCACGGCGATTGACCCCGCCAATGAGCCGTTTGACCCTTATTTACATCAAGCCATCAGCAAAGAAGATAGCGACACAGTAGAAAGTGGTCATGTTATCGGAACACTGCAAAAAGGGTATAGAAGTGACGATACAATTTTACGCCCTGCCCTTGTACGAGTCGCCAATTAATTTAACAATCATCATCCATTTGAATGTAGGAGTATAGGTAACATGGGAAGAATTATCGGAATTGATTTAGGAACAACCAACTCGGTGGTCGCAGTGATGGAAGGTGGCGAGCCAGTCGTCATTCCATCGTCAGAAGGCGGACGACTCATCCCCTCTGTGGTCGCTATTAATCCAAAAACAGGCGAGCGTGTGGTCGGCAAAGTGGCACGTAACCAAGCTGTGATGAACCCAGAAAATACGATTTTCTCGGTCAAGCGGTTTATGGGGCGCAAATTTAGCGACAAGCAAGTGCAAGAGACCACCAAAGTCGTGCCATATATCGTGTCTGCCGCCCCCAATGGCGATGTCCGCGTGAAAATGGGCGACCGCGACTATAGCCCGCCAGAAGTGTCTGCCATGATTTTGCAAAAAATCAAAGCCGATGCCGAATCCTACCTAGGCGAGACAGTAGACCGCGCTGTTATCACTGTCCCCGCCTATTTTAATGATGCCCAACGGAATGCCACCAAAGATGCGGGAAAAATTGCGGGGCTAGAAGTGTTGCGGATTATCAACGAGCCAACCGCCTCTAGCTTGGCGTATGGTCTGGGTAGCCACAAAAACGAGATCATCGCTGTATACGATTTGGGCGGTGGGACATTCGACATCTCCATTTTAGAGGTCGGTGACGGCGTGTTTGAAGTCCGTAGCACCAATGGCGACACCTTCTTGGGTGGCGACAACTTCGATGAACGTATCATCGGCTGGTTGGCGGATGAATTCAAAAAAGAAAATGGCATTGACTTACGCCAAGACCGCCAAGCCTTGCAACGGCTTAAAGAAGCGGCAGAAAAAGCCAAAATTGAACTGTCTAGCGTGATGACCGCAGAAATTCAATTGCCCTTCATCACTGCCGATGCCAGTGGACCAAAACATCTCAATGTGTCACTGTCCCGTGCCAAATTAGAACAACTCGTGCGTGACTTCATTGACCGTTCCATTGAACCCTGCCGCAATGCCATCAAAGACGCAGGTGTCACTATCAACGAAATCAACACTGTGGTTTTGGTCGGTGGCATGACCCGTATGCCCGCCGTTCAAGAGGCTGTCGAAAAATTCTTTGGCAAACCGCCTAGTAAGGGCGTAAATCCTGATGAAGTCGTGGCGCTTGGTGCGGCGATTCAGGGTGGTGTGTTGGCGGGTGATGTCAAAGACATCCTCCTGCTAGATGTGACCCCCCTCTCGTTGGGTGTAGAAACACTCGGTGGTGTCGCAACGCCGATGATTGAACGCAATACGACCATCCCCACCAAAAAATCGCAGGTCTATTCCACCGCCGCCGATAGCCAAACACAAGTGGAAATCCACATTGTGCAAGGGGAACGTCCAATGGCAACCGATAATAAGTCGCTAGGGCGCTTTATTTTGGATGGTATCCCACCCTCACCGCGTGGTGTGCCACAAATCGAAGTCACTTTCGATATTGATGCCAACGGCATTTTGAGCGTATCGGCACAAGATAAAGCCACAGGGCGCAAACAACACATCACCATCACCGCCAGCAGTGGTCTAAGTGACAGTGAAATTGACAACATGATTAAAGAGGCAGAAAAACACGCCAGCGAAGATGCCAAACGGCGTGAACTCGCAGAGGTCAATAACCAAGCCGAAAGTGCGGTTTTATCTGCCGAAAAACTCTTGCGCGACTATGGCGATAAAATCCCAGAAAGTGCCAAGACTATCACCAATGAGCATATCGAGCGTGTGCGTGTGGCAAAAGAAACGGGCGATGCCGCCAAAATCAAAGCCGCAGTAGATGCCCTTAGCGCCCATATCCAAACCATCGGCGGGCAAATGTATCAGGCACCCACAGACACCCCATCTGCCAACGGCACAGGGGAAGAAAAAGGTGAAGATGTCATTGATGCCGAGTTCACCGATGCGTGAGCAACACCCTAACGTTTAACTCAATGGGGGTGATGAATTTCGGTTCATCACCCTATTTTGCTTTATATCAACCAGACACTCAGGGTAAATAGACACTATGGCACGAGACTATTATGAAATATTAGGCGTTGGACGCAACGCCAATAAAGATGAAATCAAACGCGCCTTTCGTAATTTGGCAAAGCAATATCATCCAGATGCCAATAAAGCCAATGATGCCGAAGCCAAATTTAAAGAAATTAATGAGGCGTATGAGGTGCTATACGATGACGACAAACGCGCCCGCTATGACCGATTTGGTCATGCAGGGGTAACAGGCAACGCCGCAGGCGGTGGTGGCGCTGGCTTTGGCGGATTTGGTGGCGGGTTTGAAGAAATTTTTGAGGAATTTTTGAATAATGCGGGTTTCCGCACCAATTCACGCTCACGCAAAGGTCCAAAGGCGGGTGGTGATAGAAAAGTTAATGTAACCGTCACATTTGAAGAAGCCGTATTTGGCGCAGAGCGTGATATCGAGTTTGACCGATTCGACACCTGCGAAACGTGTTCTGGCACGGGTGCAGAGGCGGAGCATAACCCCATCACCTGCCCACAATGCAGTGGCACGGGCGAAATCCGCCAAGTGCAACAAGGCTTTTTGGGGTCTATGGTGCGTGTCACTGCTTGCCCCCGTTGTGGTGGCAAAGGGACAATTGTAGAAAAACCCTGCCGTACTTGTGATGGCAGTGGTCGGCTAAAAAAACGCGTCACGCTCAATATCAAAATCCCCGCAGGTGTGCATAGTGGTATCCAAATTCAACACGCAGGACAAGGTGATGTCGGTGATGCCAATGCACCGCGTGGCAATTTATTCGTGATGATAGATGTCAAAGACCACGAAATTTTTGTGCGTCACGACAACGACATCCTGCTCGACCTTAATCTGAATGTGGTGCAAGCCACACTGGGCGCACGCATCCGTATCCCAACAGTAGACGGTGAAGTTGACCTCGATGTCCCACCAGGGACACCACATGGCAAAATTTTCCGTTTGCGTGGGCGTGGATTCCCCCGCTTGCGGAGCGATGGAAGCAATAGCGGGCGTGGCGACCAGTTGGTGCGGGTCCAAATTGAAATTCCCACAAAATTGAGTGTGGAGCAACGCCAATTATTTGAAAAATTGGCACAAACGATGGGGACAAGTGTGGCATTGCCCAATAGCAATAAAGGTATGTTTAGCCGTGTCAGAGATTGGTTAAGTGGGGAATGAAGTGGATAGAAATTCGTCTTAATGTAGATGGTGAAGCGGCAGAAGCCGTAGTGGAATTACTCGCCCGTTATGGGCATCAGGGTGTATCGGTGGAGCAAGATGGCATCATGCCAGAAATGTATGATGATGGCGCTGTCCCGCCCGCAGAACGGCTCATCGTCCGTGCTTATTTGCCCGATGATGAACGCGCATCCGCTGCCAAAGAACAATTGGAATTTGGCTTGCGTCTGCTTAATATGATGTATCCCATGCCAACCCCCGATTATATTATCGTGGATGAACAAGATTGGGCAGAGGCGTGGAAAGTACATTATCACCCCATCCGCTTGGGCAAACGCATCCTCATCCGCCCCTTGTGGATAGACCTCGAACCAGAACCCAACGATATTCATATCGCCCTCGACCCAGGGATGGCATTTGGGACAGGTACGCATCCCACCACCCAACTTTGCCTAGAGGCACTAGAAGATTTGATGAGCAACGGCTTAAATGTGCTAGATTTGGGCAGTGGGTCGGGCATCCTCGCCATTGCCGCCGCCAAATTGGGTGCGACACAAGTGCTGGCGCTGGATAATGACCCGGTGGCGGTTAAATCATCTATCGAAAATATCAAGGTCAATGGTGTAGACGATAAAATCACCGCCCAAGAAGGTAGCCTAGAGACGGTGATTCATTCTGCCCGCCGATTCGATTTAATCGTCGTTAATATTTTGGCGCGGATTATTATCCAGATGTGCAGTGAAGGCTTGGGCAATATCGTGCGTCCGGGTGGCTTCGCTATTTTTAGCGGATTGACCTTTGAGCAAGTCGAAGATGTCGAAAATGCCCTGCACGGAGTCGGACTTATCCCCTACAAACGCCGTCAACAAACCGATGGTGATTGGATGGTCGTGGAGTGCAAGCGTCCGCATCAAGACTAAAATTCTCATCACCTTCATAACCCCGTCAGGGGCTTTTTTGCGCTATACTATATTTATGATTTCTTGAATATTCAAAATATAGGTGCAAGGTTGCATGGTATACCGAAATTTGGATGAATACCTCATCCGACTCGAACAAGCAGGGGAACTCATCCACATCAGCCACCCTGTTAATACAGATTTAGAGATTAGCGCCATCACCCACCGCGTACAAAATAGCAAGCATAACCGCGCTTTGTGGTTTGATAATGTTATTGGGCATGATTTCCCTGTCATCACCAACCTATTCGGCACATCGCGCCGTATGGCGTGGGCATTGGGGATAGACGATATAACCGCCCTATCACAAAAATTAGGCGTGCTAGCAGATTTACGTACATGGGGCAATTTGGGATTTGGCGGACTCATCGCACAAGGGATGCAAACCCTCAACGCCTTGCGTAACGCCATCGGGGGCAATGGCGACAAAGCCAATCCCGCCGTACAAGCCGTACAATGGCGCGAATCACCGTCTATCGCCCGTCTGCCGATTTTACGCCACTGGGAAGGTGAATCCGCGCCAAATATCGCAGGGGTGCAACTCTATCTAGGCGAAAAATGTGTACAGTGGGCGCGTGCGCTGGTCATCAACGATAATACGCTAGGTGTGCTGGGCGAATGGGGTGCATTGGCTATTACACAACCCACACCCACCGCCCTCGTCATCGGTGGCGACCCCGCCATGACATGGAGTGCCAGTGTGCCACTGCCCAACGACATTCCCCCACATTGGTTGGCGGGATGGCTACGCAACAAACCCATCTCATTCGCGCGTGCGGTCAGCCAACCCATCCATATCCCTGCCGATGCCGAATTTGTTATTGAAGGCATCCTCACCCCGCCAACTGCACCATCCGCACACACCCTCGCGGGGCATCGTGGGATATATTTTGATGAGCATAGCCTCGCGCTGTTTCATATCACCGCCATCACCCACCGCCAAGATGCCGTGTATCCCGCGATTATCCCCATGCCATCGCCCAACGAATACGACCACATGATGCGCGGAGCAGAACGTCTTTTCGCGCCCCTGCTACAAACCCTATTCGATGAATTATGCGACTTTCACCTGTGTGACGGGGGCGATACAGCCATAATTAGCCTCAAGCCACGCCCCTATGGCTACGCGCATAAAGTAATTTATGGCGTGTGGGGATTGGGACATCTATCATTCCTCAAAAAAGTGATTATCGTAGACGAATCGGTCAATATCACCGATAATAAGGCAGTATCAGATGCGATAGAGGCACATGCAGACCCAGAACGCGATGTGATAATAGTCAATGGCTTATTGCCACGCCACCACCCACACGCGCTCCTGCCACACTTTGGGCAAAAAATCGGCATAGATGCCACGCGCAAGCCTAGCCATCTGCCCCACATACATACGACTATAGCGGTGGATGCCAAACATCTCACACCTGCCCCACATATCGAATCCTACCTATCTGCAAATTGGAAACACTACGGATTGAAAAAATGAACGCACAACTACAAGGCAAAGAAAAATCGGATTATGTACAAGCGATGTTCGGGCGTATTGCTCGGCGTTATGACATCATGAATCGGCTGATGACAGGCGGGCAAGACTTACGCTGGCGCAAATTTGTCGTCAAGAAAGCGAAATTACCACAAAACGGCGCGATGCTCGATTTAGCCACAGGCACAGGGGATATTGCATTTGAGGCGCTCAAACTGGCACCAAATGCCACTGTTATCGGTGCGGATTTTGCCTTGCCCATGATGGTTGTAGGGCAAGACCGTCAACGGGGTGATGCGGTGCGCTGGTCGGGTGCAGATGCCTTGCACCTGCCCTTTTCTGATGAGCAGTTTGATGCCGTGACATCGGGCTATTTGCTCCGCAACGTGATAGATATTCCGCAGACCCTCCGTGAGCAATTCCGTGTGCTAAAATCTGGCGGGAAAATCGTGGTATTAGACAGTTCCCCACCGCCAAAAAATCTGCTCCGCCCGTTTATCATGATACACCTACGCTATATCATCCCCCTGTTGGGACGGATTATTGTGGGCAAAGAAGGCGCAGATGCCTATCGCTATTTGCCAGAATCCACACAGGCATTTAAGACCCCACAAGAATTAGTGGCATTATTAGAGGGTGCTGGATTTAAGGATGTGGCGTATCAGTCGTTTATGTTTGGGACGATGTGCGTGCATTGGGGCGTGAAGCCGTAGGGATATATAATGGGGTGATGCAATTGGTTGTATCACCCCATAAGCACATGGGTTATGAACCGCGTTCCCATTGTTTTTTATCTTCGTTATATATCCACGGTTCTGGCAGTTGTGGCATACATTCACGCGGATAGGGTACCGTGTCATCGGCAACAAATTCGATATTGACCGTTGCCCCAGTGAGGCTAGAGACAAAATTACTTACGACTAAATCTGCCTGTCGTTCTGCCCTTTCAATAATCCCCTCGTCTACTGCCCTATCGCGGAATTTAATAAGTGCCTCATAACTAGCCAATCGGCGCATTTCATCCCAATCAGCAGAGCAAATTGGGCTTGTCCCCCAATCATGATATTTAATCATCTCCATAGGGTCTAATTGACAATTGGTGACAGTCGGCGCGGGCAAACGAAGCGTATATGAATTATTGACTTCATCATAAATAACATTTTCGGGTGTGAAACCCTCTAAATTAATACCAGCCTCCACAAAACCTTGTGCAGAATGTAGAGCGCCGATATTACACACATTGGCTATCCCATATTGTGTTGCAATTTCAATGCGTGATGTGGCAAGTTCTACCCGTGTAGTCACCAATTGACCAAGTGGTTTAATCCGTTCAACAATGGCGGGGCTAGAGGTGATAGTCGTGCTGTTGGGCAATAGGTCAAAATTAAAAATATTGCCTATCGAGGCAAACATATTCTGGATACCGCCAAATATCCCGCCAAAGGTATTGCCACAAAATAGCACACTGCCAAAAAGGGCTAACCCACAAATTACCATTGGCGAGAACATGACCAACAAGCATCCCCATTTTGCAGGACTACCCTGTTCGACAACTTCTTCAATTATTTCAATATTATCATTATTTGACATCATATACCCCTTTATATAAATTAAGTTAGGGGTATGGTAGCAGAGGCGCATTTTTCACTTGCGCGAAAAATGCGCCTCAAAATTTTCGGGGGAATTTGTTTTTAATAAAGCTATTTTTGTGGGTATTATAGAAAACGGATATGCCGCAAGAAGTTGCCCATATCCGCCGTTTGCAAAGTACCCCGTTCATGATGTTTGCTCACTTCAATCCATAAAAATGAACTAGGAACTTTCTTCTGTACTGCCACCTTGTTGGTCACGATGACGATAAATAATCCGCCCACGCGACATATCATAACTGCTCATCTCGATACGCACTTTATCACCTAGCGCAATACGAATATAAAATTTACGCATTTTGCCAGAGAGATAAGACAGCACACGGTGTCCGTTTTCGAGCTGAACCATAAACTGAGTATTGGGGAGTGCTTCTACTACAAGCCCTTCTACCTCTATCTTGTCATCTTGTTTTGTCATACACAACCTTTCGGGTCAATAGATTAAATGGCAAAACCGCTATCAACAGAAATGCCAATAGCGGTGAATAAACACGTTAAAAAGCCGATAGACCACCCCAAAGGGGCATTATCTTATCGAAGCCTTACGTTGACGGCGGCGTGAGCGCCGAATTGCTTTTTTCTTTTCGATGCGACGTAGCTCACTCTTAGAGATGTGCCAGCGTTTGCGACGCACAGTGCTAAGGATACCCGCATTGGTCACGCGCTTACGAAAGCGACGCAATAATTGGTCTTGCGACTCGTTGGGTTTTAATCTTACAGTTGCCATAATTCACCCCCTTTCCTGCGTGGGATATAGGCGCACAGGCAGGATAGAAGTTTTTCTCTTTTCTCCATGCAATTAACGACTTATTTTGCATTATAACAAGCAAAATAGCGAATTGCTAGACACGGATTTTAGCAAAGGGAGATAATTGTTATAGAGAGATTATATCGTGACGGACAAGCGCCGTTAGGCACAGTTTGTCCGTCACAGAAATATTTCTTACGCAGTCACAACTGGTTCATCGTCAATTGTAGCAACGACTTCTTCTTCAATCGTAGCAACGACTTCTTCTTCAATCGTAGCAACGACTTCTTCGGTAATTGTTTCCACTGTTTCGGTCTCGACATCATCGGCAGGGATTTGAACTTCCATTTCGAGGTCGCGTAGGCTCAGACCCAAGCGTTGTTTGTCGGCTTCGATGCTGATAATACGCATACTCAACACATCACCATCACGGATGACTTGGGTGGCATCTTGTACTGTGCCATCACCAATTTGGCTGACATGCAACAAGGCTTCGATACCGGGGTCGAGGCTGATAAACGCGCCAAATTGGGCGGTACGGCTCACTGTGCCTTGTACGACTTGTCCCACATGATAGAGTTCTTCCACCATTGACCAAGGATTGGGTTGGAGACGTTTGAGGCTGAGTCCAATACGTTTGCCTTCGGCATCCAAACGGAGGATATACACATCTACTTGGTCGCCGACTTCCAAAATTTCTTTTGGATGCTTCACACGATGCCAAGCCAGTTCAGAGATGTGGATAAGACCATCTGCCCCACCCAAATCTACAAATGCGCCAAAGTCGCGCAAGCCACTGACGATACCACGACGGACTTCGCCTTCTTTAAGTTCATCGAGCAAGCTGTCTTTGCGGGCTTCGCGGTTATCGCGTTGAGCATCGCGTTGTGAAAAGACCAAACGGCGACGTTTGCGATTTACTTCGATGACCTTGAGGGGTACTTTTTGTCCCACGAGGCGCATGAGGTAATTCTTGCGTTCTTCTTCGTTTAAGCCTCTGGGGAGGTCGCTCACATGGCTGGCAGGGACAAATCCGCGCAAATTACCAAAGAGAATAATCAGACCACCGCGATTGGCTTCTGCCACTTCGCCGTGCCAAACTTCGTCTTTTTCTTGCAAGGCTTCTGCCACTTTCCAGTCTTCACCTTGACGGGCTTGCGAGACAGACAAAACAAGGTTGCCCTCTTCGTCTTCCATCCGCAAAACAGTCACATCTACTTCATCGCCCAATTGATAATCTTCGGGGCGTAGGCTAAGGCGTTCAATATCCTTGCGAGCCACAAATCCATCGCGTGGAGACCCATCAATACCGATAATCAACCCTTGTTGGTCAATTCCCAAAATTCTGCCAGTCACCACATCGCCACGTTCCAAGTTATCGGCTTCAAACGAGGCTTCTAACAACGCGGCAAAATCTATAGAGTCGGAGAAGGTCTCCAACGATGTATCAAACATAAACTATACTCCTAAACGGTTAAATTTTTTGAATTTATGTACAGGAACGCGAAACAACGGTTCATTTCTATAAGAAGTGACCGCTTGATTAATGCTCAGTTGCGATAAATGATGATGGCACAACTATGATATTAAGCGTGGCACACCGCTATGCGTTGTGACGCTGTTCCCTTTCATAAAGTATGAGGATTGTACAAAGGGGGTGTTAAAATGTCAATGCAAATATTACATAAATGGCGTTTATTGCCATAATTACCCCATTTTTAGCCTGTTTCCACTTATTCTTACTTATTTAAGATGAAGCAAGGGCATGAAAAGTCATGCCCTCATCATCATTTATGATAATTATTCGGTGGGATGTGTTTCGTCTACCACATCGGTAGCGGGTGGCACATCTTCTACCACATCAGCGGCAGGTGGTGCATCATCCACAACATCGGTGGCAGGTGGTGCATCATCCACAACATCGGTGGCAGGTGGTGCATCATCCACAACATCGGTGGCAGGTGGTGCATCCACAGGAGCAGGTGCATCCACAGGAGCAGGTGCATCCACAGGAGCAGGTGCATCCACAGGAGCAGGTGCATCCACAGGAGCAGGTGCATCTGCTACGGCTTCTGTTCCCCAACGTTGGGTAAAACCCACCCGCCGTTTTTCTGGTTCAAGGTGGCTAATCCGCAAATTGAGTCTATCGCCCTTTTGCAAATACGAATGGGGTTCTTTGAGTGACCCATCGCCCATTTCACTCAGGTGTAACAACCCCTCTAGCCCATTGTCCAATGCCACAAATGCACCAAAATCAACCACGTTAGTCACAGTACCCTCGACCAATTGCCCCTCATGATAACGTTCTGCGGCAACTTCCCATGGGTCACGCAACAGGCGCTTACGGCTAAGAGCAATACGGTTGGATTCGCGGTCTAGGTTGAGGATATACACGTCTATCACATCCCCAACATGCAATACATCACGCGGGTGGTCTACCCGATGCCATGCCAGTTCAGACACATGGATAAGACCGTCTGCCCCGCCAAGATTGACAAATGCGCCAAAATCGCGCAAGCCAGTCACCGTGCCAGAGACCACATCGCCTTCTTTGAGTTCTGCCAGCAGGCGGGCTTTTTGTTGGGCGCGCCACTCTTTTTGTGCCTCGCGCTCACTAAAGATGAGCCGTCTGCGGTCTTGGTCAACTTCAATGACCTTCACAATCAGTTCTTTGCCCATGAGGTCATTAGAATTTTCGCGCTTATCGGCAACGTTGATGCTGGTCAAATGCGAACTGGGGATAAACCCTTCCAGTCGCCGCCAACGTACCAAAATACCGCCACGATTATTGCCCACCACACGGACATTATCAACTTCCTCGGTTTTGAGTAAGTCACGGGCTTTTTCCCAGTCATAACGCTGTAGTCCCATATTAATCGAGACGATGAGGTTATCATCAACATCTCTGGGATTAAGGATATAGACAGGGACTTCATCGCCCACTTTCAGGCTATTACGAAATTGTTCATCGAGGCGTTCTAGGTCTTCTGAACGCACAATACCATCTTGTTTTGTACCTAAGTCTACGATAATCTCGCGGGGCTTTATCTCTAAAATAAGCCCGTTGCGAATTTGCCCGCGCAGTAAATCTCGTGGTGCAAAAGACTCATTGAGCAACCGTTCAAATTCGGACATGTCGCTCTGTTCTGGCGTGTTGATGTTGTCATCCATATAACGAAATAGCGCAATCTCGCCCGTTGACAAAAAATGCGCTGTCTCCTTTCTTGGTGGTGGTGCCACAAAAATCGCTCAGTATAAAAGATTGGTCTAACAATTAATCTCACATGCTTTCTGTTGATTGGTCAGTTATAGAATCATTCTATGATTCCCTATAAAGATAGTATAGCAGAAAATTATTATCTGATGTGCAAAAACTATACTTTCTTTAATTTGAACATCCGATACAACCCATTAGTTCTCTGGGACAGGCGTTAATGCCCCCATCGTATTGAGTCCTCTATCCACTTCCCATGGATAAACGATGAACGCATCTGTGACAGCCGCATAAAAATCGGGTTCTGCTTTGCTAAACAGTGACCGATAGGGATTAAAGTGAAATACGGCTGTATAGGGAATTGCCCCCGCCGCCTCACACCGTCCGCGCACAGCCGTGCTGGTTCGTCCGCTACCCCATACATCATCAATAATCAGGGTATAGCGTCCACGCAACAAGGCTTCATCTGGAAATTGCAAGAAAGAGGGCCACATCATTAGCCCGCCTTCTTCTGAATTGGGAAAATCTACCGCCGCCGTCAATACACTGCGAATCCCCAACGCCTCCGCAAACAACCCGCCAGGGACAATTCCCCCGCGTGTAATCATCACCATCGCATCAAACCGTCCAACGGATTGTAATTGTGGCAACAGAATATCTACCAATTTATCCACATCTGCCCATGTGAGCAGTTCATGTCGTGCGGGCAACCTCATCGCGCCTGCCTTTCTCTTGTAATGGTTGTAATGGTCTACAAAATATAAAAATCGCACATAATGGTTAGATTATATGCGATTTTTAGTTTTTCACCAAAAAGATTTAACAATTGGGGTTATAGTTTCTCTGCGATACTTTTTGCCTGTGTAAAGTGAAGCAGATAGTCTGGTCCGCCTGCTTTGCTATCTGTTCCACTCATATTGAATCCGCCAAACGGATGCACACCCACAATCGCACCCGTGCTTTTGCGGTTCAGATATAAGTTCCCCACGAAAAATTCTTTCCGTGCCTCTTCTAGCCGATAGCGGTTATTGCTATACACCGCACCCGTGAGTCCATACTCGGTGCCATTGGCGACCTTTAGCGCCTCATCAAAATTGCTTACGCGGGTCATCGCCAGCACAGGTCCAAAAATTTCTTCCTGCGATACTCTGGCATCTGGCGCGACATCGCCAAAAACGGTTGGCAAAATAAAATACCCGTTGTCGGGGGTTTCTTGCAATTTGCCCCCAATAAGCAACTTGCCCTCACCCTCCCCAATGCCAATATAATGGGTGATTTTATTCACCGCATCTTGGTCAATTACGGGTCCAATATAGGTTTTCCAACTGCTATCAGGCGCACCCATGACCAATTCGCCCGTGAGTTCCACCACGCGCTTGGCAACTTCATCATAAACCGCATCTACAATCAAGGCACGGCTACACGCGCTACATTTTTGCCCCTGAAAGCCAAATGCGCTCGCCACAATGCCCTTGGCGGCTTCTTCTAGGTTGGCAGTTTCGTCTACAACAATGCCATCCTTGCCACCCATCTCCAAAATCATGCGCTTGAGCCATTTTTGCCCAGATTGCACTTTCGCGCCTTTTTCGTAGATGCTCACACCCACTTCTCTCGACCCAGTGAAAGAGATAAAACGGGTATGCGGATGCTCGACCATACGACCACCGACCACCGCACCATCGCCCGTGATAAAATTCAACACACCCGCAGGGATGCCGTTATTCCAAAACAATTCGCACATTTTATACGCGACAAACGGGCTTTGTTCGGCGGGCTTAAATACCACTGTATTCCCCGCCACCAGCGATGCACAGACCATGCCCGTGGCAATTGCCAATGGAAAGTTCCATGGGGATATAACCGCGCCAACGCCCAACGGGATATATTTTAATTGGAGCAATTCCGATGGATAACTGATGATCGAGGCGGTGCTATCGCTAATCCGCAAAATTTGACGGGCATAATATTCTAAAAAGTCTATGGCTTCGGCGGTATCGGCATCCGCTTCTGCCCAACTTTTACCCACTTCAAACACCATCATGGCGCTAAATTCATGCTTGCGACGGCGCATCTCCGCAGACGCACGGAGCAAATACCGCGCCCGTTCTTCCACTGGCACCCGTCGCCATTCGTCAAAGGCACGGGTAGCAGAGGCGATGGCGGCATCGGCATGAGACGCATCACCCATCGCAAAACGCCCAATCACTTCTTCTGGACGCGATGGATTCACCGAAGCGAATGTCTCTTTAATCGCAATTTTCTTATTATCAATGACCAATGGGTAGGTATGACCCAAGTCATTCTTCACTTTTTTGAGGGCTACGGCAAAATCGTGCTGATTTTCGTCCACAGAAAAAAATGTGAGTGGTTCTGGGAAATAAGGTGTAAGCATGTGTCCATCCTTTGCATAACTGATATATACGCCGTCCCCTATTATACCCACTAATCTGGATATTCTGCACAAATTAGTATGATATGATTGCCCAAATGTCGGGTGAGGACAACCGTGCAGGTATTATCACCTTTGGGCTTAATTTGCGCGATAAGCCCCTCTGGGGTGATGGGCGACCCGCGTTTTTTGACGGTGATTCGTCCGATATTGCGCTCACGTAGATATGTCCGCAATTTTTTCAGATTAAACGGCATCCAATCCCAAATTTGCCATGCCCGCGCCCACTCGCTTTGGGGATGATGGTCACTAGTCAGATAGGCGATGGTATCATCTAGCATGGTCATGCCCCATTTTTCTGCCACATCCTGCACCAATCCCGCGCGGATGAGGGCGGGGTCTGGCTCTATAAGCCACCCACTTGGCGGGGCAATCGGTTTTTCATCAGAGAAAAAAGCAGGCGGTTCCCAATGCAGAATTTTATCGGCAACCAACAAGGTCGCACGCGGGGACGCATAACCGTTAAGCCATAGCACCGCCTCTTTGAGGTCGCCGCTCACCGAAATAAATTCGACATAGCCCGCATAGTCGGTGAGTTGCGATAAATCTACCGCAGGTGATAATTTTATCCCACCAAAATGCCCACCCCATCGGCGGATGGTGGTGAGAGGCGGTATATAATTTTCTACCCCAAATAACCGTCCACCGCTATCATCACGGCGGGCGGGGTCAAAGAAAAATGTGCCTGTGGGCGATATATCGCGGGTGGTCACATCATCCACCACAAAATCGGCGTTGGAAATACCCAATATATCGGCATTGAGGCGTGCCATAGCCACCCGCACAGGGTCGCTATCCACGCCTGTGACCGATTGTGCGAATCTTGCCATTGCGAGGCTATCTGCGCCGATGCCACAGCAAAAATCGGTGACAATTTTTTGGGCAAATTGCCCCGCCCGATAAGCACGTATCAGTGGGTCACTGGCTTGCTCTAGGGCATCGGATGTGAAGAATAATTTGCTCCCCCACTCGCCAAATTTGCCACTAGCACGCGCTCGTGTTTGTGCGAGGGTGATAGCATGGCTTACTTGCGACATGGGATACGTTTTGCGGAGCTTTGTCACCAATGACAGATGATTTTTGGGGGATAAATCGCTATCAGCCAAAATCCCCAGCAGAGATTCACCTGCTGGTGATACTAAAAAGTCGAGGTCAGATAGGGTTATCATCATTCGTCTGGTGCTTCTGCATGGGCATGATTCACACCAATAAAACCGAGTGCGCCTTCATCCCAAATGGTCATGGTCGGATTGAGCAAAATCGGCAGTGACCAATTCATCACCACATCGGGCTTAAATTTGCCCACCTTATTGACCTGATGCAGTTTATTTGCCATGACAGACGGTTGCATAAAGCCCACCGCTTTGGGCAAACTGCTAAATGCGATGAGATGCTTGTTGATGGTCACGGCTTCCCACTGAATGGGTTCATCGGGGTCTATGCGCCACGGGGGTTTATTGGGTGTTTGGCGGATGAGCAAATGCACATAGCGCCCTTTATACTCGGTGATGGGGATAAATTCGTGTTCTGCACCCGCCACTTCTTGGATACGAGCATGGGTATCGGCGGTAATATGGGCTTTTTCGCCCCGCATCAACACCCCACTAGGGGGATTTTGCAACGCATCCTCTATCAAAATGCGGATATAACCCGCATCTTCCAATTGTGTACCATATTGGGTTGGACTCAGCGATGCACGAGAATTGGCGATAATGAGCCTGCCACCATGCCGTAAAATCGGCAATACGGCATGTAAAAACGGCATGTTGAGGATGTATTCCACCGCTACCACCGCATCGAAGCTGTTTTCTACAAATTGCCAATGGCTTATATCACCAGAAACAACGGTGATATGAACATCGGGGCGAACAAGCACCACCATCTCCCCCGCCATGCCATTAATATCTAATAGGCGTAATTGCGAGGCAGACGGTGGTAGGTTTTTGATGAGGACATCAATCAGGCGGGAATCAGGATTCGTCATCTTCTTGCATGGCTTCGGTCATCAATTTGCGTAATTCTTGCCATTCTTCTCTGAAAAAGTGCAATGTCACCGCGCCCAATTCGATATGATAGGCGAGTTCACCATCGGGTTCTTCAGAAATCCACACGGTATAATTTTCGGTTTCAGCAAGGGTATCTACAGGAATATCATCAGACATGAGGGCATCCTTTTTTATAAATGGTCGGGTACAGAAGATAATGCGCCCTGCCCAAATGGGTTTAATCATGAGGGAAAAGATAGGCATTGCGTAGGGGCTTGCTATAGCAAGCCCTACATATATCAATTGTCGGGTTAGCTATTGCCACCGCCACCACTATTGCGGTCACGGTCGCCACCAGCAGTCCCACGATAGCCACCACTGTTGCCACCACCGCTACTACTGCCACCACTGTTGCCACCACCGCTACGATTGCGGTCGCCACCGCCACCACCGCGATAGCCACCGCCGCCACCGCCACCACGACGGTCGCCACCACCACTGCTACGACGTTCCCCGCCTTTTTTATCGGAGTCGCGTGCTTCTTGGAGTGTCCAGCCGAGCAAAACGGCTTGACGGCTCAGGCGTACTTTGCCAGAGGGGTCTACATCCACCACCATGACCATAATTTCATCTGCCATGTGGACTTCATCTTCTGGATGGCTCACAGGATGGTCAGACAGTTGCGAGACATGCACCATGCCCTCTTTATTGGGGAGAATTTCCACAAAGACACCATAAGGCTCAATGCGGGTCACACGCCCTGTATAGATTTTTCCGGGTTCTGCTTCTTCCACGAGTCCGCGCACTTCTGCAACGGCTTTCTCGACAGAAGGACCATCCACACCAGACACAAATACGGTGCCGTCATCTTGAATATCAATGCGGATTCCCAAACGTTCTTGGATACCACGCACGATTTTCCCGCCCGGCCCAATCACTGCGCCGATTTTTTCTGGGTCAATCTTGAGCGTAATCATGCGTGGGGCATAATCACTCAAATATGAGCGTGGTTCTGCAATCGCATCACGCATCACCGCCAAAATTTGCATCCGCGCATCGTGGGCTTGGGCGAGTGCTTGTTTCATCACCTCACCAGATACACCTGTAATTTTAATATCCATCTGCAAGGCGGTGATACCGCGTTCTGTACCCGCCACCTTAAAGTCCATATCGCCGATATGGTCTTCTAAACCTTGAATATCGGTCAACACAGCAACCTTATCGCCTTCTTTAATGAGACCCATCGCAATACCCGCCACAGGGCGAATAATGGGGACACCCGCATCCATTAAGGCAAGGGTGCTGGCACACACACTCGCCATCGAGGTGCTACCGTTAGAACTCATGACTTCACTCACCACACGCAAGGTGTATGGAAATACATCTTCGGATGGAATAACATAACGCAAAGCCGTTTCTGCCAATGCACCATGACCAATTTCACGGCGTTTTGGTCCGCGTAATGGGTATGCCTCGCCTGTGCTGTATGGGGGCATATTATAGTGGTGCATATACCGCTTATTTTCATCGGGAGCGAGTCCGTCCATCTCTTGTGAATCGCTTGGCGTGCCAAGTGTCACAATCGAAAGGACTTGTGTCTGACCACGAGAAAACAATCCAGACCCATGTACACGGGGGATGAGTGTCACTTCTGACGACAATGGGCGGATGGTCACATAATTGCGTCCATCGGGGCGGATACCTTCATTGACTATCCGCTCACGCACTTCTTCGGTCATCACTTGCTCAATGCCTGCGTTCACTTGTTTTTTAGTGACCTTATCGGCATCATTTTCAACGGTGGCATTGCGCGTTTCGTATTCGGCAACAAGTGCCTCTGATATAGCCTTAATCGCTGTGCCACGCGCATCGCGGTCGGTATGTTCGGTGATGATTTGGCGAATTTGCGAACGAATTTTGCCCGCAATTTCGTCAAATAAGGCGGTATTGGGAACATCCCGCATCACTTCAGATTTTTCCTTGCCAACTTCGGCACGGATTTGGTTCTGCAATTCGCACAAGGGGCGAATAACCGAGTGTGCCAATTCGAGCGCCTCGACCATTGTGGCTTCGTCAACTTCTTGAGCGCCACATTCGACCATATTGAGCGCATCGGCTGTACCAGACACACGCAAATCGAGGGTGCTATTTTCCATTTGGGAATGGGTGGGATTCACGACCAATTTGTCGTTAATCAAGCCAATCCGCACACCCGCCACAGGACCATCCCACGGGATATTCGAGATAAGAACCGCACAACTAGCGGCAATAATCCCCAACATATCGGTGTGATGTTCTTGGTCATGGCTCAATGACATCAGGATGACTTGGACTTCATTCCGCATATCATCCTGAAACAAGGGGCGCAATGTGCGGTCTACCACGCGAGACGTGAGGATGGCTGTTTCTGATGGTCTGCCTTCACGCCGATAAAAACTGCCCGGAATCCGTCCTGCGGCATAGAGTTTTTCTTCATAATCCACACTCAGGGGAAAAAAGTCGAGTCCTTCACGGACATTGTTGCTCATTGTAGCAGAGGCAAAAACCACTGTATCACCCACACGGAGCGTCACCGCGCCCCCAGCTTGTTCTGCATATTTGCCTGTTTCAAAGACAAGTTCTTCACTACCCACGAGGGTACTAAAACGGCGTATTGTACGAGCCGAATTCACCATAAAAATTAAATCTCCTTATAAAAATCAGCGTAGTGGCAACATTGCCACAACGGGTAAAAAAACAAAACACCCGTAATTCAGGAACTGATAGATATGGTCAAGCCAAAAACTTCACCACAATTATCAATACCTGTCATTAGCGGGTGTTTTTTGGTTGCGTTTGCCAATGGTGGCATCCCCGTAATTTATCCGCAATGATGAGGGGCAGGGTTGGTTGCCCCTCGCCCATTGTGGTATTAGCGACGTAATTCGAGCCGTTTTAACACGTCACGATAAGATTCTGGGTTGGTTCTGCTCAAATAACGCAGATGGCGACGACGTGACCCAACCAGCTTAAATAGACCACGACGCGAATGTTGGTCGTGTTTGTGTATTTTAAGGTGTTCGGTGAGTTCACGAATCCGTGCGGTCAAAATAGCGATTTGGACTTCTGGAGACCCAGTGTCTTTTTCATGACGGGCGAAGGGCTTAATCAATTCCGCCTTTGGCTCATACTTTATGCTCATAACATCCACTCCTTTTTGCTGTCACCAAACCCACTGGATGTTGCAGGTTGGTCTATAATAGGCTAGGCAAATTATATCAGAAGGACACCCTAAATAGAATAGCAGGTTATATCATGGCAAAACACACCAAACCACAGGGACAACGCACCAGAGGCAAAACTGCCCTCAACCGTCTGCGTCAGGTAGACAATTATATCCGTCTGGCATGGGCGCATCCGCTATCAGTTGGCGTGCCTCTGGCGGTGGATATTGGCTATGGCGAATACGTATGGACGGCGCTAGAAATGCACCAGCGCCTCTTGCAAATTAATCCGCGCCTACGTCTTTTGGGAATCGAGATAGACCAGACCCGTGTAATGAATGCCCTGCCCCATGCCAACCCGCCCCAGATAGATTTTCGGCTAGGCGGGTTTAATGTGGGCGATATTATCAAACATGAGCCAGCCACCCTCATCCGCGCCTATAACGTATTGCGCCAATATGATGAGTCGGTATCGGCATTTTTTCGGATATGGGAACGCGGGTTATCGTTGGCGCGGGGCGCAGGGATGTATCAAAATCGCAGGCGGTGGGTGTATGCGGTGCGCCATTTGCACGAATGTGGCTATGCCATAGATACGCGCAGACGCATCATGGGTCGTGGATTTTTGGCGTTGAATCACCCCTTATTGGGGTGATTCTGGGGTTATGCCATCACCACCCGCCACCACCGTCACCGTATGGTGAGTGCGGAACAGGCTATATTGCCCTGTGCGACCCGGTAATAAATTTAGGACATTCTCGGTCTCCATAATCGAAAACCACAGGGGTAAATCCCAATTGGCGCGTTTATCGGCTTGTTGCACACTCTGTTCGGTGATGAGCTGATTGCGCTCATAGAGTTGGAGCAACAATTTGATGAACGCATCGCGCTCACCGATAATTCGCTCCACCAATGGATGGTCATTATTCAGTGATATGCCCTTTGTGGCGTAATTGCTCTGTGGATTGGTATATTCTTCTACATTCACAGTGCCATTTTTTGCCAGATATTCCACCGACAATTGAAATGCCATGCCTGTATCAAAGACACGTAAACGCCGATGCAAACTCCCCAACGGACACCATGCAAATTTGCGAAAACTGGTGAATTGCTCCACGCTCACCACCACACGGCGCACCATCTCTGCTGTTTCGAGTTGTGTCTTGGCGAGTTCTTCGATGGTCTGATTCAACCATACCATATCCGTTTCTTCTGATGTCACATTGGGTATGATAAAACTCGGTATGGGATAAGTTGGGCATAACTTTATCACAGGCACAAGGTCATCTGGATTTTGGCGATGCGGAATCAATTGGCGTTCTAGCACTTGCTCCCGTACCAACGCATCAATCCAGTGTGAGCGCCATTGGTCATCCATATTGCATCCCGGACGGTCTAGCTCGGTATCCATCGCCAAACCCTTGAGCAAAAAGCCATAATTCACATATTCCCAGCCACGCACTTGCAGGGTATTTTCTACACGGCGCACGATGCGGTCTATGATGATACGGGTTTTTTCTACAATCGGGTGATTGGGGTTGACCATCACCTGCCCGCGTGTCGAGACAGCTTTGAGGATGCCTAGCGATAGCGCCTGAGAGACAAAATCTTCCCCGCGTGGGCGTGATGCCGCCGCTCCAACCACTTGCAATTGTTCCACCAATTGCCGAATCGAAACCGATTCGCTATCACTTTCCACCGTGAGGCGGTCAAACTGAATGATAATGCTCGTCCATTGGGATGGTGTGAACGCCACAAAGTTATCATCTGTAGGCGAGACATTGCTCAATGATTGATGCGTTTGTAGGTCGGTGAAATCTTCGATATATTCCACCGTGAGCGCGGCATTATTTTCTAGCATACGGCTGGTGCTACCACGCACCCCCCATACGACTACGCTGGAACTCTGCTTTACAAGGGTATTCAACACATCGTTAAAATCTCTGTCGCCACTAGCAAGGATATACACATCGGCGGCATCGTGATGCCCTGCATCCGATAATACATCCCGCGCAATCCGCACATCGGCACTATTTTTCCCTGGCAGATTAAATACAGGGTCAATATTTGCCAATGCCAAACGGCTGGCGGCATCTTCGGTGATTTCTCTGCCATTGGCATCTACCAACGGCGGTAATGTGCCACGTTGCCCCCAAGGAGCATACGCCGCCATCTTCACCAATTGCCCATAGGCACGGGCGCGGGTGAGAAAACGGTCTATGAGGTGGTCTAGGTTGACCACAAACCCCTGTTCATTGAGGCTGATAGAAATATTTTCAAAGTCAATATACACCGCGACATTTTTTGTCTTGATACCGGGAAGCGATTCCAACGGTTGAAAAATCACTTCGCGTTCATAAACCGTCCCTTGCAACACATCCACCGTCCCCCACAAGCGAGCACGGGTGTTATGGATGGTCTTAACACGCCGAATCACAGGGAATAAATCCGGGCTGGTCGTGGCGATAATCAATTCATCTACGGGGTCTGGGTCATAGGTAAAATAATGGATGATGAGCGCATCTGCCAATGCCTCACGATGAGGAATGTCAAATGTCTCATAACCCGCCGCCTTAAATACTTGCTGTGGATTGGGGCGTTGCTGTGGCAAATAAGCAGACCAGTTGGCAACCGCCACCGCCTTTAGCCTATCGGCATTCATCAGACCAGCCGCCAGTGCCGCGCCACCGCGCAACCCAACCGCCAGTTCCTGCAAATCTAGCGCAGACCCTCGCGCTTTAAAATGCCCCAATAAATCGTCTACATCTACAATTAAATATGCCGCCATTAAACTATAATCCCAAGAAAATGCCCTGTTATGCCAGAGCAGATAAATTTATTTATGACAATAATAACAAACAGGCTATAAGCCTTCAATCGTGCTTTTCACTAAAAAAATATGCTGATTTTGTGCAATCCGTACAATTCGATTATAACCGATTTTTCGTGGTTTAATGGGGATTATTATATCAGAATTCACATAAAATAGGGGAATTTATGCTAAATTTTGAGGGGAATTTGTATAAAAATCCCCTCAAAACGGTTAATTAATAGGCTTTGCTAAAGATTGCCACCCGATTGGCAAGCTGTCCTGTATAAAAACACGTCCCAGACCCCTCTGGTTGTTCCAACGGGAAGCACCGCAAAGTCGCACCTGTTTCCTCTTTGATTTTGCGCTCATCATCGTTGCTACCTGCCCACCAAACCCGCGCCCAACCACCTTTTTCTGCCAATGACTTAAAATCGTCATAGGTGGTGAGGTCGTGTGTATTGGCTTTGCGGAAAGCCGTTGCTTGTGCCAGCATATTATCGTGAATAGCATTGAGCAAATCGGTCACTTGTGCCAAAATACCATCTTGGCTGATAAATTGCTTGCCCTCTTTGCCCATATCACGCCGTGCCAGCACTGCTTTATTATTCTGCACATCTTTCGGTCCCACTTCTAGGCGCACAGGCACACCACGCATCTCCCAGTCGTTGAACTTGAATCCGGGGGTTTCTTCGCGGTCATCAATATGCACACGCATCCCCGCCCCGCGCAATTCTGCCACCAACCGATTCACCGTCTCTAAAACGGGGGTGCGTTCTGCATCATTTTTATAAATGGGAATCGCCACCACCTGAATCGGCGCAAGGCGTGGGGGCAGACGCAAGCCCTTATCATCACCGTGAGTCATGATAATTGCCCCAACCATACGGGTACTCAAGCCCCAAGAGGTTGTCCAACAAAATTCCTCGACATTCTCCCGCGAGAGATATTTAATGGCAAAGGCTTTGGCAAAATTCTGACCCAAGTTATGGCTTGTGCCACTCTGCAACGCCTTTTTGTCGCCCATCATCGCCTCGATGGTATAAGTGCGGAGCGCCCCCGCAAACTTTTCTATCTCGCTTTTTTGCCCCTTCACCACAGGGATTGCCGCCTCATTCACTGCAAAATCGGTGTAGACATCCAACATTTGCAGGGTTTCTGCCTCTGCCTCTGCTTCTGTAGCGTGGGCGGTGTGTCCCTCTTGCCACAAAAACTCGGATGTCCGCAAAAATGGACGTGTCCGCTTTTCCCAACGCACGACATTCGCCCACTGATTAATCAATAGGGGCAAATCCCGATAAGATTGTATCCACTGGCTAAATGCCTCACCGATGATGGTCTCTGATGTGGGGCGCACGACAAGCGGTTCTTGCAAAACTTCGCCACCTGCGATTGTGACCACCGCCAATTCTGGGCTAAAGCCTTCGACATGCTCCGCCTCGCGCTTGAGATAGCTCTCTGGGATGAATAGCGGAAAATACGCATTCTGATGTCCAGTGGCTTTGAACCGTTTATCGAGTCCTGCCCGAATCCCTTCCCAAATTTCATAGCCATACGGCTTGATAATCAGGCATCCGCGTACAGGCGATGGCGAAACCAAATCCGCCTTATACACCACATCGTTATACCACTCAGAAAAATTTTCACTTTGGGGCGTTACCGCCTGTTGCGACATAAATCCTCCTATAAAAATAATCAATAATGCAGGTTAAAAAATGGTGCTATTTAACCGTAAAGCATCATTATAACCGAGCATATCACAAAATAAATGGGTTCACAATGGGTCAAAAAAGGTCATTCGATGGGTATATCCCATGTGCGACCATAATTCACCTGTAATTTTTCCATGACCGCCTCGCCCAAATCCACACCACTCATACTAGCGAGTTGTAACAAGTATAACATCACATCCGCCAATTCACCCGCAAAATCGGCTTTGTCTTTGATTTCTTCATCCCACTGAAAATGTTCTAGCACCTCACTCGCCTCCAATACCAGCGATATTGCCAGATTGCGCGGGGTCTGTGGGCGTGGAGAATTGGGGTCATACCAGCCCTTGCTAGTGACAAACTTGTGCATGGCTTCTTCTAGGGATTTAATATCCATGTGTGTTCCTCACTTTCGCCCATATAGGGGATGATTATTTGGTCGTTGGGTAAACTATCGCCAGTGGTCGTGTCGGTGATGGTAAGTCGGGTCACATCGCTAGGACGATACGCCCCCAACACCGCCTCACAGTCATCGGTATACGGGCGGATGAGCGGAATTTCGCGCAAATCGGTTTGGATTTCGCCCACATCCCACAGATGGAACGGATACGCCCCACCCCATGCGCCCGCATCCACCTGCCCTATCATTTCGCCACCACATAGCACATGCACAAAGGCTTGTAGCACCTGTGGATTGTTCACACCCCAACGGATATGCACGCGCAGTCGGTTATTTTCTGGCAAAAATACCGCGCCCAATTCGGTGATGGTGAGCGCATCCTCAAAAGCGTATAGCGGGGTATTCGTGCCATCGGCGGACAGTTTGACCGCCACAGGCATGATGCCATCCCAATAAAATTGGTTCACATACACCACATCGGCATCGCGGACAGTCTGCACAAGGGTCATTTCATCGGCTTCATCGCCATGAGCATTCATCGAATAGCCCACCGCCTGATTCAGTATGCCATATTTGACTGTTTGCAGATTATTCAATTGGACGCCCGTATTAATCCACAGGTAATCGGCATAATTCACCGTATGCACGAGGAACGCCGCCCCTTCTGCCCCGCGCAAAAACATCCTATAGTCGTCTAATGGGGTGATATAATTGGGTGCATTGACCAATACGGTATCGGCATTAGGGTCTTGTGCCTTCACCATCGTGAATAGGCGTTGGGCATACTCGTTTTGTATGGAAAAATAATCACGTTGGTTTTCGAGAAAGACAATCGCCACATAGACGCTCAAGGCAATCATCCCTGCAAATAAAATTAGCCCCACACGCCGATACATCATCACAATAAGCACCACACCCCATAAAAGGCTAATACCCATACTCGGCAGGAGTAGCAAGCGTGGTGAGCCGTTGATATAAAATTGGTCGAGCAAAAGCAAACTCGGCGCGAGCATCAGCCCACACCACCCCATTCCCAATAAGGCGAGGCGAATATAAAATTTTTTCGGCACGATAGTCGGCAAAAATAGCCAAATAATTCCCAGTAGCGCCACCAATCCCGCCAAAATACCGATGACCATCGGCAAAGCGGGTGGCGTGCCGTCTATGAATGGACGCATGAGCGCGATAACCGGATAAAATACCGATTGCCCCAATGTCGCGCTAGATTCGACAATCTCGCTCATCGGTTGCAACTGACCGGGACTCGTATCGCGTGGGACATTGATATATAGCACCACAAATAAAATGGCGCTCATGGCGAGGGGGATAAGATAGGCGATGGCACGTTTCACCGTAATACGCCGTAGGGGCGGCATATATGCCGTCCAGTATGGCAATGGAATAACCCACATCATCACCACCGCCACAGGGATAACCACCCCAATTTCGTGACTGAATATGCCCAAAAATCCCGCGATAGTCCCCACAACCCATGCCCACCGTGCGCCACTCTGCACCCATATCAACGCGCATAAGACACATAACGCCAAGCACATCGCCAAAAAGGTGTGGAACATCGAGCCTATCCACGTCACCGCCTGATAGCTAAACGGGAATATCACAAAGCCGTTGCCGACTATCAACGACATAGTTATGGGCAAATTGGCTGGTGCAAAACGGTAGGTGATTTTGCCCAATATCACCCCCGCCATGCCAAAAAAGATGATATTCAGCCAATGCAACCCCACCGCATCATAAAATCCCGCAAAAACGGCGCTGATTTTCCACAATGTGAATACCGCAGGGCGATAATACAGATAATCGGCATTACCAAGCCACACATCCAAGCCATTAGAGGTCTCTAATAGCCGAAACTGGGGTCCATCGTCCCAAAAAAATGGCAATCCCACAGAATAACCATATAGCACCAATGCTGTGAGCAATGGTGTGGAGAGTGAGAGGTATTTAATTAAACGGGAACGGGTCATCGGTCTCTCCCAAGTAGGGAATCGGCACAAGTGCATTGGGTAAAATCGTATCAGTGGCGACATCCATCGCAGGTAGGCGTTCTATCGTATTTTGGTCATATACCCCCACCACCACATCACACCGCGCCTCGTTGTAGGCGTATGGCAAGGGAATTTGCCGATAATCGGTCTGAATTTCGCCCACCGTCCACGCCTCAAACGGATAAATCCCGCCCCATGTGTGCGCGTCCAATTGCCCGACCAGCGCCCCATCACACACCACATGCACAAATGGCTTAATAGATGCAGGATTTATCATGCCCCAACGCAATTTGACCAGCAAGGCACTTTTTTCTGGGATAAAAAACACGCCCGCGTCCATGAGCGTCACCGCATCACCAAATAACACCTGTGGCGTATCGTTGCCAGCGATATTCGGTGCGCCGACATACACAGGATAAAACCGCGCTCCGTCAAATTGGGTGACATAAATCGTGGCACTATCCAACGCCAACACGCGCAATTCATCCACCGATGTTTCGGGGTCATGCGTATATAAATCATACCCCTGCGCCCGATTCCACTCGTTGATTTTGCCTGTGCGTACCCATGGCAATATGCCCGTATTCACCCAGATTTGACGGTCATAATCCACCAAATAAAACATCATGGCAACGCCTTCTGACCCACGCAAAAAGGTGCGATTTTCTGCTGATGGGGTGATATAATCGGGTGCGTTGACCAATAATATGCGGGTGGTTTGGGGGTCTTGTGGCTGATTTTCGACATATTGATAGAGTGGGCGCATGTAGCCATTGAGCAACAGCAGATGGTCGCGCCGTGTGTAAATAAATGGGATGCTAATAATCACCATAAGGGCGCAAGTGAAAATGACCAATGCGCGAAAAATAATCAATCTGTACGGATGCGCTTCTGCGCGTCCTGCTTCTGCGCGTTCAGTGGACAACAATAATGTCGTCCCTACACCCTTTTTTATGGTTGGGGTTGAACGCATCCAAACCGCACACAACACCGCCCCATAAAACAGGTGCAAGCCCATCCCGGCATAAATGAGGATGCGCGGAGACCCATCCACATACGCCGTATCCAACAATATCACCGTAGGCATGAGCGCCATCAAGTACCACGCCACGCCAAAAAGGGCAATGCGAATGAGCGATGGCATGAGCATATAAACCAGCCATAACCCACCACCCAAAACACCCATCCCCATGCTAATTGTGAGCCATGCCGATGGCGTTTCTGTCACCAACGGGCGCAACAACGCCGATAATGGATAAGCGGCGGATTGCACCATAATCGCAAACGACGCTATCATGTTATCCACAGACTGCAACCCGCCAACACTCTCGGCACGCGGGACGGTGACATATAGCACCAAATAAATCCCCGTGATGACCACAATCGGCGCGATGAGGGTGATGATTCGGCGCGAAAAAATGACTTTAGCCCCATACGCCGTCCAAATTGCCAAAAAGAGCAGTGGCGCTATCAACACGCCGTTTTCATGGCTAAATACACCCCAAAACGCGCTTATCACGGCAATAATAAGCCATTGCAGGCGCGGATTTTTCCACCATAGCAACCCCGCCCAAATCGTTAACGCGGTGCAAAAAATCATGGTGGTATGGAACATCGCCCCCACCAAAATAACCGTCTGATAATTAAATGGGAATATAACAAATCCTACCCCCACCCCAAGCGCGACCATCGCCTTATTTTTAGGCATGAGCCGATAAGCAATAGCAGCCAGCACCACGCCCGTCATGCCAAATAGCATTACATTGAGCCAATGTAAGCCTACCGCATCAAATCCGCCCGCCAAAACGGATGATAATTTCCACATGCTAAACACGGCGGGGCGATAATAAAAATAAGCGGGGCTACCGAGCCATTGGTCAAATCCTGTGAACACCTCCACCATCCGAAATTGCGGACCATCGTCTAGGAATAGAGGCAATTGGACAGTATAGCCATAGAGGGCAAAGGCGATAAATAGGGGGATAGTGAGGATGAAATAGCGGTAAAAATTATGCGTGCAATGATGTAAGGGCGCAACCGTTTGCACCCTTACAGGAGTCGTATCCAAATTCATCGTTAATAGGCATTTCGGTTGATGCGTAAAATTGCCTGTAAAACGGTACGGATGATGATTTTAATATCCAGCCACAGCGACCAATTTTCCACGTACCACAGGTCAAAACTGGTGCGTTCTTCGATGGATGTATCGCCCCGTAGCCCGTTCACCTGCGCCCAACCTGTCATACCCGCTTTTTCACGGTGACGTTCCATATAACGCGGGATTTTTTGGCGAAATTGTTGCACATATTGCGGACGTTCTGGGCGCGGTCCGACAAGGCTCATGTGACCGAGCAACACATTAATCAGTTGTGGCAATTCATCGAGTTCTGTCTTACGCAAAATTTTGCCGACTTTGGTGATGCGCGGGTCATTTTGGATTGTCCAACCAACCCCTTTAGATTCGGCATCTTTTCGCATGGAACGAAATTTGATGATGGGGAATGGACGACCATCTAACCCCATGCGAATTTGCGAATAAAACGGCGCACCGGGCGATTCTAGGCGCACAATAATCGCAATGAGGAGCAACATGGGCGATAAAAAGATGAGTCCAAATAACGCGCCAAAAATATCTAATCCGCGTTTGAGGCTCAATTTCCACCCGCGCAGGGCAATATCGCGCACGGTGAGCAGGGGTGTCCCGCCCAAATCGTCCACGTTCAAATCACCTGCCATATACGCAAAAATATCGGGGAAAATTTTAATGTCCACCCGCCCACGTTGACAGAGTGTGACCAATTCAACAATATCGGCACGTCTGGCATCTGGCAGGGCGATAATCACCTGCTCTACGCCATAATGGTCAATGATGACGGGCAAATCGTGATATAACCCCAAAATAGGCATATCATTAATTTTGCCTTTGGGTTTTACCACATCGGTCACGACACCGACAATCTGATAGCCTAAATCTGGGTTATGTTTAATGCGATGAGAAATATCGCGCACCACGCGCCCTGTGCCAATGAGCAACAGGTTATCGCGCACGACACCGCGCCTACGAAAACTCACTTTGAGGATGCGATGCGCCTCGCGCCCCGCCACCACCAAAATCACAGTCAATACCCAGTTATAAAAGAACATCGTACGCGAATAATCTACATCCAACGCTGTGTTTCTGAATATCAATTCCTGAATCCCACTCGCCAGCACCATACCAATGGTGACAGCGCCCAAGATATTACGGGCGTGGTCAATTCGGCTGGTCACACGGCGTTGATGATACAACCGTGAGAAATAAAATACGATGACAATGACGAATATCTGCAACACCATCAACGGCAAAAATTCGCTCATGGGGGCGAGTTCATCTGGCAGATTAAACAGGGGTACATATAACCGCGCCACATACGCCAAAATAAATGCCATGCAGAGCGAGATAATATCCAAAAAGAACAATACGGCTTCTAACGATGCCTTGATACGATTAGACCGCCCATTTTCCGCTTTGGTTTTTATCAGTTGTTGGGGGTTGGGAGGGATGAATGACGTATTTCCTGCCACAATTCGCGCCCTCCCTTGACCATTAACCCCGTTAGGACGAGGCTGTGTAACCATAATGGTGTCGTCTTCCGATAGTGTTTACGATAAAAAATGAGCATGGCACGATAAAATTCAAATTGTGCCTTTTTGCTTTTGCGACTCGCGGCACGCTTCACATGCCACACAATGACTTTTGGATAGTATACCACTGTCCAGCCTGCTTGTTTAACCCGTAATGCCCAGTCGAGGTCTTCCCCATACATAAAGAACGTCTCATCCATGAGTCCCGTTTGGGCAATCGCCTCTTTGCGGAGTTGCATATACGCGCCCACCACCGAATCTATTTCTGCTTGTTGGTCTTGGTCAAGATAGGTCAGGTTATAGCGGGCAAAGCGTGGGCTTTTTGGGAATAATTTGGCAAGTCCAGAAAAATGATAAAAAGAGATAATCGGTGTCGGAAAACTCCGCCGACACGCCTTATCGAGTTGTTCATTTTCTTTGAGGAGTAATTTTGGACCCGCAATGCCAACATCGGGGTTATTATCCATGAATTGGGTCATGTCATACAGGGATGTTGGTGGAACTTCTGTATCTGGATTGAGGAGCAACGCATAACGGGGTGAATCGTTATCTATATCACCCGTCCCCCGATACCCCAGCGCGTGTAAACCCAGATTATTCCCATAGGAAAATCCGCCGTTGATCTCGCTGGCGATAAAATGCGCTTGGGGGAATTCAGTTTTTACCATGTCTTGGCTACCATCACTAGAGCCGTTATCCACGACTACCACCTGATAGGTAAAATCGCCCTCACTCGCAAAAACAGTTTGGAGTGTTTTGCGGAGTAGCTCACGAGTATTCCAATTAACAATGATAATGCCTAAATCAATCATGCGGGGAATTTTCCTCATAAATCGTTTAAGAATCAAGTGTGATTTTAGCACAGAATACCCATTGTAACATGGCGCTATGCCAACGATTTAGTCATTTTTGGCGGTGGGCAATGTTTTGAGGGGTGTCCCACGCAATGCCGCACGCATGGCATCGCGGTCATCCCACGGATATTCCACCGTCCCAAAGCACATACTCTGTTCATGCCCTTTGCCACAGGCAATCACAATATCACCCGCCTGTGCCATCTGACACGCCACAAATAGCGCCTCACCCCTATCTACCACACGGATGAATGACTGCCCCTCTACCCCACCCATGCTCATTGCCCCTTGCGCCATCATTTCCAAAATCGCGTCCAAAGATTCGGTGCGTGGGTCTTCTGCGGTGAGGATGCTCATATCGGCAATCTGCACAGAGGTCTCTGCCATCATGCGCCGTTTTTCCACATCGCGCAAGCCAGCACTCCCAAATATAGCAATCAACCGTTTGCCTTTGGGGAGCATTTGCTTGGCGGTGGTGAGCGCATTTTTGAGCGCGTTGGGTGTATGGGCAAAATCCACAATCGCCGTGAATTTTTGTCCCTCATCAATCCGTTCCATCCGCCCCGATACCGCTTGAATATCGGCTAATCCACGCCGAATATCTGCCCAAGACGCGATGTGTATAGTCGCAGAAACTGCCGCCAACGCATTGAGGACATTAAATTGTCCCAGCAGGTGTAATTTGACCGTACCGCCCTCTGTGGGGGTAATCACCGATAATTCTGCGCCACTAGGGGTATAGGTGATATTGCGCCCGCGCACATCGGCATTATGGGTGATGCCATAACGAATCAGCTTATCGGCATATTTCCCAGAAAAATAATCGGCATTGAGGTCATCGGCATTGACCACTGCAATTTTGGGCATGTTAAATTTTTCATAGCTAGATGCCAGCATATCGAACATAATGCCTTTGGCATCTCGATACGCCTCAAATGAGCCGTGATAATCCAGATGTTCATGCGTGACATTGGTCATGACAGCGACATCAATATCCACACCCGCCAAACGCCCTTGTGCCAAGCCGTGACTGGTCATTTCGATGACGCAATGGGTGAGTCCTGCTTCGACCATTTGCGCCATATACATCTGAACTTCTGGTGCGGTGGGCGTGGTGACATGCAAGCCCGTATCGGCGGTGGTGCTACCCAATTCGGCGGCGATGGTGCTAATATAACCCGTTTTTCCGCCAGTGGCATGTTTGAGGATGCTATGGATGAGCGTGGTGGTTGTGGTTTTGCCATCTGTACCCGTCACACCGATGACAATGAGACGGCGCGATGGGTTGCCATAATACGCTGATGCGACAATGCCGATGGCAGACTGCGAATCACGCACTTGGGCGTATGGAACAGATAACCCCGTCATGAGTTTTTCGCCGATAATCGCCACAGCGCCATTGGCGATAGCTTGTGGGATAAAATCGTGTCCATCGGCAGATTTGCCCTGTCGTGCCACAAAAATACCACCTTGTCCGACGGTGGATGTGGATTCTGCGATAGGCGCGGTGATAGAGACTGTCCCATCGCCGATGAGGGCAATCACATCATCGGGGGGCAAGGCATTGAGTAATTGTGCAAATGTGGTCATACTGATAACAACTCCGTAGTAAATAGATGATAACAACGCATAATGAGCCTCTTAGATGTGGATTATCGCATCACACAAATTATATGTATTGGCATTAGGAAGTGAGGGGAGCAAAATGAGGCAATTTAATGATTTCATGAATTGTAGCATATCGCCTAACCACAAATTATGATAATCATCAAGAAAACCTTGCCGAGTATATGAAGGGAAACAAAAAATCATCCTATTATGTGACAAGCCAATCACACAGCTACTCCGCCAACCCTCACTGCTTTGTTGACGCAAATAACGAATATATAATGTTGGCGCAAGCATAAAATGGTTAAAATAATCATATTCAGACAAATTATGGGCATTATATTTTTTTATCCCCTGCCGTACCTGATTTTTAACCCTCTGCGGAAACCTACCAAATCGCCTAATTTCATCGTAACGCACCATCCATGCTATTTTTCTGCGCTGAGGCGCATCAAGCATGACACCATCTAGGCTAAAACTGCCCTGTTGTGGGTTAAATATGCCAGCCAATAGCCAGTTAAATGCCCATAACTCGTTTTCATGTTCTGATACGACATTATAGACTTTGCCAAATTCAAAATCACTATTCACTGGCGGAAGCGAGGCATACCAGCGTATTTTTGGATTTGGGATTGGTATATATCCGTTATAAGCAACATCACGTACCGATAGCATCATAGCCAGCCTACCCTATCAATAAAAAAAACGAGAGGCATAACGCCCCTCGTTGAGATATTGCATCTACAAGCGATACGCTTAGTTTAAGCGGGTCGCCAATGTGTTCAAATCACGGCGCACGCTACCATCTACCACACGGTCTTCTGTGCGGATGATAAGACCACCCAAGATGGCGGGGTCTACGCGGAAGGTAACATCGGTATTGCCAATTTCTTTCTTCACGCGGTCTTGTTCTGCATTGTCTAATGGCATAGCAGAGACCACTTCTACCTTACCAGTCATGTTTTTGGCATCGGCAGGTACTTTAGAGAAGAAATCGTTGATAAGCGATTCTTGGCGTTTTTTGTCGAGTGCTTCACCGATGAGGCGTTGTGCCACAGCGATAGAGATGTTCGACACTTCACCGCGCAACGCGCCCAATTGTTGGGTACGTTCAACATCAACTTGGGAGCGACCTTCTGCACGAATCTTTTCGGCAGAATTACGGGCTTCGGCTTCGATGGCTTTCGCCACTTCATCACCACGACCACGCGCTTCTTCGATGATTTTGTTGGCATCTGCACGGGCAGTCACCAATAATTTTTCGGCTTCGGCTTCGGCGTTTTTCAACGCATTAGCGGCTTTGGAAGCGTCTTCTAGCCCTTTTTCAATTTTTGCGGCACGGCTATCGAGCATGTTGGTCATTGGTCGCCATAGACCAACCAACAAAAAGGTAAAGAGCAGGGCAAAGTGGAAGAATTGGGAGAGCATAAAGCCAAAATTGATACCCAATTTATCCAACGGACCCGCTTCGGCGGTTTCGGCGGCAAAAGCGGGGGAAACCATTAAAAGCATCCCAATCATCGCTACCGCAATTATGTATTTTCTCATTCCTCGCATTGTTCTCTAATCCTTTCTGGGATAAATAGATGGATTAACCGAGAACAAAGACGATGAGCAAGGCAACCACCAGCGCATAAATAGCAATAGCTTCGGTGAATACAATCGCCAAAATCATGTTTGTTTGGATAGTACCAGCGGCATCTGGGTTACGACCAATGGCTTGCATTGCACCTTGTGCCAACAAACCAATGCCGATACCTGGTCCCAACGCGCCGACCATCGCCAAACCAGCACCAATAGCTTTTAGACCTACGGAAAGGGAATCTGCTTCAATCATTGTTATTTCGCTCCTGTGTTTATAGTCACTTTATCAGATAAATTAAGCGTGTTCTTCGGCATGGTCGTGGTCATCATCATGATGATGCGACTCTTGCGCTTGTACAGAGAATACAACGGTCAATACGGCAAACACCAATGCTTGCACCCCACCAATGATGAGCTCCAAGCCGTAGATGATACCGGGAATGAACAAGGCGACCAAGAATGTCATCGCCATCAACGCCACACCACCGGCGAACAAGTTACCAAACAACCGGAAGGCAAGCGAGACGATTTTACCGATTTCGGAGATGATTTCAATCAACCCGACCACAAAGTCAATGGCACCCAATGGGCGTTTGCCCAAATTACCGAGCGCACTGATGTTGATGAATTTCTCAAAATAGGCAGGACCCAATGCCCATACACCATACACTTGCACCATCACCATAGACAGGATGGCGAGCATAAAGGTCAGGCTGAGGTCGGTTGCAGGACCGCGCACAAATGGGGTGATGTGGAACAAGAATGGTGCGGGTTTTGCAGGGTTGTCGAGTTGCGATTGGTTAAACACCACGGTTGCGGTTGGATAGTGCATTTGGGTGTTATGGAAATCGCGTTGTTCTTGCAATTCATTAATCCGTTCTTGGTGGGCTATGCCCTCTTCGGAACTGGGGTCAACAGTCATTGAGTTCAAAGAAGCGAGTTCTGCATCAATAGCAAAAATTTGTTGTGAGGCGGTGAGACGAATCTCTTGGCGCTCAAATTCACGTTCTGCCTTATGCTCTTCTTCAACCGCTTTGGCGACTTTTTCTTCAAGTTCAAGCAATCTATCTTCGTTGGCTTCGCTCAATTCGCCTTCTGCGGGCAATGTAGCGACAAAAGATGCCAATTCGGTCTCTGCGGCAGTCACAACCGATTGTGCTTCAGACACACCCAATTGGGCGGCAGTAATCGCTGTTTCGATGGTTTCTGCATCTTGGAAGTCATAACGCGACCATTCTTTATAGAAATAATGGTTACACACTTCGTATGTCTCTTCAGTTTGGGTTGTACCCGCATTGAGAGGGCTATCTACCCATAGCTGATACCCATTGGCGTTAATTTGAATCATGGGGTATCCCTTAAAAGTAGCATACGTGCAGTGCATCTTACCCACAGTTTCGACACCGGGGAGCAACTTCATATAATTTGCGGTGAGCAAAAAGAAGAAGATGGTCGCCACGAGGGGCCACAGCAAGGGGGTTGTACGGAGCTTGTCGCCAGCAATCCCTTTTAAGAAATTGCGGAAACCGCCAATAAATACTTCAAACATGCTTTGCAAACGGCTGGGAACTTCGCGTGTCCAACCCTTCGTCATACGCCAAAGAATCGCGGTGATGAGCAACATCAACATCCCTGTGAGAACCGTCCCAATGAACGAATTCGTCAAATCCCATCCGGGCAAAAAGTCGGCTTGTACGACTTCACCAGGGACGGTGATAACAGGGAGTGCTACGCCAATCCCGTTACTTGGCATCCACACGAAGGGGATAAGACCACAAAAGACGATAGCGACAAATAGGATGACTCCTAATGTAATAAAGCCGCGCTGTCTTGTATTCATGGACTATTTCTCCTTTCTGCGGTACAAAAAATAAAGTGTTGTTCTCAAAGATAAAACCTCCTTAAGTCTTATAAATTAGTTTGTGTTCTCATCTTCTAAAGACCGAAAATGTAGGTGAAAATTAACCGCCCGCATCGCAATCCATAGCATGACATACAAACTCACTGGCACACTCAGAATAATCATGACAAAAATCATCAATCCACGCTGTCCGAGCAAATCACCCAGCCACGACCCAATAATGAGTGCGATGAGTATGATAACCAATGATGCACAACCCGCCTGAATGGAAATAATTGCAATGGTTAGGTTGTGAATACGGTCTGTCACCCGTGATGGTCTGATTTTCATGAGCCAATAGGCATACTGTGCCACCTTACTCTAACAATCGCGCATTTTATCACAAAGGGGAAAAAAATACCATAAAACAACCAAATTTTCAGGGATTTATTATGCAAATTCACCACCTTATTTAGATAATGTGCAAAAGTGGTCATAAACACCCCCAAAAACAGCTATAGACAGCAAGGGCGCAACCGATTGCGCCCTTACGGAATAACATCGGGAATGATGCACAAAAAATGCTATGCAAACAACGTGCTGGCACTACTCAATGCCCAGTTATAAATGGCTTGTGGCAACACACCCAACGCAATCACACTGAGGGTGGTCGCGCCCAGTACCCATGCGGTGGTCATATTAAGCGCAATCGGGACTTCATCATCTTCGTGGCGGTCTACATAAACTACTTTGATGACCACCAGATAATAATAGAGCGCCACAATCGCATTGAGGACACCGACAATCGCCAGCCATTCCAAGCCTGCGGTCACGGCGGCATTGAACAAGAAGAACTTGCCAAAGAAACCCGCCGCGGGGGGAATTCCCGCCAAAGACAACAATCCAACGGTCATCGCCAAAGCCAGCCAGGAGTTGCGACGACTCAAGCCAGCGAGGTCGCTGATTTTTTCGCTACCTGTCGCTTCGGTGAAAATGACAATCACCGCAAACGCCAGCAAATTGGTGAAGGTATACATAAACATATAGAAGGTGACAGCCGCCACCCCTTGCGCCGCCGCCGTTTGGCTAAGGTCGGTCATGCCATCGGTGAGATACATAGTCTGAATAGAGGCAATCCCGATGAGCGTATAACCCGCCTGAGCGATGGATGAATACGCCAGCATCCGTTTAATATTCTTTTGCACCAGCGCCAGAACATTGCCGATGGTCATGCTAATCACCGCGAGGACGATGACCAGTTGAATCCAAAATTCCTGCATAACCTGTCCGTTGATGACAAATTCGGCGGGGAATATGGCAATAAGAAAGCGCATCAGCACCGCCATGCTAGCGGCTTTGCTGGCGACACTCACAAATGCGGTCACAGGGGTTGGCGCACCTTCATAGACATCGGGTGTCCAAAAATGGAAGGGCACAGCGCTGATTTTGAAGCCGAATCCCACGAATATCAGCACCAATGACACCACAATCGGGGCGGCATTGAGTCCAAATTCGGGACTAGTCATATAATCGGCGATGGCATAAATATTGGTCTGGGCGGTGAAGCCATAGAGCAAGCTAAAGCCATAGAGCAATATCGCAGAGGCAAACGACCCAAACAGGAAATATTTCATCCCGCTTTCGACAGAACGTGGGTCACCTTTGCGGAAGGTTGCCAAAATATACAAGGGGATAGACAATGTTTCTAGCGCGACAAAAATCATGATGAGGTCGCTGGCGGCGCTGAGGAGCGATGCCCCCAATGTAGACACAATGATGATGAGGTAAAACTCACCTTTCCGTGCCAAATCGTGCGTGCCAACGGCTATCAGACAGGTTATGCCCGCCGCGAGGAGTATCATCACCTTAAACACCTGCGCCAACACATCATAGCGCACCATGCCACCCCAATAAGAGTCTATCCCAGAAACGGGCGACCAAATGAATGGCACAATTGCCAAACCGAGTAGCCCAAAGGCGGCGACATACGCCGTCCCCTTACGCCGACTCTCTGGCAAATATAAATCCAACGCCAACACCACAACCGCCAAAATGGTCAACCCAATTTCTGGCGCAATGGCGGGTAATTGCTGTAGATAATTAAATTCACCCACGGTCACAGTCCTCCCAACATCGCTACAACCGGATTAACACCCGCTTGTACCATTGGAGCCATCAAGAAAGGCATCATCCCGACTAAAATGAGAGGGACACCCAACAACAACAAAATCACGCGGTCGGTGATGGCTATATCACCCACATCGGGATATTTTTCTGCGTCAAATTCGCCAAAGAACACCTGACTCGTCACCCGTAACACATAAGCCGCGGTGATGACGATGGCGAGTGCGGATATAATGACCATTATCGAATAATAATTCGAGAGGGTGAATCCACCAATCTGCAAGGTGATGCTATCCGATGCCGCCCACATCCCCATAAAAATGGGAAATTCTGCGATAAATCCGCTAAGACCGGGCATACCCATACTGGCGAGACCACCCACTATGAAGGCAAATCCCACCCACGGCATTTTCTTGATGAACCCGCCCAGGCTCGGAATATCACGGGTATGAGCGCGTTCATAGACCATCCCCACACACCCAAAGAAGAGCGCGGTCATCGCCCCATGACTGAACATTTGCAAACCTGCGCCCGTCATGCCGATGACATTCATCGAAGCCCAACCCATACTCACCAGCCCCATGTGACTCACAGAGGAAAAGCCGATGACATACTTAAAGTCGCGTTGACGGAAGGCGATAAACGCTCCATAGACCACATTCACCAGCGTGAGGAAAACAATCCACGGCAAATGCGCTTGTGCGCCCTCTGGCATGAGTTGAACACCACAACGCAAAGCCGCATACGCGCCCAATTTCATCAGCACACCCGCATGAATCATCGAGACGGCGGTTGGCGCGGCAACGTGACCATCTGGTGACCAGTTATGGAAGGGGAACACACCCGCCAACACCGCAAATCCAATGAAGATGAATGGAAACCAGAATGTGGCAAAGGTAAGGGTTTCGACACCGAAATAACCGATGGCATCAAACGCGCCCGCTTCTGCCGCAACGGTGAGTTGGACAATATCAAAACTGAATGTTTGTGCAGTAGTAGAGAGCAAGCCCGATTGTTGTGCTTGGGCAAATATTGCCGCACCAGCCTCACTGCTAAAGAAATTACTGGCAGTGAGTACCATCGCAATCGCCCCGACAAATGCAATCACTGAGCCGATGAGGATGAATAGCGTGAGTTTCATCGCCGCATATTCGCGCAATTTCTCCCAGCCCCACCCCGCTATCAGTAAGTACATAGGGAAGATGGCGAGTTCATAGAAGAAAAACAGCAGGAATAAATCCACCGCGACAAATACGCCATACACCCCTGCAACCAGCAAGAGGAAGAACGCCATAAATTCGCGGATACGGTCTTCGATACGCCAGCTAATCAGCACACCCGCCACCGCGACCATGCCCGTGAGCAAAATCATCGGGGCATTTAAGCCGTCCACTGCCACATGGTAACTAATGCCAACAGTATCTACCCATGTGTATTTTTCTTCAAACCGCAACCCGTCTTTGAACATCTGGCTACCGATGAGGTCGCCACCATCTGCCACGAGTTGTTCTTGAGCTTCGAGCAATCCGCCCGCCCGATTGACTTCGCCGTTGTAACTAAAATATACAAACGCCGAAAGTCCCAATAAGACCACTGCTGTAGAAAGCGCAGTCCCCCGAATAAGGTCGCGTTGTTTGGGGTTCATAAACAAAATGATGACCGCCGCGACTATCGGGATAAAAATTATGGCTGTAAGCACTGGAAACGTAAAAGACATATCCCTACCCTAACTCAGCCCCTGCATCATAAGCGTCACAGAGTTGTTAATCACATAAAGTACCCAATTTGGGAAAATACCCGTAATGAGGATGAGAATCATCAACGGTGCAATAGCGATAAATTCGCGCAGTTCAATTTCGACATTGGTATCGCGCCATCTCATGTTGAATGGTCCGTGCAATACCGCCCGAATTCCTTTGAGGATATATGCCCCTGTAAAGAGCAACCCTAACATGGAGAAGATTGTCAGCCATGTGAATACGGGGAAAGCCCCACGTACCACCAAAAATTCACCGATGAAGCCGTTAAGTCCGGGCAATCCCAAACTCGCCATGCTGGTGAAGATAAAAATGCCACCATAAATCGGTGCTTTCACCCACAAACCGCCATATTCGCGCAAATCGCGGGTGTGGGTTTTATGATAAATCGCGCCTGCCAGCAAGAACATACCCGCCGAGCTAAGACCATGATTAAACATCTGCATAACCGCGCCATTGGCGGCGATGATACCACTTTGCATCATCTCTGGGGTGGTCGAGCCGTTCACATAGGCTTGTCCATAAACTGTAGCCATGACTGCGATGCCTAACGCCACAAAACCCATGTGATTCACCGAGCTGTATGCCACGAGTCGCTTAATATCGGTCTGGGCAAAAGCCGCAAACGCCCCTAGCACGATGCCCAACATGGCGAGGAAGGCAAACAAGCCCGCCCATGTGATATTGAGTCCGAGCAAGCCAATATCTGCCACCCATACATCGGGGAACAGAGGCACAACCAAGCGGATAAATCCGTATGCGCCCAATTTGAGCATGACACCCGCGAGGAGCATCGAGCCTGCCGTTGGTGCTTCACCGTGAGCATCGGGCAACCATGTATGGAAGGGGAATATGGGTACTTTGATGCAAAAGGCGATGAAAAATCCCACAAATGCGAGGGCTTTCACCGTCTCTATATCAATACCCAAGAAAATCCCTGTGCCACCTGTGCCATCAAATTGGGGCCACAACACCGTTAATTCTTTAATATTAAATGTACCCGCCGTCCAGCCGATAAGCTGGGTGGCGAGCAACATGCCTAATGTCCCGCCGATGGAATAAATCATGAACTTAGTGGCGGCATACTTGCGGTTTTTTCCGCCCCATTGGTCAATGAGGAAATAAATCGGCACAAGGCTCAATTCGTAGAATAAGAAGAATATCATCAAATCCTGCGCTATGAATACACCCATCAAACCTGTTTCAAAGAACAAGATGAGCGCCAAATGCACATTCACGCGGTCTTCAATTTCCCAACTGATGAGAATTGCCAGTGGGACAAGAATCCCCGTCAGCAACACCATCGTCGCGCTAATGCCATCTATCCCTACGTTCCACGTAGAACCCAATAGCGCAAACCATTGTGTTTCCGATGTGAACTGCATATTCGGGTTGGTGCGGTCGTAGCTAAAAAAGACAAGTGTGGCAAGCACGCCAATCGCCAACGCAATCGTTAGGGATACAATGCGCCCTAGCCATGGGTTGCGTGGCAATGCCACCACAAGTAATGCGCCAAAAGCTGGTGCAAGCACCAGAATGGACAGTACATCTAAACCGAATAAATTTGAATTGCCCATGTACGGAAAATCCCTCCGTTTTTGCAATAAGCCTAATTTACATGAGAAGGGCATGGCGATTCACCATGCCCTCCCCCACTTACCCTAGCCTGCGGCTTGTAAGAATCCCGCAGAGACCACAAATATCAAACCGATAATCAGGACGGCAAACAGCACCCACAACATATATTGTTGGATTTGTCCCGTCTGAGTCCGTCTGAACCATGCACCAAAATTGATAATCCCTTGTGGGATGCTATCGCTCACGCCGTCAATCAGCCACAAGTTCAACACTTTGAACAAGTCGCCAATCCATGTGAATACACGGGCAATGAGGTGAATGGTGCCATCAATGATGCCCTTATCAATAAAGACCACCACCACATTTTTAGAGAACCACTTGAGGGGTTTGACAAACACTGCCACATACAATTCGTCTATATAATACTTGTTTTGGAGCAATTTATAGGCACTTGGCGACAAAATTTTCGTCATGGGGTCTGCTTCACCCGCTTTGAGGGGTGTGCGACCATACATGCGCCAGCCCAAATACAGACCACCAAGCGCCACCGCAAACGATACCAACACAGGGATGGCATTGAACGGGGGTTTGGGCGGTTGCATTTCGGTAAGCAGGCTATACTTCACAAAATCGAAGAATGGGTTGCCATTAGGTGCAAAGATACTGCCAAAGATGGGGAAATCGGGTGGGACACCCACAAAACCCGCCACAATCGCAAAAAACGCGAGGATGACCAGTGGCAATTGCATCGTGATGCTAATAATGCTACGCGGACCGCCCAAGCCAGAATGTGTGGCTGCTTCGGTGCGATGGTCGCCCAAAAAGGTCATGCTCAATTGGCGTGCGGTATAAAATGCGGTCAAAAATGCCGCCATCGCCAACATCACAAACACAAAGATATGCACGACAGATGATGTACCAGACCACACATACCACGCATCCGCCAAAATTTCGTCTTTCGACCAAAATCCTGCCGTAATTAATGGGAAGCCAGCCAACGACACGCCACCGATGATAAATGTCCATGCGGTGACGGGAATTGTACGAATCAGTCCGCCCATATTCCGCATATCTTGGGGGTCAAAGTGAGGTGTTACGGGTTCATCCACGTCATCAGCATCAATCGGTTCACCGACTATTTCGTGGTGGTCGTGTGCATCGTGTGCATCGTGGCTATCGTGCGCGTCGTGGGCATGATGGTCAGCGTGTGCATGGTCGTGGTCGCCATGTTCATCGTGATGCTCATGGAGGTGATGTTCACCGTGTTCCATCGCATGAATCACAGAGCCAGAAGCCATAAACAACAAGGCTTTGAAAAACGCATGGGTGATGAGGTGGAAGAATGCCGCGATATATGCGCCAATCCCCAACGCCGCCATCATAAAACCCAATTGCGATATGGTCGAATATGCCAACACTTTTTTCACATCATTTTGAGTGAGGGCAATCGTTGCGGCAAAAAGTGCCGTAAACGCGCCAACCACCGCCATGAGCAATAATGGTAACGTAAATTCACCCGAATGTGGATGCCCACCTGCTTCAAATAATGGATACATGCGGATAATGGCATAAATACCAGCCGACACCATCGCCGCGGCATGAATCATCGCGCTAACAGGGGTTGGACCTTCCATCGCATCGGGCAACCAAACGTGTAGTGGAAATTGTGCCGATTTACCGATTGTGCCGATGATGAGGAACATGCCAATGAGTCCCGCCGCACTAATTCCCCAGCTCCCCACAATGAGTGCGGGAGTGCCTGCGAGCATTGCCAGAACTTCTGGATTATAAAGAATATCACGGAAGCTAAGCGTGCCTGTCATGGTGTATAAATACACAATGCCGAGCAACATAATCACATCGGCAACACGAGTGGTCGTGAAGGCTTTAATCGCGGCGCGGTAAGCACTTTTCTTCTCATACCAAAAGCCGATGAGCAAGTACGAACACACGCCCATGACTTCCCAACCCACAAATAGCAACAGCAGGTTATCTGCCACAACCAATGTGAGCATCGCGCCCGCAAATAAAGAGATAAGCGCAAAAAAGCGGGCTTGGCGTGGGTCATGTGCCATATAACCAATGGAGTAGATAAAGATACACATTACCACCAATGGCACCATAAACAGCATAACCACCGTGAGGGGGTCTACCAAAATGCCGATGCGGAAGGTTTCTACACCAGTGGCAAGCCAGTTACGGCTACTTTCAAAAACTTTGTCGTCTAAGCCTAATTTTGAGGTACTAATACCCTGAAAAAACACCACCAGACTCATCAACCACGCGGCGGTCATACCAGCCATACCCACCACAATACTCAATACTCGGCTCCATGGGGCAACCACAGGCACAAGCATTCCGTCATAATCGGGGTGATGTCCGCCATATTCATGTGATGTGGCAGGCACTAACCGACTGCGGTTGGTGAGCAATGCGATAATGGCAAATGCCAGCATCGGACCGAGTGGGATAAGCCAAGGGAGATAATTTACATCGTTAAAATTAACCATGTGCGCCCCTTATCCTTTGAGCATATCTACGTCTTCGACTTCCACCGATTGGCGGTTGCGATAGACTGCGATAATAATCGCCAAGCCGACAGCGACTTCTGCGGCGGCGACCACCAGTACAAATGCGGCAAAAGCCTGTCCACTCATGTTGAATGGGGTCAGATACCGCCAAAAAGCAATTAGGTTGAGGTTGACCGCATTAAGCATCAACTCAATGCCCATGAGGACAGCTACGGCGTTACGGCGTGCCAAAACCCCATACATACCGATGGAAAAGAGCGCCGCCGCAACCGTTAAATACATCCAAAGTGGAACCATTACATCCTCCTCTTGTTGTGGATTGACCCGCTGCTAATCATCTTCACGCGCAATGACTATCGCGCCAATCATCGCTGCGGTGAGGAGCAACGATGCCACCTCAAACGGCAATACGTACTGATTGCCACTCACCAGCGCCACACCCAAATCTACGGTGGTGGTCACTTGGTCAGACACAGGCGCACCCGAATTGCCAAATGCGGGGACAATCACGCCCACCATCAACAAAACAAATGCCGTGAGCGCCGCCAACCCTGCCAACCACCATTGATCATTAAACCGTTCTTTGAGGTTGGTCATCCCGCGTGTGAGCATGACTGCAAACGAGAATAAAATACCGATTGCGCCGATATACACCAAAACTTGCACCGATGCCAAAAATGGCGCACTCAATAACACAAAATATCCCGCAATGCCAAACAAACTCAACATCAGCCAAATGGCGGCACGGACTAGGTTAAGGCTTGTGACCACACCCAACGCCCCCCCAAGTGTGAGGATGGTAAATAAGCCAAAGGCGAATGCTTCTGGGGTTAATCCTTCACCGAAGTTCATATTAAAACTCCCCTGTCGTCATAATTAATCACCCGCACCCATTGGCACGATGGCGCGATTTGCCGATTCTTGTAGGCGTTCTTTGCGAATACGTGAGCTCACAGTGTTCATCACCAGCAAACCCAGCACCACATTCCCCGCAAACAACACCAACGTTTGTGGAATATTTGCCACAAAGTCATTGGCTAGTTCTGGTGTGGGGGCAATGCCCAACGCTTGCACCACTTTGAGCAAAAATGCCATCATGACAACATTCACAATCGAGACTGGCACGAGGAATTTCCAGTTAAAATTCATCAACTGGTCAATCCGCACACGCGGAATCGCATTACGGATGAGGAGCGATAGCATATAAAACACCGATGCCTTAAGGAACAAGAACACAATCCCCAACAATGGGATACTATTCTCTAATCCGCCAAAGCCGATATAGCCACCTGCAAATAACACCGCCATCAACACGCCATTGGTAAAAACGTGCATAAATTCACCCGCAAAGAACAAGGCAAATTTCATCCCCGAATATTCGATATTGAACCCTGCAACCAGCTCAGATTCGGCTTCGAGCAGGTCAAATGGGGCGCGTCCGGTTTCGGCTTGTGATGATATAAAAAACAAAATCGCAGACAGCGGTGCCACAAAGATAAACCACATACCCGCTTGGGCTTGGGTAATATCCACAAGGCTCATGCTACCTGCCAACATCACAGGGATGAGCAATGAGAGTGCGAGTGGCACTTCATAACTAATCAACTGCGCCACCACACGGAAGGCACCGAGTAGCGCGTATTTATTGTTGCTAGACCAACTGGCAAAAATGACCGATAGTGTGCCAAAAGATGCCACCGAAATGATATACAGCGCACCAATTTCTAAATCCATGCCAACATGAATTGGCGACAATGGCACAACTGCCCATATCAGCAACACCGACATCACCATCATCACAGGGGCGATATTATAAATGAGTTTATCTGCACCTGCAGGGGTAATATCTTCTTTACCAAGCAATTTAATGACATCTGCAAATGGTTGTAACAACCCAAACGGTCCCACACGATTGGGACCCAAGCGGTCTTGAATACGGGCGGCAAATTTGCGCTCAAACCAAATGAGGACAATCGTCACTAGCAACGGAAAGGTTGCTAAAATGATCACACCCAAGAAGATAGAGGCAAAATTGGCGAGGTCGCCATTCCAACCCGATTGTACCAAACACGGAGCAAGCGTATTGATGATATTATCGCATTGCATAAGCTACACCCATTCCAAAACTTTTTTGCGCCACGCATAAACGAGGGCATCACTGAGCAAAAAGATAAACAATAACCCCGCCAAAAATGCGAAGAAATCGAGTTGCTTATATGCCAATGCCCACGGGAATAAAAAGACCATTTCCACATCAAAAATGAGGAAAATGAGTCCGTAGAGATAATATTGCACTTTGAACTGCACCCATGTGTCACCAACCGTCTCTACGCCACATTCATAAGTTGCCTGTTTGATGGCGTTAGGCTTTTTGGGACTGATGACCGCCGCCAACAAAATTGGCACGGCGGGCAAAATGGGGGCTAAAAGGAAAAACATGCCGATAAATGCCCATTGATTCAGTATTTCCATGAGGTGTCACCTCTAAAAAGTAAGCGTGCTTGCATCCGTTGAAAAAAACACTTTAAGAAACTTGCAATTAGTTTGCAATCTTTATCACAAACGAGGGTAAGTATAGCACTCTCGTCCTATTGGTGCAAATTGGTCTTTTGTTATTTACCATGAAACATCGCGCTAACCAACAAGGTGAAATTCTAACACATTTGCCCCATTCATCCCATAGCCGAATTGGGCAAGATGAATAAATAGCCTGCAATGTAACCCAAACACCGATTGCACTATTGCCTTATAAACCGCTTTGCGCTTTAATTCTGAACATGATAACCTTACAAACACCCTCACCCACCCAATGGGATGCCTATGTCAAATCGCATTCCCGCGCCCATGCCTTGCAACTCTCGGCATTTGGGGCGCTCAAGTGTGCCTTTGGCTGGCAAGACGAAATTGTCGCACTCATGCGTGACGGCACAATCATCGGCGGGGCGCAATTGCTCTTTTATCGCCTACCCGTCAAACTCGGCACAGTCGCCTATTTGCCGATGGGACCCTATCTATCCGATGAAACCGCCCAAACCGATTTGTGGAATGCCATTCGCACCACATCCAAAAAACATCATGCGCGTTTCTTAAAATGGGAGGCGGGGATTTTTTTGGATGAAGCCCCACCCACCTTTGCCTCATTGGGGTTTGTACCAAGCCCACAGACCATCCAACCACCCAATACGGTACTGATAGACCTGTCTGCCGATGAAGAGTCAATTTTGGCGCGGATGAATCAGGGGACACGGCGCAAAATCCGCCAAAGCCAAAAGAACGATATTCACTATTATGAAGCGACTCGTGCCGATGTGAGCAAATTCACCGCCATGATGCGTATCACAGGGGAACGCAATGTGTTTGGGGTGCATGAACCAGCCTATTATGAACGTGCCTACGACCTATCGGTCACACAAGGCGATGCGGCGCTATTTTTGGCAGACCATGAAGGTGATTGCCTAGCGGGGGTATTTGTCTATAAGGCAGGCGATACCGCATGGTATATGTATGGCGCATCTGCCAATATCAAACGCAATTTGATGGCGGCGTATGGTGTGCAATGGCAAGCGATGTTATGGGCAAAAGCACATGGGTGCGTTTGGTATGATATGTGGGGCATCCCAGATGCTGATGAAGCGACCCTCGAAGCCGAATTTCAGACCCGTGACGATGGGTTATGGGGGGTCTATGGCTTTAAGCGCGGTTGGGGTGGGCAAATAGTACGGAGTGTTGGCGCGTGGGATGTGGTTTATCATCCCTTGATATATAATGCTTATAAAACCTATTTGAAGATAAGAGCATAACCGTGACGATTTTTGAACGTATCCTCACAATTTTGATGTTGGGCATTTTCATCATTTTTGCGACAGTCTATGCCCTTAACAATCCCCCATTCGAGGGACCCGATGAAGTGGGACACTATGCCCATGCCGAATTGCTCACCCGCATGACCGCTCCCATCCCACCCGATATTCAAACACCGCTTGTTGGGCAATATCATCATCCCCCGTTGTATTATTGGCTCACATCGCTCATTGTGCGTGGCTATGATAACAGCCAATTTGAGGAGATGGGTAGTCGCTATAATCCATTTTATCGGGGCAATTATAGTGACCTTATCGGCGCGGTGGGTGCAGATAATAACAATTTGTTTTTACATCGGCAAACAGAACTTTTCCCAGATATATCTAGCCCAGTCGCCTATGCGCTATATACCATACGGATGGTGTCTGTGGGCATGGGGCTACTGACCCTCATCGGCTGTATGTTGATTTTTAAGGTGATATTCCCCAATTCTGGCACATTACGGCTCATCGCTTTGGGCAGTATGACCTTTTGGGCGCAATTCAATTATATTGCCAGTGTGATGAACAACGACACACTGGCTATCGTCTGCACCACCTATGCCATATTGATGCTAATGTATATCCTGCGCGATAAACCCAATTGGAAAAATACCACTCTACTCGGTATTTTTGCGGGCATGGCGATTTTATCCAAAGCCAATACCTTGCTACTGGCTGTCCCCATCGGCATGACGTTGCTCATCACCCGCGCTCATATCAAATATTGGGTAGCGATTTTGGTGGTCACATTTATCGTGGGTGGCTGGTGGTATGTCAATAATCTGATTCAATATGGCGACCCAACCGCCCTAAGCGCCGTCCCCAATATACCAGGGGCGCAACCGATTAACCCCGATGGCAGTTTTTCGTTGGAAGTCGCGCTCAGAAACGGCGTATTCATCTACGAAACCTTCTGGGCGCGGTTTGGCGGGGGGATTGTGGCGGTTGGCGATGAACTATATCTGTATTTTAACCTACTGACCATTATCAGCATTTTGGGATGTGGCTTGTGGGTGATTCGCGCCCGCATCACCAAAAAACACCTCTTCCCCACCCCACTCGCACGCAATATCGCGGTGGTATTAGGCAGTTTTACCGCCTGTATGGTGGTGGCGGTGTTTTATCTGTCTGGAAAATATTGGGGGGGCAATTTGGGACGCTACCTAATCCCCCTCATCGCCTGTTGGGGGGGAATTATCGCCATCGGCATTGGCGGATGGATGCCACATCGTTGGCGCTATCGGGCATTATTGTTGTTGATAGTGATGTTTGGCGTTGGGGCTTCGGCGCTATTCCGTTATTTTGTCCCTGCTTATCAACCGACCCCCTTGCCAGAGATGATAGACCGCCCCGTCTATTTCCGCTTTGGAAATGTGGCAGAACTCATCGGCATGTCACCGATTTATCCGCGTGCCTTGCCCAACGAAACTATCCAAGTGACGCTGTATTGGCGTGCATTAGCCCCTGCCGATGATAATTTGCGTGTGGCGCTTCATTCGGCACAAACCAATGTGGTACGGCGCGATAGTTATCCCGCCACAGGCAATTTACTCGCCAGCGATTGGGAGATGGGTCAAACATGGTCAGAAACCTATTGGATACATATCCCAGAAGATGCGTCCGTCCAGATTAGCGATATTCTCATTGTCAAATTATATGACGGCGATACTCTGGCAGAATTGCCCATCATCGGGCGTGATGAAACGCCTGTGGATGTGGCGAATATCGGGGTTATCGCCATTAATGCGCCACCCACCCAGACAATTATTGCTTATCGGTTGGCAGAAAAAATTGGCTTATCGCAACCAACGACCACCATCAACCCAACCGATAATACGGTAGAAATTTGCTTCACATGGTCTGCATTGCAATTTCCAGAGGGGAACTATAACGTATTTATCCACATCCTAAACCCCAATGGCGGACTTTTTGCTCAATACGATGCCGCCCCAATGAATAATCGTTACCCTACCGGTGGTTGGCGCGAAGGGGAAGCGATTAACGAGTGTGTCGTGATATCGTTGGAAGGTGTAACCACCGAAAATTTCACCATCGGCATCGGCATGGTAGATGCCATCACAGGCGCACGTATCGCCATGACCCAAACCAACGGCGGGCGTATCACCAATGACATTCTGCTTATCCCCATGAGGCGGTCATAATGCGTGTGACCGAAATGCTTGACCGCGACACATGGAATGACACCCTGCGTCAATTGCCCTATGCCCATATTTTGCAAACGTGGGAGTGGGGCGAATTTAAGCATATCACCACGGGCTGGAAACCCACCCGCCTGATGTTTTATGATGATAAAAACCAAGCGGTGGCGCTGGCATCCATCCTCACACGGCGCATTGCCTTTTTATCGGTGTGCTATGTGCCAAAAGGCGCGGTGCTGAATTATGAAGATGAATCGCTCACCGCATATATCTTAGGCTATCTGACACAATTCGCCAAAAAACAACGTGCCATCTGGCTCAAAATTGACCCCGATGTGCCACTGGCTACTGGTCTGCCCAATACACCCGATGACCAACCACAACCGATTGGCGTATCGCTCAAAAATCGGTTGCTGGCGGGAAAATGGCGTTTTTCTGATGACCAAGTGCAGTTTCGTAACACTCTGACAATTGATTTATCGCGGGATGAAGAAGCATTATTGGCGGATATGAGCCAAAATACCCGTAGGAAAATTCGTACAGCAGAAAAAAAGGGTGTGACGATTCGGCACGCCACCCTCGATGACCTCCCCGTGTTATATGACCTGTATCGCATCACGGGCGAGCGCGACCATTTTCTCACCCGTCCACCCGCCTATTACGAAAAAGCGTGGCGTGATTTTATGGTGGCAGGTCTGGCACACGCCCTCATCGCTTATGATGGTGATGTACCGATTGCCCATGTAATTTTATTTCACTTTGGGCGTAAATGTTGGTATTTTTATGGCGCATCGAGCAATGTCTCGCGGGATAAAATGCCGAATTACCTGCTCCAATGGGAAGCCATGCGCTGGGCAAAAGCACACGGCTACGCACTATATGATATGTGGGGCGCTCCCAACGAATTTGTGGAAACAGACCGCTTATGGGGCGTGTATCAGTTCAAACAGGGCTTTCGTGGAGACATTATACGGCATATCGGCGCGTGGGATTATGCGCCCTATCCACCCTTCTATTGGGCATATACCCAAGCCATGCCCCGCGTGATGAATTTCATCCGCAGGCGCAAACACGGTGCGACCCCGCCATCAGAAAAAAGTGATACTGAGGAATAATCATGGATAACCGAATCATCCGCACCAACGGCATCAGCATGAATGTAATGGTCGCAGGCAACCCACAGGGCAAGCCTGTGATTTTGTTGCATGGCTTCCCTGAATTTTGGTATGGCTGGCGTAACCAAATTCAGCCATTGGTGGATGCCGGTTATTATGTGTGGATACCCGACCAACGGGGCTATAACCTCACCGACAAACCGCCCGATTTGAGCGATTATCGCATGGACGAATTGGTGCTGGATATTGTGGGATTGCTCCGCGCCACAGGTCACGAAAAAGTGAACATTGTCGGTCATGATTGGGGGGCGATGGTGGCGTGGTGGCTGGCATTACGTCATCCTGAATATATCGAAAAATTGGTCATCATGAATGTCCCTCATCCACAGGTATTTGAGAAATTTATACGTGGGGATGTGCGCCAAATCGCCAAAAGCATGTACGCGGTGTTCTTCCAATTACCATTTTTGCCAGAAAATTTATTTTCGGTGGTGGGGTCACGAATTATGCTCCGCTTCTTAAAATTTAATTCAAAAAAAGGCAGTTTTACCGATGCCGATTTAACCGAATATAAACAGGCATGGGCGCATAAAGGTGCATTGACCGCCATGCTCAATTGGTATCGGGCGTATGTCCGTCAATCCCCCGCCCCACCCACCGATTGGCAGATTAAACCGCCCACGCTGATGCTATGGGGCAAACACGACTTATATCTGAGCCACCGCATGGCACA
>DAOTUO010000204.1:0-9570 GCA_034436595.1 Anaerolineae bacterium | reverse complement strand
TTATCCAACAATTTTGTTTACCAAATGGCGCTATAGATTGGGAAAAGTTGATACAATTCAATAGTAAGAACCTAGTCTCTCCCACATAGCGTTTACAAGTCTCTATTTTGTCCGAATAACCAGTCTATGGGAGTATAAAAAATGGCATTTATAGAAGCAAAAGCAAATTTTTACTTGGGGCGGCAATATGACCCAGAAATCAACCGTCTGACCGATGATGTGGTCTATTATGATGCCCGTGACCTGACCACCCATGCGGTGGTTGTGGGCATGACGGGCAGTGGTAAAACAGGCTTGTGCATTACCCTGCTAGAAGAAGCCATTCTGGATAATATCCCCGCCATCATCATAGACCCCAAAGGCGATATTACCAACCTGCTACTCACCTTCCCCGATATGCGACCACAAGATTTTGAGCCATGGGTCAATGTGGATGATGCTCACCGCGCCAACATGGATATTCCCCAATTTGCGGCGGATGTGGCGCGTAAATGGCAAACTGGGCTAGAAAATTGGGGCATTGTGCCAGACCGTGTGAAATGGTTGCAATTGGCGAGCAAATATAGCATCTATACACCAGGGTCAGATGCGGGGTTGCCCATTAGCATCCTCGCCTCGCTCCGCGCCCCGCGTGATGGTTGGGCAAACAACGAAGAAGCCAATCGGGAACAAATCAAGGGGGTCACATCGGCAATTTTGGCACTGGCGGGGTTATCTGTAGAACCCGTCAAAGACCGTGAGCATGTCCTCATCTCGAATATCTTTGAAACAGCATGGAAACAAGGCAAAGACCTCACCCTAGAAGACATTATCCTCCAAATTCAAAAACCACCCTTCGATACGCTGGGCGTTTTTCCATTGGAAAAATATTTCCCAGAAAAAGCCCGCACAAAATTGGCGATGGAGATGAATAACATCATCGCCGCCCCATCATTTCAATCGTGGATTCAGGGTCAATCATTAGATATTCACCAACTGCTCTATCAACCCAACGGCAGACCGCGCACATCCATTTTTTATATCGCCCATCTATCTGAGCCAGAACGCCAATTTATCATCACCTTGCTCTTAGAAAATATTCTAGGGTGGATGCGTACCCAACAAGGTACGACCAGCCTCCGCGCCATTTTGTATATTGATGAGATGTTTGGCTATTTTCCACCCTATCCAAAAAACCCGCCCACCAAAGAACCCCTTATGCGCTTGCTCAAACAAGCTCGCGCCTTTGGCTTGGGACTGATTCTTGCCACACAAAATCCGGGTGACCTCGATTATAAGGGTCTGACCAATGCGGGAACGTGGTTTATTGGACGTTTGCAGAGTGATAATGACCGCAGACGGGTCATGGATGGCTTGCAGGCGATGGCAAATGTCAACGACAACCTCAGTTTGCAGGATATTGGCGCGATGATTGCCGATATTGCACCGCGTGTCTTTTTGATGCGAAACATCCATAGCGATGGCGGACCCATCTTGGTGCATAGCCGTTGGGCGATGAGCTACTTGCGCGGACCGCTTACACGGCAACAAATTCAGATATTGATGGGCAGACAACGTCAAGAATTGATGGTGACGATTCAGCAAGAGGCAGTCAACGCGCCAAGACCCACATGGCAACAACAAGCAGGCTTACAACCACCCCCACCACCACCCAGTTTACCCACTGGTGGCGGGATGAGTATCCCACCACCGCCACCAATGTCTATGCCACGGACAACACAAGCACCACCACCGCCACCGATGAATTTTACGGCACAATCGGCATCTGTTCAGCCAACCATGCCCATGAGTGTCTCACAACCAATGCCATCTATGCCTGTGGTGTCACAAAACACCTCTAGCGCGATTGCGGGGTATTCAAATAATCCGCCCCCCCTGTCGAGTACCATCTCGCAATACTTTTTGCCTGTGCGTGTGCCATATCAATCGGCATTGCAACAATGGTCATCGCGCACAGGGATTTTGGGCGGTGGCGGTGGCACACAGGTGCAATTGGTCTATAAACCGGGACTCTTGTCACAAGCGATGATTCGCTACGCAGACCGTAAAGCCAATATCTATACAGCGCGGATGTTTAGCTATTTTGTCACCGATTTGCAACGCATGGGCATCATCCACTGGGAAGATTTTATGATGGATCCCGTTGAAGCCCGTATGATTGAGCAAAACCCACAAACCCCCGCTATCTTTGGCGAATTAGCATCGGGCTTGGCAGATAGCGCCCGCCTCACTGCGCTCAAACGCGAAGTGGTGGATATGTTGTATAACACCGCGCAACTGATTATCCCCTCCAACGATACACTGGCAATTTTTGGCAATCCAGACACCGAATTTAGTGAATTTCAGGCACGTGTACAACAAGCCGCCCGCGAACAACGCGACCTCGCTATAGATAAATTGGCACAAAAATATGGCGCAATGATGGATAAAGCAGAGGACAAACTCCGCAAAACAGAGCGCGATATTCGGTCTGAACAAACCCAATTAAAAGGGTTACAACGCGAAGAACTCTTTACCACAGGTGAAGCCATTACCAGCCTGATGAAAGGGCGCACCAATTACACACTCTCGCGGGTGAGCCGTACCTCACGCTATAAGCGCAACACCAAAGACAATATCCGTGAGCACAAAGAGCAAATGACCGACTTGGAGATTGAACTGGAACGGATTGAGGTTGAATTTGAGGAACAGGTTCAAAAGACCAATGACTATTGGGTGAGTGTGATAGAGCAAACCCGTGAGCATGTCATCAATGCCCTCAAGAAAGATATTCAACTCGAACTCTTTGGCATTGGTTGGCTACCCGCGTGGTATGCCAACATCAACGGGCAAGTGGTGTTCCTACAAGCCTTTTAACGATAGGTAATTGTGCCGATGGGGGCGTATTCTGCGCCCTCATCGGTGAGTTGTACCGTGAGCGTATCGGTCAACAAATAAATTTTTACCCCCACTGTATATGTCCCTGCGGGGAGTGATACGACACCCTCCACCAAACGGAGTGTATGCGGGTCATAGACCACAGCACCCATGCCCCATGTGCTAGTCGGATTTTCCCCCAAAAATGGATAACTATCATTCTGCGCGACCAACCGCCCATTTTCGTCTAACAAAATCACCGACACGGTATAATTTTGCGCCAGTGGTTCATCGGCAGACCACCAAATTTCTGCGAATAAGCCATCATCGGATAGGCGGGTTTGGTGGATGGTCATGCCGTTGGTATAACGGGCAAGTGTCGCGGTTGGGATGCGGTCAAACCGATATAAATCCAATGAACTGTTTTCTACCCATGACCAACTGGTTTTGGCAGTTTGAATATACCCTACATCGGCTAATGCCTCAAAACTGCTGGTATCACTAGACCAGTGCATGAGCCACACACCGTTATGCGTATCCAATAAATCACGCAAACCAGAATAGTATGTGCCACCATCCTCTAATTGCCATTGGCGCAAAGAACGCCGTTCTAGGGTGGGCAGATAGCGTTCATAATAATAGACCATGTGCCAATCGCCCGATGGTGTGACATGCGCCAGTAATAAATCGTCTGGTTGGGCTATTTTCGCCACAAATTGACCAATATCACGGAATGGCGGGCGAGCGATGGCGGTATCATCAGTGGCTATGCCGTATATCACCAAAACAGCCACAAGGAATATGAGCGATTTCCCCCGAAAATGTCCCAATCCATACGCCACCAACAGAGCAATGGCGGGGGTGATTTGCGTGAGGCGATAATCCATCAGTATGGGTGTGAACCAGTTGATGACATACGCACCTGTGACGGGCAGAATAATCCACAATAACAAGAAAAGTGGACGATTGACCTGCGGAGGTGGGTTTAGGCTCATTATCTCCTTGCCAGAGGTGGGTTTGAGTGTGTGATAGGTCAGTTTTAAATCCGATGAAGCACGTCTGGCAGGTTTTTTGTTTGGCACTTGAACCGATAGCTTAAGTCCTACAGGCACTAATCCCAATAGCGCCAAACCAATCACCAGCGCCCACTGTTCTGTAAACCAATTCACGCGCCAATTCCACAACGATTGCAGGGTAGATGGCACATTAAACCCTGTACCGACATTCGCCGTCTGCCCCAATACCACCGCCAATCCCCAAGGGATAAAACTCGCGCCAATGGCAAAACATCCCGCCACCGTCACCAAACGGATTTTACCCCGTAGAAAGAGAAGGGCAGATAATCCCTGCACGCCGATAAATGCCAAACCGACATATTGGGTATAAAGCAATAAAACCGATGCCATCAGCCACCCCGCTCCTGCGATTTTTACACGGCGCGATAGGTGCTGGTCTTTTGTACACAAACGGGTGAAGCGCAAATATCCCCATGCGCTAAAAATTACCCATAGCACATGCCATGTATACATGCGGGCTTCTTGCGCCATCGCTGTTTCCATATCGGCAAGCGCCAACATCAATGCGGCAAAGAGTGGAATGGGGGTTATGGTGGGGGTTCTACGGAGACGTTCCATTTCACGGGCGACCAGATAAATCCCCGCCACGCTCAATACACTCGGCAACACCGAAAAAAAGCGCAGGGCAAATTCGCTAATATCGGTGAATGATGCCCAAACGCGCAAACTGGCAAAATAAAAGGGCGGATGCACATCGCGTATTAGCACACCCCATATATCGGGGTGGCGAATCGCCCAATAAGAAAAACCTTCATCCACCCATAGGCTTTCGGCATCAATGTTGTGCAATCGGGCAAAAAATGTGAGGATTAAAATGCCAATGAACAGGGGCAAATGATATTTTTGATAAAATGCGGTGTGGTTTTGTGTAGTCATGGGGAGATTGTACCGTATTGGGGGATGTGGTCAAGTAGTAAAGAAGTTTGACATAATTTGCAAAATTATGGTATATAATTTGTTAATCAATTATAGACCTGTGGTGATAAAATGGCAAAAAATGATGAAATCTCTCTATTTACCCGCGATAACCCCTTTACACCAGAAAACCTAGATCTTATATTTCAAATAGATGGGGCAAATCCTAATAGGATTTTAACATCTGAATCCACAAGACTAGACTTCAAACAAACTTTCAATAAAAACAATATAATTTCATATGCCAGAACATTTGCTTCGTTTGCAAATACTGAAGGTGGGTATATTGTTTTTGGAGTTAACAATGAGACTCGCACATTAGTCGGGATAGATCAAGCATATGGTAAAGTTGCGCCAGAAGACATAGTGGAGAAGTTAAATTCTATTTTTTCGCCTGAGATTAAGTGGAATATAATAGAACATAAAATTGACGATAAGTCTTTTGCTTTGATATATATTCGGGAAAGCGAAATTAAACCGATTATTGCAAAAAGAGAAGGTGAAAAGATAAGTTCTGGCGATATTTTTTATCGCTATGGTGCTACAACAAGTAACATCCAATTTCCTGAACTACAAAAAATTATTCAAGAACAGCAAAACCGTTTTCTAGAATTTATACAACAAGCTATACATATAGGTGTTGATAATGCGATGCTTCTTGATTTATCTCGAGGCAAAATACAGGGGCGGGGTACAACAATCGTAGTAGATGAAAAACTACTTCAGCAAATTAAGTTTATTCAAACTGGCACATTTAGAGATACAGGCGAATACCCAACGCTACGGCTTATAGGGGATATAGATGGATTCACTGGCGCACCAACTGGGGTAATTCAACCTATAGAGAAGATTGATTACCCAATTGCTATTACTCCATCTGATATTATAACAGCCTTCTTGAACCAAGAAAATGTTAAAAATCCGCTAGAATACATTAAAATAATCTGTAATTCGCAAGCAAAATTGCCAATTTTTTATTTTATGCAATTAGAAAATTTATCGGTAGGGGCTATAGTTGAATTTATTTCTAAGCAAGATTGGGATTTATCAGAACGTAGTCAGGAAATCTTAAAAAAACGTTTGAATAGCAATCCAGAAGATTCTAGTATGCCCATTCATGAGGAGAGCAAAAACTATGCTAAAGTCTATAAATATCTAACGTTAATTGGGGATAAGGAATTGATTATTGATATAATTAATGAGGATGAATTTAACTATGTTTGTAAAGCAATTCTAAGGTTAGAAAAAGAAAAGATACAAAAAGATTTTCTATTTCCCTTAGTCCACTCGCTTTTTGAGAAATATAAAAGTAATAAGAAAAGAGCTTCAATCAGACAAATTATCGCTTATCTTGACCGCATTTATTATGCACCTATATAAATTAAACCGCTACTATACCCTATTGTATAACACTGATTGTCACCAAACATGATTATTGGCTATTAGTTTCGTCTATCGGTTCTGTCGCTTGTGTTTCGTCTACATGACCATCGGCGACTTGCTCCAAAATACCGCTTACGGTGAGCGTCTCTGCCCAAATGCCATATAAACCGGGGGCGGTATAACTGAGTAGGGTGATGAGGTGCAAGGTCAAGCCCAACGCCAACCCCGCCTCACTCGGATACCCCTGACTGGTCATAGCAAGTATGGCGCTTCCCTCAATTGCCCCCACACTAGCGATGGTGGTGGGAATGATAATAGCGAGTGCCGCCGCCACCACAAATAAAGTGGCTTCTGCCCATGTTGCATCGGGAAATAGGGCGGTCATCAAGAAATAATATGCCACAACCAAACACGCCCACGCCATCACATTCCAAAACATCACCAACGCAAAAAATTTTGGGCGACGAATCATGGCAAATCCAAGCAGGACGTTGTCTAAAATATGCACCACATTAAATTTTTTGAGGATGCTAATGCGCTCAGACAGCCATATCACAATAGCGCGGGTCAAATTTTGAAAACCGGTCACCATCAACACCAAACCGATGCTGGCTAGGATGGATGCGATGGTGATAAATCCCATTACCGATTGAATATCAGGCGGGACGGTGGTGAGTCCGGTGAGCGTGAGGGCGATTAATACCACCAACGCCAAAAAGTCGAGCAGGCGCTCCACCACCACAAGGCTTAAGCCTGTGGAACGGGGAATACGCGGGTTGCCATGTGCCGCGCCTTCCACACGCACCAAATCGCCTGCGCGAAAGGGCAATAAATTATTCACAAAAAACGCGACACTGGTCAAATTGAGGCTACGCTTGAGGGGAAGTTGTCCGCAATGGATATAATGCCAACGCAATCCACGCGCACCCAATCCGAGCGTAATCATGGCAAATGCGATGAGGACATAATCGAAACGCAAGCGCCCAATGGCATCGAGGGCTTCATCCCAGTGAATATCGCGCATGACCAAATAGAGCAAAAAACCACTGACAGCGACACTCAAACCAATACCAAGCCAAAACCGTTTTTTGCGAAACATAAAATATCCTTTGGGGTGTTAGACGGGCAAGGCGTGCCTTGCCCCTACAATCCCATTGGGTGTAGGGGCGACACATGTGTCGCCCGTCATATTATCCATTCAAATCAGGGTGTCTTGCGACTCAACATACGGGCATAGGGAATCGTTTCGCGGATATGACCCAAGCCACACAGCCACGCCACCGTGCGTTCTATCCCCAAACCGAAACCAGCATGGGGGACACTGCCAAATTTGCGTAAATCCAGATACCATGTGTAATTTTCTGGGGGCAATTTATAGTCATGGATGCGTTTTTCGAGCAGGTCATGGTCATAAATACGCTCACTCCCGCCGATAATTTCGCCATAGCCCTCTGGCGCGAGCAAATCCACACTCCGACACACCTCTGGACGACCCTCTACAGGTTGCATATAAAAGGCTTTGACAGCGGTGGGATAATGATAGACAAAAACAGGCGTATCAAACATCTGTGTGAGCGCCGTTTCGTGTGGGCTACCAAAATCTTCGCCCCATTCCATTTTGAGGAGAGGTTTTTGTTCGTCATCGTCTGGCAATGCGTTATAGTGGTCTTGGAGGCGTTGCACCGCTTCATCATAGCTAATTCGCGCAAATGGCGATTTTACTTTTTCCAGTTTGCTCAGGTCACGCTCTAAAATTGCCAATTCAGCCGCGTGTTTTTCTAATACTTGCGATACGGTATAGATAATCATCTGCTCTTCGACATCCATCAATTCTTCCAATGAACAGAAGGCAATTTCTGGCTCTAGCATCCAAAACTCTGCCAGATGACGACGGGTTTTCGATTTTTCGGCACGGAAGGTCGGACCAAAGCAATATACCTTGCCAAAGGCGAGCATATTGGCTTCGTTATACAATTGCCCAGTCTGTGCCAGATAAGCGGGTTCACCGTGATAATCAATCTCAAACAGCGAGGTGGTATCTTCGCCTGCGGATGGGGTGATGATGGGTGTGTCTACCAGCAAATAGCCGTTATCATCCAACCAATTCCGCATGGAACGGATGATGGTGGCGCGGATACGCAAAATTGCCCATTGGCGTGATGAGCGCAACCACAGGTGACGGTTATCCATCAAAAATTCGACACCGTGTTCTTTGGGGGTGATGGGGTATTCCTGTGCCATTTGGATGAGCGATATAGACTTCACACCGACCTCATAGCCACCCGGATATCCGGGGGCGCGGTCATCTTTGCGGACAACCCCCGTGATCGTGATAGATGATTCTTGGGTCAGTTTGCGGGAGAGGTCAAAATCGTCCTCCGACACATCATTTTTGAACACCACACATTGGGCGATGCCAGACCCATCACGCAATTTGATAAATTCCAATTTACCCTTGCCTGTGCGGTCATAAACCCACCCGCGCAGGGTGATTTCTTGCCCATCATAGTGAGCAATGTCTTTGATGAGGATTGTTTGTGCCACGAAAAAGTCTCCTAAAAAGGTTGCTTGTGTATAGCATGTTATTATAGCACGGGGATGAATGTCCGTAATGGGTTACAATGAGGAGATAGCATATACACCACGAGAAAGGTATATCGTCGTGGATGACCTACATCAAAAATTCATTACTATGATAAATAGGTATTGCCCAAAAATGAAAAAGAAAGGCAGTATATGGTTATTTTTACCAGAGGATGCCATTGAATTCACGTATGAGTTAGAGTCTCTTGATGTTGTATGCTTAGGGGTAGAAATTTGGTATCCAGTTGGCGATGGATTAGCAGAAAATTATTGGGATGATTTTACTGTCGACTATAATGATGAGATTGATAAAAACCCCAAATTAACAGCTCAATTATGCCGAAATTATATTCAACATGACCTGCCATCCAATATTCAGTATGTTTCGTTTAACTTGGTTGTCCCATTTGAATGGAAACCAGACATTTGCGCTGATGGACTTCAAAATTAACACACAGGAATTCTTATGATAGATAACACTGATTTTGAAGCCGTTTTAGCTCAATTAGTTAAGACTCATCAACAGAATGAACTCGCTAATCCCACTCATATACATTTATTGGCGCATAATCGTTATGAACCCGCAAAAATATTTTTTATAAAATGTCTTGATGATAATAATCAAGATTGGCGTTATGAGTGTCTAATGGAGAACCGAAAACAAATTCATAGGATTATGTCAATAACTCATCATTAAACGTGTTTTCACCCCAACCCCCTCCCCAAAAAATTGGAGCGGGGGCTAAAACCTGCCCTA
>DAOTUO010000203.1:0-8436 GCA_034436595.1 Anaerolineae bacterium | reverse complement strand
TTGCCCTATCCGCCTGTGGACAGGGGGCGGTGGTCTATGCCCCTACCCCGTTACCACCAGATACTTCACCGATTGCCTATAGCCACCCATCAGGGGCATTTCAAATCACCATTCCGCGTGCCTGGAGCGCCTTCACACAGTCATTGCCAGACCTCGCCAGCGCGACATTTTCAGCACCACAAATCGCAGAACCCATTCTCACCGTCACCCTACTCACCGTATCGGAGATGCCCGATATTGCCACCCTACTCACCATTTATCAGACCGAAGCCCGCCCCGATAGTGGACGCTATACCGAATTAGAGCGACAAGCGATGGGTGATGGCAGTTGGCGACTCATCGGCTTACGCACCACACTTGGCGGTGTTGGGCAAAACATCAACACATTTTTTCAGGTGCATGGCACGTTTATCAGCATCATCGAAACGGTATTGCCAGATAGCCCAGACCCCGCACTAGCGCGAGTCTTAGAAGAGGCGGTGAATTCGCTACAGGTAAATTCGGGTGCATCCCTATTGCCTACCACCCTATTTAGCGCCCAAAAGACCGCCACCACCCCCTTACGGCTCACCACCGTCTATTTATGGACAACGCCCAATGGCGTGATGTTCCTCACAGGTGTATTGCAAAATGCGACCAATGCCCCCATTGGCAATGTCCCACTTTACGCGGGGCTACAAACACCCGACGGGGTTGTCGTGGATGGTGTGAGTGGTCAGGTGATGGGATATGGCATCCCCGCAGGCGGATTTATGCCTTTTAGCTTGCGTTTTGGTAATGGACAGCCCATATCTGCCACCCGCTACACCCTCACTATCGGCGGGGGCGGGTGGAATCCAGAGTCAGCGACACCGCGTTATTATGGCGAAGAAAATTTCATCATCACCAATGACCGCAGTACCACTAGCGAAGGATTTGTCGTTATTAGGGGCGATGTTACCCATATCGGTACAGACATTATGCGTGACCCCATCGCCGTTGTGACCGTCTATGACAGCCAACGCCATGTGATTGCCAGCGCCTTCACACCAATTAAAGATGGTGTATTTTTGCCACAAGAATCTGCCAGCTTCAATTTTAATCTCACTGAATTGGGCGGAACACCCGCCTTTCACCTAGTGACCGTTCAGGCTTTGCCAGAAATTCCGTGATACACTATAAAAAATAGTCCATGAGGAATAAATCATGTTAGAAATGACACACCCACCCAAAACTACGCTGATAACTGCCGATGAATTTTGGGTATTTGTAGAAGCACTAGAAGATAAAACGAGAGGATTTGAACTTATTGACGGGGAGATTATTGAAATGCCCTCTGGAAGCTCATTACATACCTATATCATTAGTTTCCTTATCACAGCACTATTCTCTTTTGCCCGTTCAAATAAAATCGGCTATGCCTTTGCCGATGGATGCACTTATCAACTCACAGATAAATTAATTCTGATACCAGATGTCTCTTATACATCCACAGCACGGTTAAATCCGCCCTTTGTCAAAAGATTTAAATTCTCACCCGATTTAGCGGTAGAGGTCATCTCACCAAGCAATACCCACCGCGAAATTCTGAAAAAAATCGAGGCATATTTGGCGCATGGCACAAAATTGGTGTGGATTGTCTTTCCAGAAGATACGGTGGTGGATGTTTGGCGAGCCATGCCCGATGGCAGTTTGAATAAGCGAACATTCGGCATGACCGATACGCTGTCTGGAGAGGATGTAGTGCCTCATTTCACCCTCCCCATCAGCCATATTTTTTAATATTGAGGTCTAACCCTTACGAAGCAGGGGCTAGTTCTGCGATATTGCGAATTTGTGCCAAAAATCGGATAAATTCCATCGGGATATAGCCATCCTGTGCATTGATACGACGGCTATTCGCACCACGCTGAACCACAATCGTATAGTTATACTCATTGGGGCGCGGGGCCGGTCCCAAAAATGTCCCTTGTATCCCAAAGTAATTCAATTCATCTATCGCACGGATAATTTCGATAATCGTATCTTGCCCAATTTTACCTTCACGGGTATTAAATGTGGTGCGTCCATCGCCATAAATTTCTGCAATGATACGCTCATTATTAGACCCGCCCTCTTGCAACAGATAAATATAATCGAAAGCCAAACCCGCTTGGGGGTCTTCTGTCTCTGAGGCAACCAATGTCCCTGCCAATGGCACAGGCAATGCCCCTTCTTCCTCAACAGGGAGCAATGTGGGGGCAAATGGTTGCGGATTTTGTGCGGCAATTTCTTCTGCAATCAGTGTCTCGACACCCGTAACATTCTCTGGTGCGACATCAATCACGCCAACTTGCGTGCCTTCTGGCACAAAGGACGTGGGTTGTATATCAACAGTCGGTTCTGGTGTCGTTTCGCCACCACCGCAGGCAGAGAGCATCATGAGTATGAGAAAAATCAGTAGATAGCGCATCGGTTTATTGTCCTTAGCTTGTTAGTTCATCCACACCCATTATAATTCAACTTGGTGAGCATGACGTACAAATTCTTGATTCCGTAAAATTTCCAGAACAACTTCGGGCATGGCGGTATCCAAAGTGAGGATGGTGAGTGTATGACCAGCCCGTTCTGCCCGCCCTGTATGCCAGCTAGCGATGTTAATCTGGTTATCTGCCAATAATGTCCCGACCTTGCCAATCACACCCGGTTGGTCATAACTGCCCAACACAACCAAATGCCCCTCTGGGACAAAATTCATGCGATATTCGTTGATTTGCATGATATGGGGTTCTTTGCCATCGAGCAATGTACCCGCCATAACAATTTCTTCGCCATCATCCAACACAACTTGGCAACTCACCAAATTGGCATAATCGCCCACGGGCAAATTTTTCACCTGTGCCACCTGAATCCCTCGTTCATTGGCGAGGATAGGCGCATTGATATAACTCACTTTTTCGCCCAATATGGGGTGCAAAATACCTTTTAGCACCGCCACCGTTATCGGCTTCACCAACCCCACCACATCATCCCCGCGCAAATCCACACCCACCAATTTAATCGGATTCCGCGCCAACGCATGGAATAAGCGTCCAATACGCTCCGCTAAAATCAAATAAGGGCGGATGCGTTCATAATCTATCCCTGGCAAAAAGGGCAAATTGACCACATTACGATAATCGGTCTCGCGCAGGGCATCCACCACTTGTTGAACAATTTGCATTGAAAGGTCTTGGGTCGCTTCCACTGTATTTTCGGCGATATGCGGGGTATGAATCACACCATCCGCGCCGATAAGTGGGCTGTTATACGGCGGTTCATCGGGATACACATCCACCGCCACACCCGCCAAATGCCCCGTTTTAATGGCATCCGCCACAGCATTTTCATCCCATACCTTGCCAAAGGCGGTGTTAATGAGATAAGCACCCGCCTTCATCTGCTTAATGCGCTCTGCATCTATCATCCGCAAAGTTTCTTTGGTGGGGGGAATGTGTAGAGTGACAAAATCGCTCCGTGCCAATAAATCGCGCAAACCGAGCAACGCCACGCGCTTATCTATCAATTGTTCTTCGCGCACATACGGGTCACTGGCAATCACTTTCATGCCAAAACCGAGCGCCATCTGCGCCACCGCTTGCCCTACACGCCCCAAGCCGATAATCCCCAATGTTTTGCCGTGTAATTGCTTACCTGCTTGTCGTTTGCGGTCTAATAACCAAAAACCCGCCTTCATGCTGTTATGGGCTTCTATCAACCGCCGACTGAGCATGAGCATGAGCGCCATCGTATGTTCGGCGGCAGCGACTGCGCTCACACCAGGGGTATTCATCACAATAATCCCGTTGGCGGTGGCGGCTTCTATATCAATCCCGCTCAAACCCGCCGTAGGTCTGCCGACCACTTTGAGAAGTGGCGCATCTTTGAGCATATCGGCATCTATCTGAATATCATCGCGGATGATGAGCGCATTGGCTTCTTTGAGTGCCGCACGCAATGCGCCAACATTGGGCGAAACAATCTTCACCGACATATCTGACGCATTTTTGAGCCAAGTCATGCCTTCATCGGTTAAATCGGTGGCAACTACGATGTGATAGGTCATCTATATGTCCTTTATTCTGCCAATAAATCCGATAACACATCGTTTAGGCTGGTAAACACATGCGGGGTAATAGGTTTGAAGGCTTCTGGCTTACTATGCGATAAATCTGGCACGACATAACACGTCATACCCGCCGCCACCGCCGCTTTTGACCCATTGGGGCTATCTTCAAGTGCCAAACACCGTTTGGGGTCTACACCAAGTTTTTCCGCCGCCCGCAAATACACAAACGGGTCTGGTTTGCCACTAATTTCATCGTCACCTGTGCAACGCACCGCAAAAATATCTCCCCACCCTTGTGATTCTAGGGTGATATTGATGATATTGATGGATGAATTCGACGCAATCGCGTGTGGGATATTGTTTTGTATCACAAAATCAATCATGGCTTGTGCGCCAGGGTTGGGCTTCACCACCGCAGGAATCAGTTTGAGCATCCGCCCTTCTAATTCTTGTATCAATTCGGAAACCGTCTCTGGCAATTGATAAATGTCTTTTAGCTTTGCCAAAAATTGGTCTATTCGCATCCCAACAATCGCATCGCGGACTTCCTCGCTATAGACAAAGCCTCTGTCGGTAATCATTTCATCTTCGGCTTTGTACCAGACAATTTCAGAATCTACAAGCAAGCCATCCATATCAAAAATAATCGCGTCAAATTTCATGAACTATCCTTATTAAATTCGCTGATAAAAGCATTTTGCAAGTCGGCATTGGTAAACGTGAGTCCTTGCTCCAATGCTAATTGAATCCCCCGTTCATAAACGGCTTGATGGGGTGTGCCTTTCACACGCAAATACCCACCATATCCCGCCGTAATGGGCAAAATAGGCGCGATACTCGGTGTGTGGATAAAGGCTTCGGATTCAGCCAATACTTTGGGACGGGCGACCACCCCGCCAAACCCCACAAATAAATCAACCACATTGCGCGTAGCGAGGTCTGATGAGCCGTCACCGACCATCAGCCTGCGCCCATGAATATTATGCGCGAGGTCTTGAATGATAAATGGCTTGCCACTGCTCACCGTGAGCGGTCCCTCGTTATAATCTAAATAGGTCTGCCGATTTTGGTTCTGTGGCTCATGATATTTCCACCATTCGCCAGACAATTCGTTATATTCCAGTTCAACGGCACGAATACGTTCTTGGGGAATGCCCAATCGCTTGCCAAAGCCCTTTACGGGTTCTGCCAGTCCGCCACTGATGATAAAAATCGTCTTGCCCAAAAATTTGAGCGCCTCTAACACCTCGATTACATCGGGGACAAGTGTCTCCCAATAGCGTTCTTCAACCGCTTTGAGTTCTCCGCGTGTGGGACGAATAGCTTGCAGGCGCTTGCCATAGACCTCTTGTAAGTCGAGTTCCCCGTCCATCGCCTTTTGGGTGAGCAACCCCACCCGCCATTCTTTGCCTTTGAGCTTGGCGAGTTCATCAATGCCTTCTATAGTCGAAAGGGTGCTATCACAATCGAAAAATATCAAATCAAAACTTGCCCAACGGACATCTTGTGTCATAGATTTTTTCCACATCTCCATATCATATTGATGGATGTGTTGATTATAATGAGTTATAGAGTGATGTGTAGGGCAACATATAACCAAGTGGAGCATATTTTGATGACCGACCCCAATATCGGCTTAACCGAACACGAAGCACAAACACGCCGTGCCAGTGGACAAGGCAACGATGCCAAAATCCAAACAGGGCGCACTTATCGGCAAATTATTCAACAAAATGTATTTAACCTCATCAACGTGATTTTATTCGTCATCGGCGCGGTCATGATTGGCATTGGGCGTTATGGCGATGCGTTTGTGAGTGTGGGCTTGATTGCGCTCAATATCGTCATTGGGATGTTCCAAGAAATTCGTGCCAAGCGCCAACTCGATGCCATTGCCCTGCTTACCCGCCCCAAAATCACCGTTGTGCGCGATGGTGATATTCGCCAAGCAGACCCATCAGAACTGGTCATTGGCGATATTATCATCGCAGAAGCGGGCGACCAAATTGTGGTGGATGGTGTGTTGGTCGGTGATGCCAAACTCGAATTAGACGAGTCACAACTCACAGGCGAGTCTGACCTCATCCCCAAAACGATGGGACAAGATGTGTATTCTGGCAGTTTTGTTGTGAGTGGCAAAGGGCGTTATGAGGCGACCAAAGTCGGCAAAGATAGCTTTGCAAACAAACTCACCGCACAGGCAAAATCGTTCCGTGTGACCAAAACACCTCTCCAACGCGAGGTAGATTTGGTCATCCGCATTTTGATGATGTTGGCGCTGTTCATCGGCTTTTTACTGCTCATCTCGGCGTTATTATCTGCCGTCCCGGTGATGCGGACGGTGCAGATGGCGGCGGTGGTGGCGGGTTTAGTCCCCAACGGCTTATTTTTCATGGTGATTGTCGCCTATGCGTTGGGCGCGTTGCGGATTGTCCAGAAGGGTATTTTGGTACAACAATCCAATTCGGTGGAATCTCTGAGCAATGTGACGGTGCTATGTGTAGATAAAACAGGCACACTCACCGCCAACAAAATTCATTATGAGGATGTGCGCCCGCTCAAACTGGATAAAGTGCAAATCCAACGGCTACTCGGCAATTTTGCTCATAGTGCCACATCCACCAACCGCACCTCAGAGGCGATTTTTGTGGGGCTGGCGGGCGATACCATCCCGCTGGTGGATGAAATCCCATTTTCATCTTCGCGCAAGTGGAGCGCACTCGCCTTTGATAATGACGACATGCGCGGGGTGTATGTCATCGGTGCAGTTGAGATGCTCCAGCCCTATCTGCCAAAAGATTTAGACCTGCATCCGCATACTGATGATTGGTCAAATGCAGGCTTGCGCGTGTTGCTATTTGCGTATAATCCCGATACAACCAAATTGCACGATTCGATGGATAACGCAGGCTTGCCTAGCTTAGAACCGCTTGCAGTGGTCAGTTTTAGCGATGAATTGCGTCCAAATCTCAAAGAGACCCTCAAAGGATTTATCAATGCGGGGGTGGCGCTCAAAGTGATTTCTGGCGATAACCCACAAACCGTCTCTGCACTCGCCAAACAAGCGGGTTTCCCGCCCGATTTTAAGTCGGTATCTGGGGCAGACCTTGCAGAGATGGATAAAGCCCATTTTGAGCAGACAGTCGCAGAAACCACCGTATTCGGCAGAATCACGCCAGAGCAAAAAGAGCAAATTATCGAGGCACTCAAAGCACAAGGGCATTATGTGGCAATGATTGGCGATGGGGTCAATGATGTGTTATCGCTCAAAAAAGCCAATTTAGGCATCGCTATGCAAAGCGGGAGCGCCGCCACACGAGGCGTTGCCGATATGGTGTTGCTCAACGATTCGTTTGGGGCATTGCCACCCGCCTTTTTGGAGGGACAACGCATTATCAACGGAATGCAAGATATTTTGCGACTCTTTCTCACCCGTGCGTTATATGCCGCCCTGCTCATCATGGCGACCAGCATCGTGGGCATGGGCTTTCCGTTTGTCCCCAAGCACGCCTCACTGATAGCCTTCCTCACGGTGGGAATTCCCACCTTTGCGTTGGCACTCTGGGCAAAACCGGGAAATACGCGCAAGGTGAGCCTCGTGCGCTCTGTGTTGCATTTCTGCTTCCCCGCCGCCATATCGGTATTTGTGTTTGGGCTATTGGTGTATATTTTCACCTTCATCACGGTTATCGGCAATCAGGCACTATTTGAAGCATCGGCAGAAGAAATTAGCGAGTTTGTGAGCTATGTCGGCATCAACTACGACATCACCGCCGAAGAATATGCCCTAGAACGCGCCCTACTCGCCGCCCAAACCGCCCTCACAACATTTTCGTGCCTTGCAGGACTCATTTTGGTGATATTCGTAGAACCCCCAACCCGTTGGTGGGTGGGTGGTGATTTATATAGTGGCGATTGGCGCTATACGATTTTATCTGTCGGGATTTTTGGGCTATATACGGCGATTATCCTCATCGTACCGCTACGCCGATTCTTTGAGCTATCGCCCCTCTCCACGCTGTTATACCTGTTTATCGGCGGTATGGCGTTGCTATGGATGCTCACCTTGCGTTTTGTGTGGCGCAGACGGGTCTTAGAGTCTTTCTTGGGGATAGAACCGCTCCGCCCAGAAATTGACCTCACCACCGATTCTGACCCCAAAAGGACGCTCATCACGCAACAGGTGAAGGCAATCACGGCATCATAATATATTGCCCACAGAGGCGCGCCAATGTTGTGGACGCGATATAAGGCTTGTCCGTAGTTAAAAAGGCAAAATAGGATAAAAATAGCGTGTATGTTACCTGCCGACGGGCGGTGAACCACCCGTCTGACCCTCTGAAACCCCGTGAACGGGGTTGTTTTGCCTA
>DAOTUO010000202.1:0-44136 GCA_034436595.1 Anaerolineae bacterium | reverse complement strand
CCACTCGGTGGACAGGCACATGATGACGGGGCGCTCATTCGTGGGACGGCGGCATTGCTGGGCATCCCACTGGTGACGACCCTCAGCGCGGCAATGGCGAGTGTTCAGGGCATCCGTGCCTTGCGCGACAAACCGTTAAAGGTGCGTAGTCTGCAAAAGCACCATGAGGTACAGGGGTAGGATAAGTTATGAAAAAGTGTAGCAAGCTATCTATATACCTGCTACACTTTTCCAGCAAATGAAATAAGTGATAAGGATTATAGAAAATGGTAATAATCAAATTATATCATCATCGAATAGATAGGATGTATGAAAATAGAAAGAATGTAGATAAATTAAAAGAAATTGCAAGTTGGCTAACTTATCATATAGTGGAAAAATCTACAAATCCCACACATACTCCCGATGAGATTTTAAGAATATCCGATTTAAAAATAAATTCATTTGGTGAATTATATGCTGATAAATGGATTGAGGACATAAAAAGCCATTTTGATAAATATTCTAATGCTAAATATGCTCCCCCTTTATCTGTTCCTCGATCGTTAACTAATAATGACCATATCCAAAAGACAAAAAGTTTTTCAGGAGATGTTTCAGGTGTTATTGGAGAGACATTATTTGCTATTGTACTATCAGAACATTATCAACTCACATACGAGCATATTGCTCACTTTAGAGCGCATAAATCTATAGGCATATATCCCGACTTTGGAATATATTCAAGCACACCTGAATTTGATGATGCTTTAAAAGGTCGGGGCATTAATTTTCATTTTCAATACCCTTTTCCATGTGAAGTAAAGACAATCACTACTATAGATAAGGGAAATATTATTGCACGCTTGCATAAGGCAATCGGACAAGTGCAGAATTATTGGGAACGGTATTCTTTATCTGGGCCTAGTATTATATGTGTTTGTCTACGAAATTTTTTGAAGAATTCTTATGACTTACATTTTATATGGTGTGAATAATGAGTCAAGAAGACCATAACATTGATTATCAAAAAAACATACAAAGTATCTTAAAAAATATTCATCGAATTAAAGTTATGTTATGGGCATTTGATTATGATGCCGCACAAATAGAACTTATGAAACTTGAAGATGAATATTCGGATTTTTTAACTATTGGATTATTGGCAGAAGAATCTTTTTTCGAGGCTCGGAAAGATATTAAAGATAATCAGTTTGAAGAAAAATTACCAGATAAATTAGAAAATCGTGAATTAAAGAAATATCAAAGAGAATACTTAATAGAATTACAAAACAATCAGCAAATTATTAAAAGATTGAATAACGATTCTTTCAAAGATAGTTTTCGTATTAGTCCAATTAGCAGGACTATAAAACAACTTAGAATGAAACTGAATTCTACAAGTACATCATATTTTTACATGCAAAAAATAAGAGAAGATAGCTTATCAAAATACTTTTTCAGTCGAATACTACTTGCCGATGACCACATAGAATATCGTGCATACAGTCTAAATAGGCATCCGACAAGAGAAGGTAGAAAAATTATTGAACGACTTGAGCAAGAATTTGGTGTTATACCCGCTATTAAAAAAGTTGACTATTATGATGAACTTCCACTGCCCTTGCAGGCAAAACTATTCATTTTGGGCGCTATGATAAAAATAACCGTTCATGATTATGAGCATTTTGCTGTTGAAATTATGTTTTCTAATATTGACCCAGATGAGAAATTTAAAAAAGTATATGACATTATCACTGAGTTAATTCCACCTCAAAAAATATAACAAACAATAGCAATTATTAAGGTGGTATGTTCCTGTTTCATATTTTATTCATCACTAACATTTCGCACCAGCCTGCCCCATCTTATGCACCACGACATGATGAAATGGGCGGATGACATTAAAATACACGCGCCCCGTCCATCGCTTGTGATGCACAATCGTCACCACATGGAATTTTGTCACCTGCCCCCCTATCGGCTCGGCTATCACACCCAAATATGCCGTCAAGTGCGATTCGCTCGCCCCTGCCAACCAATAGGCATCCTCTTGGGCATCGTATACGGTGAAAAATGCCTGTTTATCCCCTTTGGCAAAATTCACATCCTCTGGGCGCATGTGGCTCATTTGTGGGATGCCGTCTTGTTTCATGCCGAGTAAGCGCACAAATCCCCAGCGTACCCGATACAACATTTTTATCCACGCGGGATAGTAAGAAAACATCCCCGCCAAAAATTCGCGCAGGGTGATAGTCGCCTCAAAGACTTTGACATCAATATGATGGGCATTTTGGGCATAGTGTGAAATGGCGGGTGTCTGTTGGATGATAGCTGGCAATTTCATGCGGTTATGCCTCCAAAAATCAACACTGCAACGGCTAAACAGGCTATCCACTGTGGACTAATCAGCAAGGTTTTGGGTGTACGCAAGGCGATGATAGGCAATGTGGCAATCACGATGGCATATCCCACAAAATAAATCGCTATCAGGGATGCCGTCAGCGATACACCGACCAATGTGCTATCTAGCGCAAATACGATAAGGGCGATTCCCGACACAATAAAATCCACCGACACGCCATGCCATCCAAAACGGATTTCTTGCTTGGCAATTTTGCCATCGCCATTCGGTATTTTGGGGAATGTCTCATGCCCCATGCGCTGAAAAACATATTCCCCGCCCCATGCGTGAATTGGGGTGAGTATCAAGCATAAAATCCCTGCGACCAAAAACCAGCCATTCATGATGTGCCTCCATATAACCGTTGAAATTCATGAAAGAGTTGTGTCATACCCGCTTCATCAATCGGTGGCTGAATATGCTGGCAACCAATGAAGATGGTATAGAGTAACCGTGCCAAAATAAGCGCCTGTGAGGAAGGTTCGCCCATTTCGATGAATAATTCTTGTAGATAGGTCATCCGTTGCGCGTCTATATCGGTTTGTACCCGTTGCACATCGGCATCTTGCAATGCCCATGAACGGATGGCAATTTCCAGATTTGGGGGATAAGTTGCGCTCACTTCCAATAACCGCACCAATTTTTCTGATGGAGTTGGGGCTTGCTCAGTCTGTTCGATGATATTAAACGTGCCTTCTCGCTCAAAATAAGCCATCAAATCGGTTTTATAGCCATTAAATCCCTTAAAATGGTGATAAAAAGACCCCTTCGTTAGCTTTAATCGCTGGCAGAGCAACTCTATCGTCAATGCCTGCACACCCATTTCAGCTAAGATGATGCACCCTTCATACAGCCAATCTGTTTTTGATGTCATTTTCCATACCATACCGTATCGTATACAATCTATCAATAGTATACCATACCGTATGGTATTGTAAATATGTGAAAAAATACCAGTTTCCCTGTCCAAACCATACAAATAAATTCGGCACAATATAGGACGGAAAAATGACGCAACATTGTGTACAATAGCAACCTTAAAAATAGGGGCATCATTTGCATAAAACCCCATTAAAGGTGCCTATAACAGCACAGCATCATGAAATGAGAGGGTAAGGGTATGAGATATATTAGAGACATATGCCTAATACTAGGTATATTGGTAATGCAAACTTTATTAAACCCTAATTGGGCATTTTCTCCATTAGAGGTTCTTCCAATTTCTGAAACATATAATGATCAGTGGATTTATATTGGTCCAATGCTTGATTTGACAGATAAATTAAATTTTGTCAGTAATAACTATGATAATCGCTTATATTTTTTTGAACGTTTTTCATGGTCAATCCCCGGAGGCATTGCCTATCAAATATTCTCACCTGTGATTGCGAATTATATGCTCAAATTTGGGGTTTATATGCTATCTGTTATAGGCGTTTATTGGGCGCTCAGTAATTTATTTGGACACAGAACCGGGTTATTTGCAGGATTATGTTTAGGGGGATATGCCTGGTTTTTGCGTTCAGCAGGCTGGGATTATGTAGATGGTATTGGTATTGGTTATTTCTCCATGACATTTGCCTCAATGATAGCAGCCATTTACTCCCAGAAAAAGGCAACTTGGCGAATAACTTGTTTTTTAACTGGTGTGTTGATATGCAACCTTATCGTAACAAATTTATATTGGGTATTTTTTGTCCCACACCTTTTGATTATAGCATTATGGCTTAATAATCGCAAAAATCGTCGTCCTATCATTCAAAGCATTATATGGAGTGTTACAGGCATCTGTGTTGTAGCATTTGGATATGCCTTCATCTCATATGTTATTCAAGGTGAATGGCTTTTTCTGAAAAATAGCATTACGGTAGCACTCAATTTAGTTGAGAAAAGTAAAGATTTTTGGCATCTTATCAATACAAATTTATATGGGGCAATGACTCCTCATTACCATGTTATACCCTTATTGATTTTATTAGGAGGTATAAGGATTTTAACCTCTAAAAATCATACTCCCCTTATGCCTTTTCAGCGAATGGTGTTATTGCAGTTGTTATGGCTATATGGGCTATTAACGCTTTTACATATTTATACACAGCCTTATCTTATCATGGTTATTTATAGTTCTTATCTCATCCCTGCCACTTTTCTTTGTTTAGGAGGATTTATTGCACCCACTATCGAATCACTTTCAGAAAGACGCTTTTTTTATTCTGTTGTATTAATCGCCGTAATTGTATTACTCCCATTTGCTTTATCTGTTGCGTTCCCGATATTTGAAATATGGCAAAATAATACAATTATCTTGCTATTATGTGTCGCAATTATTGGCTTAAATGTATTATTTATTTCTAAAATACGGCTTATACTATTGTTTGGAAGCATTATCTTATTTGGATGGATAAGTAGCAATCAAATTTTTGTTTTTCGGGCAGATAGGCTTCGTGGGCAAGAAACATTCGCTATCGTTTTCGATGCCTATGAAGCCATACAAAGTCATTACACCCAAAATAACATCCGTGATGTTCAGTTCATTCAAGATGCAAGAAATTCTACTAATATTCCACTTGCCATACCCTCTTTATTATATTTTGATGCTTACTATTTGCGAGCGGCAATTTTCATTGAAGAAAATCCTGACACTATCATCATATCAGGTATGAGTTCGGTTAATCAGGTATTTAATAGAGTTTCAATAGGACAAGAAACCCAAAAAACTGTGTTAATAATCCGCTATCCCGATAGCCTTAATAAGTTTATAGAGAACTATATGACTAATAATAGATATGAGATAGAGGAAGAGGTGGAAATTAGTCGCTATGGGATGACCTTTTACATGTACTTTTTATCTATTATGCCAAGAAGCCTTTTTAATTCTCATTCAGAATTTCTTTATGAGTTTGATGATTTTCTAGGAGATGGACTTACTTTATGGGGATTCGACAATATAGAGTTAGATAATCAAGAGACTTTTCGCTGGACGAATAAATTAACATCTAGTCTTACCGTAATTATCCCAAACGACCAATTTACAACTAATGAGACATATCAAATCTCCTTCTTAGTCAATACTCTTGAACAAGACGTCTTAGAAACTATCAGCCTATATATAAATGGGATTTCAATAGACTTAACCCGTACACCACAGGGTAATAAAACGCTTATTGAGGGTTCTATAACAAGTGATGTGTTAAACCAAGATAAGTTAGAATTGGTTTTTCATACAGATAGATTAAGTAATCTAGCCGAACTAGGATACCAAGACACACGACACTTAGGTTTTGCTTTATATTGGGTAAAAATAATCCCATTAAACTAAAATCATCACTAAAAATATAAAGTGAAATGAACTTGACAAAATAGGTGTATTTTGACAGATTGAGTACACACTTTGCACACCCACGGGTGCTGAAGCACCAGTCTCGTTCTCCAAACCCCGTGAACAGGGTTATTTTTGCGTATCTAATGTAAATTGCATCTTTCTCAACCGACAAAATGGGCATATCAACCCAGTTTTAACGGGTTTCGGTGGTTTACCGCCTGCCATATCTCAGAAATTTGCTTATTGATGCACGACCAGTCCGTTTAATTTCACATAGGGCGTAAAATAAGAAGAACTTCCATCCTACTAATTTGTCCTTGTTTAATTCTATCCATGCCATCTATACAGTCACCCAAGATGATTTTTTCTGATAATCTGTCCGCCTATTAAAGGTGCGGAGTCTGCAAAAACACCGCGAGGTGAATGGATAAATTTTAATGATGTTGGGTAAATTTTTCTTTAAGATGACCTATAAGTAGGATAATGCTCATGCTCTTCGGTCTCATCCTATTGGCAACCCCCTATGAGACAAGAATCCCCAAAAACCGTTATTATGAGACGATTTCCCGATACCCAAGACCGCTTGATAGACAGTTATATTGAAAATTCATGCCTATGAACTGCAAAACACCATAAAACTTGAGCATCATAGTATGTATTCTGACAATTATGCCATAAACACCCGTTTTCCTGTCCAAACCATACAAATAAATTCGGCACAATATAGGACGGAAAAATGACGCAACATTGTGTACAATATGGTCTAATTTGTGATAATACCGTTTTACTCCCATCTCCTGCCCTAGCAGGCGAACATACACTCAAAATAACCATACGGGTTTAGCCCCCTCTCCACCCTGTGGGGAGGGGGTTGGGGTGGGGATAAAAATAATCACAAACACACTCATTCACATCCATTAGGAGGGACTTGTTTTACATGCCACAGGATAAAATCGCGGAACTTCGCACACAAATTGACAGCATCAACCTGCAAATCCTCGAATTGCTCAACAAACGCGCCACAGTCGCTAAAGAAATCGGCGTGGAACAATCTGCTATTGGCACAACATTTTATGACCCCCAACGGGAAGCCTATATGCTCACCCAATTGGAACTTAACAATAAGGGTCCCTTTAGCAATGAGGTGATTAAGGCACTATTCAAAGAAATATTCCGCGCCTCACTCGCATTAGAAGAAAAAGAAGCGCGTGCCAAATTGCTTGTGCAACGCAAAACCGCCCAAGACCGCACCATTGTGGAATTGCCCGATGGCACAAAAATCGGTGACGGCTCGTTTCAATTGGTCGCAGGCTCGTGCGCGGTAGAGAGCTATGAGCAGATGGACGCGGTTGGCGAAGCACTCGCTAGTCGTGGCGTGAAAATCATGCGTGGCATGGCATACAAACCCCGCACATCACCTTATGACTTTCAGGGATTAGGCGAAGAAGGGCTAAAAATTGCCCGTCAGGTGGCAAATAAATACAATATGCTCGTCACCAGCGAAATTATGGATATGTCACAAATCGGCATGATGTCCGATTATGTAGATATTTTCTGGATTGGCGCTCGCAATATGCAAAATAGTTTCTTGCTCCGTGCCTTGGGCAAAGTGCGCCAGCCAGTATTCCTCAAACGCGGTTTGGCGGCGACATTGGAAGAATGGGTGTATGCGGCAGAATATATTGCCAGCAGTGGCAACCCCAACGTGATTCTCATTGAACGGGGCATCCGTACTTTTGAGAAATGGACGCGCAATACGCTCGATATTAGCGCCGTACCTCTCATCAAACTCGAAACGCACTTGCCCATTATCGTGGATGTATCCCATTCGGCGGGACGGAGCGACCTCGCTATCCCCCTGTCTAAAGTGGTAAAAGCCAGTGGTGCAGATGGTCTGATGGTCGAAGTCCATCCCAACCCACCCGTTGCCATGAGCGATGCCAAACAACAACTCACCATACCCGCTTTTCACAAACTGATGGATGAACTTGGCTTATAGACGCAATATCAAAATTTATCACCTGCTCAATATCACCAGTTCCAGCGCATTTATCAACGGCAACTGGATATTTTTGTGGTTGCGGGTCATGACCTTTGGGCAATTGGGGGTGGTGGATGCCACCGCCTTTGCCTTTGGGTTATTCATGGAAGTCCCCACAGGCGGGCTATCCGATATGATGGGCAAGCGGTGGACGCTCATCCTCTCCATGTTCCTCAATGGATTGGGATTTTTTATCATGGGTGCGGCGACCAGTATTTGGGGGATTGTTGTGGGCTTTTGGTTCACCCAAACCGCATGGGCATTTTATTCTGGTGCGGCAGATGCGATGGCGTATGACTCACTCAAGACCATCGGAGAAGAATCGCGCTATGACAAAGTGGTGTCGTTCACCAGTTCCATCTCGGTATTCACCGTGGGTATATGTTCGCTCATCGGCGGGTGGATGTATAACATAGATGTACGCCTGCCCCATTATGCGTGGGGGGTGATGCTGTTCATCGGCTTTTTTATCGCATTGGGGATAAAAGAACCCCCGATAGACACCGTAAAATTCACCATGAAGAATTATCTCAATCAACTTTCACAAGGATTTAAGCAACTGGCACGTCCAGAATTGCGCTATTTTACGCCGTTGATTTTTGCCACATTGGGCGTGCATTACCTGTTCATCTTTGGGCTAATTCAACCCACAATGGCGACTGATTTTGGCTTTTTTGCCGATGAACAAGCAATCGTCTTTTCGATAATGGCATTTACCGCCGCAGGGGCAATGTTGCTTGTACCATTTATGCGTCGACATATCAGTGATATGCGCGGATTAATCATTTTGGCGTTATTATTAGCGATGCTGTATTTTATCGCCACCACCCAACCCACGATGATTATAGGGGCATTGGTACTCATTTCATTGCGATGTGTGGGCGGATTATCTTCGTCATGGGCATCCATTGTGGTCAACCGCGAAATTCCGTCAGAATACCGCGCTACCACCCTATCCACTGTGGCACTCCTCAGCAAAATTCCGTATATCGTCACGGCGATGATTGCGGGCTTACTGGCAGAAAATAGACAATTCAGCCTATTCTATTGGGGGGTTATTGTTTTCTTGATTAGCATTGTGGTCAGCGTAAGCATTGCCTATCGGGTCTATCGCAAGCCACTCACCCACCCAGCGATTGCACCCACGCCCTAAGTGACGGCACACTGTTGATAGTCACACGCGACACATCACGGTTAATCCGTTTGACCAGACCACTCAAAACATCGCCAGGTCCAATTTCGATGAACAATGTCGCCCCACTATCGCGTATCATCACCTCAATAGATTCCCGCCAACGCACCGAATGGGTCAATTGCCGATTCAACTGAAAGCGAATATCTTCTAGGGCAATCATCGGCACACCGCTCGCATTGCTATACACACAATTTTCGGGGTTCTTAAATGGGGTATTGCCGAGTGCATTGCTAAATTGCCCCGTGACTGATGACATGAGAGGGGAATGTGCCGCTACACTCACCGCGAGACGAATCGCTTTTTTTGCCCCGCGTGATTGTGCCAAGCCTACCGCATAATCTACTGCACGCTCAAATCCAGAGATGACCACTTGCCCAGGACAATTGTCATTAGCAACCACCACCACTTCCCCGATATGCTCTGTCGCTTCTAGGCAAACAGCTTCTACAGCATCCAAATCCATACCAAGCAACGCCGCCATCGCACCTGGGCGCAATTCACCCGCTTTGGTCATCAAGCGCCCACGTTCACGCACCAAGCGCACACCATCCTCAAACGACAAGGCACTGCCCGCCGTGAGCGCCGTTAATTCTCCCAAGCTATGACCTGCCGCCAAAAATGGTTTTGCCAGAGGCGCTTCTTGTTGCAAAGCGCGGAGCATAGCAACACTACATACATAGACGGCTGGTTGGGTATTGATGGTCGCGTTGAGCGTGGCTTTATCGCCCTCAAATATCAATTTGGTGAGCTTAAAACCCAGAATATCATCGGCTTGGTCAAATACTTGGCGCGAAACGGGATATTCGGCATAAAAATCTGCCCCCATACCCACATATTGCGAATTTTGACCGGGAAATAAGAAGGTGCTACGCAACCAATCAATCACGATGATACTCCTCGTATAAAAGATAAAACCGCGCTCATTTTAGCACGGTTTTATCAGTTTTCAGAACAGGGAATTAAAGAATTAGTCTTCTTTAGGTTCAAAGATTTGTTGACCCTTATATTGCCCTGTGGTTGGATTCACATGATGCGCGAGGCGGAATGTGCCATCTTCATCAGCCACAATGTTTGGCAATGACAAAAAATCATGAGCGCGACGACGATTACGACGGCTCTTCGAGACTTTACGTTTTGGTAATGGACCCATGCTGAGTTTCCTTCAGATTATCTTTTATCGGCAGTAATTAGAATGAAAAGTATAGTGGCAACATGCCCGTTGTGTCAAGATACACACAAAAAACTAGGCTATCCGTCATAAACAATTTGCACATTCGATTATTGGCTATTACAATAAAGAAATGCCCAGTTTAATCTCTCTTACAAGTCAATGCGAATTTGTGGCATGTGATTTTATCCTGTATGACAAAAGAAATAACTCTTCTATCATAGCATAAATAGGAGGGTAGATATAACAATTTTTTATGAATTTTTAGCTCATCATCTCATAGCGAATGGGCAATATAATTGTACATTCAGCATGATTATCCGCATTATTGATAATCACAATTTCGCCACCGATTAGCGCAACGAATTTTTGTACAATAGAAAGCTGTTGTGGATGCAAAAACAGATTCTTATTATCATGTGCTACATCGCGTATTAAACGTAAGTACCACTTCTTATCACCTACACGACCACATACCAAAAGAATAGCGGTATTTTCTCCACTACTATTGATGCACTTTATCAGCAAATCAGCAAAGATAGTCTGTATCGCCGAATAATGGTGAAAAATCATATTCGGAGCGTCTGGCAAAATATCAAATTGCAAAGTGATATTTTTATAACTCGCATCAACTTTTTGGCGTTCAACAACATCTTGCAATAAGTTTTTAATATCGAATTCACTGGCATGAATCCGAAAATTATCTGTCTCTAGCCTAATTTGATCGCTTAACATACCAAGAGACCCCAAGCAAAGTTCCCCATTCTTCAAAATAATATCCAAATAGTCCATTTTCCACTGTTCAGGAAAGTGTTGATAGACTTTTGAATATCCTATAATCGTGGTCAACTGCGCCCGCATTTCAAACGAATAATATGTGATAAGTTGACCAATGACATCGGCATCAACAACAATTTTTCGACTCATACGATTATCCTTATCATACCTAATATGAAATAAATTGAGATATGAGCCAACCCTTGCCATTGGGTGATTACGCTTCTATCTTCTATCAAGAAATTTCCTCATCACTGATGGCGATACGATACATACCGCCAGTCGCATGTGATTTTGTGCGACTAGCGATATTCTGGGCAAAAAAGCAGATTAATCTTTTAATCCTGCCAATAAATTACCCAACAAGGTTTTATCAGTGAGGCTATCGGGTTCAAAACGCATATCCCCAACCGAAAAACCGGTTGAATCTGCCGATATAACCACCGATTCACGCATCAAAGCAGATAAATCAACCGAGCGATTGGCTTTATCCACCACCGCCAGCAACAATACACCCGCTTTGCTACCGCGTTCTATCAAGGTCGCCAGACGCTCTTGTGCTTTGGGATTTAATCCATTGGACAAATCGGCAACACATATCATGTGATAGGGTACAAAAATTTTAGCTTGTGCATTATAGGCAGTTAGGGTCTTATAGACTATCCCAAGATGTTCTTGGCTATATTGGCGGATATGATGCAATGCCTCTTGTAGTCCGTCATTAATTTCATCCGCATCACGCAATAGACCCCCTCCCCCAAATGATTTAGGGAGGCGCTTGGCAAATGACAGCGTATTCTCTGTGACATCTATCAGTGTGAATTTTGCCGTTCCAGATGGCACAGTCAACAACAAGCGCATGATAATAGACTGCAACAAGGCTTGTGCTTTGGCGAATTGGTCGGTATTAGCAACAATGATAAGGTGTTTATCTGTTTGGAACGGGATAAGCATGGGGACAGTTGCTCCCCGTGCATCATCCCCTAAATACTTGCCCAAACGAATAACATCTGGAAATGTCGTTGGTCGGGTTGGCTTACGGATGAATGATTCCCATAAAGCCTGTTGCCATTCTCGCGCAACCGCCCCTAAATCGTCAAATACCGCAGTGGCACGGGCATGAATGGCATCCATCTTGGCGTGCATCTCAGTTTCGGCATGAGCGATTTGTGCCTCATAATCGGCATCTACACCTGTTTTTGTCTGTTCAATCAGTGTGGGGAGTTGGTCAGTTTCAAATGTCGCTAATCCTGCCAGCGCATCCACCAACGATTGGTCAAAAGATGTGAATTGCATGATGAGCGCATCGTCTAAATCGGGTTTACGGCTAAATATCCCGCGCCTTCCGCCATTATCCAAATACTTAGCAATGGCTTCATCAGCCCGAATCAGGGTTTTGAGCGCATCAAAATCTGATTTTAATGTGTCTATGTGCGCGTGCCATTCTGGAAGGGTTAATATGAGGGAATTAGCGACTGTCCCAACAGCAGGCAATTTACCCAAATCGTCTAAATCATCGCGTAAGTCGGTCAACTCCTCTGCTAACGATTGGACTTGTTGTTGAATGGTTGTGAAATCGAGCCGAAGGTTATCGGCATCAATTCGCTTGACGATACGGTTTTTATCCAATTCCGCCACAAAAGCTGTGTAATCTGCCTGTGCTTGTTCAATTTCATCTTGAAATGGGCGTAATGTTGCCACCAATTGTATTGTATCTGGGACGATTTGGGTCATATTGCTCACCTTTCACTAATTGCCAATAGGCTCATTTTATAATTGATGCAAAATATCTGCAAAGGTTTGGATTTCTTCTCATGAATTTTTAGGGCAACAAGTCGTCATGGTTTAAGGCTTCTGCCCTACAATAAACACGCGCATCATCGGCATAATTCATGGCTTTTTCGGCATTTTGAGAAATAACTTGCATAAACTTGTCATCCCAATGTTGAGGCATACTGTGATAAATACCTGCATAGCCTTTGATGCTGACGAAATACACTTTTAGGTGAAATACAAAGTAATTGACAAATTCGTGTCTCACTTTACTCGCTTCCAGAGATACTGTAGGTATCCCATCAAACGGATTGATACCCCCTGCAAGGCTAGATGCTTCTTCTGAGTGAGAATCATCTGAGTGAGAATCATCTGAGTGAGAATCATCGGACAAATCAGCACGATTATCATCTTCTGTGCCATCCACCAATTGGCGTAACACCTCACCAAAGCGGTCTATTTCTGCGAGGGTGTTATAGTGTGCCAAGCCAACCCGTACCATGCCGTGTTCGGTATGCCCCAAACGCGCCATAATTTCTACGGCATAATAATTCCCATCCCACACATAAATATCGTGTTTGGCAAAATGTTGGGCAATTTCATGCGGGGTATATTTGTCGTGGATAAAAACCACTGTAGGGCATCGTTCATCGAACCGTGTGCGGTCTGTGATGCCAAAAATCTGTATGCCACTGGTGCCTTCTAGCACATTTAATAGCCGTGATATGAGGGTTTTTTCGTATTGCCGAATCCCTTCCATGCCCATCTTGAGCGATTTAGCGCGGTCAGTATAAGCAGAAAATTGGTCAGAATACGCCATACAATAGTCTTGTCCAATTTTCTCTATATAGTCTATCGTACTTCCCACCGCAAAAATCCCCTCAAAATTGGGTGTTCCTGTCTCCCAACGATACGGTGAGTAATCTTTTGCAGGACGTACCTTATACGCAGGGAGCGATTCTAATAAGTCATAGCGCCCCCATAAAATACCGACATGCGGACCAAAAAATTTATATGCCGAGCAGAGCAAAAAGTCACAGCCAAGCGCAAGCACATCAATCGGCACATGGGGGGCAGATTGCACCGCATCCACCACACACAACGCCCCCGCCGCGTGTGCCATCTGTGAAATTTGTGCCACAGGATTGAGCGTCCCCACCGCATTAGAACAATGCACTGTCGCCACTAATTTTGTGCGGTCATTCAACGCCCCTTCCAGCGTATTGAGGTCGAGTGTGCAGTCCTCTAGGTTAATATCCACCCAGCGCACAATAAACCCGTGGTCTTCTGCAATTCGCAGCCATGGGGCGACATTGGCATCGTGATCCATGCGTGTGAGGATAATTTCATCCCCCGCTTTCATCGTCTGTGCCAATGAACGGCTTAAACTAAAGGCGAGCGTGGTCATATTTGCACCAAACACAATCTCATCGGGATTGGTCGCACCCAAAAAATCTGCCACTTTTTGCCGTGCATTGTGCATCATGGTATCGGTCATTTTGCTGGTGGCAAATGTCCCACCCTGATTAGCATTCATCACGGTGAAATATTCACTAAACGCATCCATCACGCTATATGGAACTTGTGACCCTGCGGGGTTATCAAAGAAAATCGGCGCATTTGGGCGGGATACAGATGGAAAAAACGCACGGATTTTATCTACTGGAAATATCATCATAAGCCTTTCTGAGAAATTGTATACAAAAAAATGCAAAAAATGGATTATATTGAGGTGCAATATCAGTGAGTATATGCTACTCTAGGGAGTAGAGTTATGCCAACTGTGAGAAACTATGGACACAACAATTACCCTTAGCGAACAAAATCGTCAACTGCTCCAAGAGATTAAACGCCGTACCAACCAAATGGCGGCGATTAAAGTCGTCACCAGTATGGTGGGACAATCTCTCGATTTAGAAAAAACACTCGCCACCGCGCTCGAAATTGCTGTTGAAATTGTAGACGCAGAAGCTAGTGGCATTAGCCTGATAGACCATGAGGCAGATGAATTGGTGCTACGCGCCCAACGCGGCTGGATTAACGACTTTGTGGTCACAAATCCCATGCGTATCCCGTTGGGAATGGGCATGTCTGGTGAAGTATTTGAAAAAGACGATGTGGTCGTCTATAACAACCTCGATGGCACACAAGATTATGCTGTCCCTGGGTTTCGGCGCGAACATTTCCGTTCTATTGCCCTCGCTCCCATGCACGCACGCGGGCAAATCATCGGTATTTTGAGCATCATGAGCAAGCATGTCAATAGTTTTGATGATGAATTGGTCTCGGTTTTGCGCGTGGTCGCCGATACAGTCGGTGTCGCATTAGAAAATGCCCGCCTCTATACCGAAAGTATCGAGCAAAAAAAACGCCTATCCGCCATTTTGGATGCAACGGCAGACGGCATTATCGCCACCGACCAAGATGGACGGGTGCGCCTCATCAATAATTCTGCCGCCCGTATGTTATCGCTCAAAAGTGAACGGGTAGTTGGCACCCCCCTGCGTGAATTACCCCTGCCCCCCCGTGTGCGCGATTCGATTTTGCGTCCATTGTCGTCTGATGAAGAAGAAAAAATCTTTCAGGTGACACTCGACAACGAGCATGTGATAGCGATTCTCATTTCGGCAGTCATTAACGACAATCCCCTCATAGACAGCCCAAAACAAGATGGTTGGGTGATTGTTCTGCAAGATGTGACGCACATCAAACAGGCAGAAATTGCCCGCGCCCAATTTATGCAAGCCGCCGCCCATGATATGCGAAATCCGTTGAGTGTGACCTATAGCTCTATTATCACGCTCAACAAATTACTCACCAAAAAAGATGCCGCCGTCGAAGAAATTATTCATCTGGCATTGGGTGGGTTAGACCGCCTACGCACCCTCATTGATGATTTATTGCATCTGGAACATATAGAGAGTGGCTATGGCTTTAAGCTCACCGAATTTAGCCTGTTGGATGTGTTGCATGAGGTGAATAAAGAGAGTTTTATGCTGATGGTAGACAAAGCCATCACCCTCACGCTGGATGTCCAGCCCGATATCCCGATGATAAAAGCCGATGTGCGTTGGTTCAAACGCGCCCTACACAATTATTTGGGCAATGCCACCAAATACACCCAGCGGGGTGGCGCAGTGAAACTCAAAGTATTCACCAAAACCGACTTTTTGCATGTCGAGGTCATAGACAACGGACCCGGAATACCCCTCAGCGCCCATGCCCACCTATTCGAGCGATTTTACCGTGTGGATGGCAACAAGGCAGAGGGCAGTGGCTTGGGCTTGGCGATTGTCAAATCGGTGGCGATTGCACATGGTGGAGATATCTATTTGCGAAGCAAACCGGGTGAAGGCACAACTTTTGGCTTCACCATTCCGCTCAATCCACCAGAGAAATAGTGCCTACCGCTTAAGCGAATCGAACAAGATAACGAGTATCATCAAAATCACGATAAAGCTCATGCCCAATGCCACCAAACGCACTGTTGTTGGCATAAATTTTCTCGCTTGTGCAAATTGTTCTTCTTTGACCATTGACGATTCAGATGCCGATGCAATAGCACGTTCTTCTGCTACGACATTTGCCACCAATGCGTCCGTATCCAAAATCGGGGCGAATGTCTTTTCTGCCACATAAGGCGCGACCACCTGTGCCAAGCCATTAATGCCCGATTGCATCACCATAACGTTGATGGTGGCACTTTGTTGCTTGTCTAGTCCTATCAAATCTTCTGGCAACGGATGGGGCAGTTCTGCCCCATCCACAAAAACCAATAGCATCGGACATAAAAATTGTAACCCCAATTGCACCGCCATGCGGTCATGTGGGTTCAGATTGGGTTCATCGGGATTTTGTAACCAGTCTGGGTCTATCACCACAATAAGCATATTGGCTTGTTTCATCGCCATACGAATGGCATTAGCGGGGTCATCGGATGCTTTGGCGATATTTTTGATGGTGGTGGTTTGCATGTCATACCGCATATCCAGCATATCCACTATTTTTTCGGTAACTTTGCTAGAGGTCTCTCTGGCACTGATTAAAAACATGGCTATTCCTCCGCTATGATAGAATCCACAGAAATAAGATTACGTTTCATCACTTGTGATTTAAGCTGACCACACCCCGCATCTATATCAATGCCACGCCGCACCCGTATGGTCACAGAAACCCCATAAGACTCTAAAATATCAGTAAATTCTTGGGCATTATTGGGGGTAGATGGGTCGCCATCATAACCCGTTGTGGGGTTGAGCGGTATCGCATTCACATGGCAATACATCCCTTGCAACAATTGCCCCAATGCGTGTGCCTGCTCTGCGGTATCGGTTTTTCCTTTGATGAGCGCCCACTCAAACGTGACACGCTTGCCCGTTTTTTGGATGTAATAACGGCACGCCCGCATCAATTCTGGCAAATCCCACTTTTTGTTAATGGGGAGCAATGCACCACGTTCTGCATTGGTGGCGGCATGAAGGCTAATGGCAAGGCGCACTTGTAAGCCTTCATCGGCAAAACGGCGAATTTGTGGCACAAGCCCCACCGTACTGATGGTGATATGACGTGCGCCAATGCCCAAATCATCCATCAGCCGATGTATTGCCTTGAGCGATTCGTCATAATTGTGAAATGGCTCGCCCATGCCCATCAATACCACATTGCTCAGTCGCTCCCCTTCTGCATGAAGCAGTGAGGCAAATCGTGCCGCTTGCTCAAATATCTCATCTGCCGTCAAATGGCGGGCAAATCCCATTTGTCCAGTGGCGCAAAAAACACACCCCATCGCACACCCCGCTTGGGTAGATATACACGCAGTACGGCGGTCATCATCATAAGGCATGAGGACAGATTCTATCAGTTGACCATCTGGCAGATGATAGAGCCGTTTGGTCGTCCCATCACGGCTGGATTGCTCGGCAGAGACGGTCAATGTGCCAATGGTCGCCTCATCTATGAGCCGTTCACGCAAGGGCGCAGGCAAATTGGTCATGAGAGTTATATCGGTGATAAAACTGGTATACAGCCAATCCCACACCTGCCCCGCCCGAAACTTTGGGTATCCCCATGCGATGATGATGTCGGTTAATTCGGTCTTGGATAGGGTATATAAATTAATTTTTTCGGTCATGACTTGCGCTCCGTACGCCAATAAATGGCAAATAGAATGGCTAATGCCACCATCGCTAACGCGAGGATGACCGTCACTAATACCCCGCTATCGGTTGTCGCCTCAATATCGCCCTCAATTTCTGGGAACGGTGTTGGTGGCACTTCAATGGGAGGCAATGTGGGCAAAGGGGGTGGCGGGTCAATAAATCCCGCAGGGCGTGGGGTGATGGTCGCAGGACGTGGTGTGTTGGTGATGGTAGGCGTGAGCGATGGCAAGGGTGTCGCGCTCAATACACCCGTCACAGTGGCGGTGGCGGTATTGGTAGCCGTGTTCGTGGGTGTATTGGTCATGGTTGGCGGAAATGGGGTAACACTCGGTGTTTCGCTTGGCAACGGTGTTGGGGCAGTATATAAACTCACCAACGAAGCAGATTGTGCCTGTTGGGTGAATATCCAGTTATTCACTGCGGGTATCAACGCTTCTGCGGATGCCCCCACTGCCGTCTCATAGGCTTGGGCAAATGGGTCACTGCTCCGCGCCAATTCAAAAAGAGCAGGCAATCCGAGCCGTTGCGCCATGTATAAGGTCATCACAACACTTTGTGAACGCCATAAGTCGAGGCGGGTGGTATCTGCTGTGTTCATTTGCGCGAGGGTGAATAGTGTGTTGGTACGTGATGCGGTTTTTATCGCCTCTAATGCGCTTTGCTTATCACTGAGGGTATAGAGCGACAAAATCCCCCACCGAAACCATTCTGGCATATCCCGATTTGCCCATAGCGGGGCATAAAAAGAGTCTCCCATGATGCGCGTAAGCTGGTCTATCAACCCAAAATCATTCATGACCAATTGGTAATTCATGCGGTTTAGGAGTGTTGTCAATACCTCTGTATTGCAAGTCGCTTCATTATCGCCCGTCTGTGAGGTGATAACATCCACTGTCACACACGGGTCAAAACGGGTTTGTGGTTCTTGTATGGCAAAATTAAACACGGGATTATTCCCTGTATTTTGTGCCATTTGGTCATAAATGGAAGCCAACCGATTGCGAAGCTGTGAGGCAGAGATAATATCGTCTGTGGTGAGAAAATTTAACCGATTTTGAGGGTCGCGGTTTTCTGTCCACATGGTTTGTGGATGCTGATAGGCAAAAACACCCCGTACAGATGCCGTTTCGGTCTCTGATAATATCACTTGCCATTCATAAGCGACCAACGCATTGAGGGGCAATGGATTGGTAGGTGGAATTTGCCATATCAGATTAATTTCCGTGAATGGGCTAGTGACAGTTGCCGATGCGCTAATTTCTGCCAACTCAATAAGGCGTGATTCCGCTTCATCATCCACCGTCATCACCAACCGAATATCTTGAATGGCGCTGAGTGGTCGGTCTATCACCAAAAAGAAATGTACCGCCACTGGATAGAGCAATTCCTCGCGCCAGTCATAAATGTAATCTGGCACATCGGGGCGCGGGGTGGATGTAGCGGTAGGTGTTCCGCGTGTGGGGGCGCGACTGGGTGTTTCTGATGGCATTGTCACCATCACGGTTGGTTCTGGCGATGGTGTAGATGACGGTGTTGGGTCATCCTGTGCCAAAATGGGTGTGGTCATGCCTATACATAGAATGACAAATAGAGTGAGGATGTGCAATTTTTTCCTCAATGGTCATATCCCCGCAGACGATAAAACTAAGATAGATAACAACAATTGGGCAAAATTATAGATAAAATGGGCAATTATGGCGGCGGTTGTGCTAGAACGATTGCGAATATGCCCCAATGCCAACGAAATGCAGATAAGAACAATGATAGCAGGTGATAGGATACTTTGGGTATGCAAAGACACAAAAAATAATGTAATCACCACATTGCCAAAAATCGGTTGCAATGCCCCTCTGAATAAAATTTCCTCGCCAATGGCGGCGGTTGCCGAAAGCAGAAAAGCCAATGGCAATGTCGAGACCACTGTAGATAGGCTGTCATTGGCGCGGTTCATCGCCTCAATATTTTGCATTTGCTCTGGCGCAAATAGGGTAATAATGATGCCGATAATCACCCCAAACGACCATAAAATACCGAGTAACCCCACCCCGCCACCAATGCCCCAGACCCAATCTTGACGGGTTGGTAGGCGCAATCCCAAACGAGCGAGTGTATCGCCCCAATTACGACGAATCGCCCACCCCACACCCAAAAATGCCGCAATAACCTGTAGCCATAACTGGATGAGCAAATCGGTCACACTAACGCCTTGTTCTGCGATAGATTGCGCCAATCCGTCTGTACCACCCTGAGCTAAAAATAGAATGATTTGCGATATGAGGAACAATAGCATCATCACAATGGCGGTAGTATGCACCCATGACTGTGGATTGTAGGTCTTGATACGACCTGCGATGCTCATGCGAAATGAGGGCGATGTTATAGTGGAATAAGCAAAAAAGGTGGTGAACGCGGTCAATATAACCCCAATGACCACCGCTACACCGCTAATTTGTGGGACAACCATATCTTGTGTGGCAAATTGTTCGGCATTTGCACCAGCAGAGGCACTTAACACCAAAAAAGGGATGAATAGACTGATGAATGACACCACAACAAACAACAAGGTACGCATCATGGTCAATCGGCGGTCTAAATGCACCAGATAGAGGCTATCTTCTGGCTGAGTGGGTTGTTGTTGAATGAACAAATCGGTATGGTTGGCATAAAAAATGGTGTAATACACATAGCCAATCAGGATAATATAAATGATCAGAGTAATGGACATAACACAAACTCAATTCGATGGCAAATTTACACCTAAAGAATACCACATCCACCTAACCTGTGGCTATAGCACACCTTTTTGCGCTATAATAAACTTCAATGGTTGCCCTTTTGTCTTTTTTAGGAATAAAACCAATATGCACAAAATTATTCATCTCGCACCCTCAATTTTAGCCGCCGATTTTGCCCGTTTGGGTGAACAAGTTCAAGAAGCAGAAGCCAATGGCGCAGAACTCATTCATATAGATGTGATGGACGGGCAATTTGTCCCCAATATCAGCATGGGCAAGATGGTGGTAGAAGCTGTCCGCCGTGTGACACACCTACCGTTGGATGTGCATCTGATGATTGTGCAACCCGCCCAGCATATCGAAGCCTTTGCCCATGCAGGTGCAGATAGAATCACTGTGCATTATGAGGCAGACCATCACCTCCATCGCACCCTTATGGCGATTAAAGCACTCGGCTGTATGGCTGGTGTGGCAATTAATCCACATACGTCTGCACTCACACTAGAAGCCATTTTGCCCTTTGTTGACCAAGTGATTGTGATGACTGTCAACCCCGGATTTGGTGGTCAAGAGTTTATCCCAGAAATGATGTCAAAAGTCGCAGAAATCCATGCCATGATTGGTAATCTAAGGCGGCATATAGATTTAGAGGTGGATGGTGGCATCAATGCTCAAACAGCCATGAGTGCCGCCCAAGCTGGCGCGAATATCCTTGTGGTGGGGTCTGCGGTATTTAACCCCAATTTCTCTGTAGCAGAAGGCATGGCGCGGCTCAAAAAAGCACTAACAACCACCACACCATAACCCCCTATCGGATTAATCATTTCACCCTAAATTAATTGTTGACCCTTAAAGAACCGTTAACGCGGTTCTATTGACATTCATATACAAATCATGATATGGTATAAGAGTGATTCACAATGAACCAATGTGAACCAAAATGAACCTTAATAGACAATCATGACACAAGGAGCAATAAGGTTATGAATAACCGATTAAATGAACTCGTGGCTTCTGTAGAGCATCAGCGAATCGTCGCGCAAAGTGAGCGAAAAAGCATCGAAAATACCGTGAAACAAATCGCCAACGCTTTCCGCCTCGACAAACGCCAACGCCACACAGAGGAAATTCACGATGACACACCTGTCCAAGATTAACCTCAATTTTCACCGACAAACAAGGCGACCCACACCACAGGTCGCCTTGTTTGTTTTTTGATGATGGTGTATAAAAAGCACTATTGCATAAAACAAGCTAGAATTAGGAAAATTTGTTATGAGATGGATTTGGATTTTTAGTGTATGTCTCTTCTTTGCCCTCCCCCGCCCTAGTATAGCCCAATCTGAAACAGCAGTATTCACAGTTACCCACGATGAGCGCGTCACATCAGCCAGTTGGAACACTACCGAAACCCATATCTTGACCACATCAGAAGATGGCACAATTCGCATGACTGATGCCCAAACAGGTGAACAGGTGTGGCAAATCACCCATACCGACTCAATCAATGACGCATCATGGAGTCATGATAGCAATCATATTTTGGCATGGGATGATAGGGTTTTGCTCATCATTGATGCCCAAACAGGTGATTTTGCTATTGAGCCAGCAGGTTTAGAAAAGCCAAATATAGCTGACGCAATTTGGAAACATGATGATAGTGCTATTTTGTTGTATAGCGATACATTTGCCCAAATTATCACATTAGGCGATGACTTGACGATACGCGATATGCGCGGATTTGGCTTTTTTGGCGATGGTAACGACCTAAGTTTTTCCCAATGGAATCATGATGAAACCCAAATATTGACATTCGACACAAATCTCACTGCCCGCGTGTGGGATGTTGATAGCAACGATGAAGCCTATTCGTTCACCTTTCCCACAGATACCACAGGCATTGCATGGAGTGGTGATGAAATACGTTTCGCCAGTTGGGGATTAGACAGCGCTGTGCGCTTGTGGGATATAACCGATAACGGTCAAATTAGCGATGCTGGGTCATTTCGGCATAGTCGAACTTTTGTCATCGGTGCAACATGGGCAGTGAACGACACCATTTTGCTCACATGGGGCGCAGATGAAACCGCCAGAGTCTGGGATGTTGCCAGTGGTGAAGAAAAAATTAGCGTGAAGCATACCGATTGGGTCACAGGGGCAACCCTCAACTATGATGGGACAATACTTGTCACATGGTCTTATCAATTTGCCTATGTATGGGATGCGACAACAGGGGACTTAATTTATCAGGCATCACATGACAATTTGGTCAGTGGGGCGCGATTGAATGAGGCAGAAACACGCTTACTCACATGGGGATGGGGTGGCACAGCGCGGCTATGGGATATTATTGATGGGTAGTTTTGGCTGGTAAAGGCGGATTAAACCCTTTTGGGTCATATATCCGCCTTTTTTGCTACAAGGATATTATTTAATCAGGCTTGCTAGTCCTTCATAGAAGCGCGTGATGGCTTTTTGTGTGATAACCGATGGGAGCGCATACGAAAAACGCACCCAATTTGCCCCTGCTTTAGAGAAATGCACACCGGGGACAACCGTAATACCAAATTTTTCGCCCAGATATGTCCCCAATCCGCCAGAATCACCAAAGCCACCTGCTTCGATATAACGGGTACAATCTATAAACGAATAGTAACCATCGCCCATGATATAGGGTGTATCGGATTTTCCTAGCACCTCGCGCATGACCTGACGGCTCAATTTACATGGCTCAATAATCGGCGCGGCGGCTTTTTCAAATCCCATTTCATAGGCGGCAATCGCCACCGCTTGGGCATAAAAACTTGGCACAATGCCATGTGATGCCACGGTATTCACATATTTCACAACCGATTCATCTGCCACCAAATGGGCGCTACGGACATTAGACCCGCCCAAACTCTTGGTAATGCCATCCAAAAAGATGAGGTGTTTGCGTTCATCGGGTGTGAACGACCCTAGAACAGCATTAATGTCGTTATGTCCGCCGTCCGTCACCCAATGATAAATCCAATCGAATAACACATAGGCAATACCGTTTTCTAATGCGGCTTTGGCGAGTGCGATTTGTTCTTCAACAGGAATGGTGCGCCCTGTGGGGTTATCTGGCGAGGTGATGACAATCCCCGCAATGTTGCGCCCTTGTGCTTTGGCATATTCGGCGGTGAGTTTGATATTTTCTGGGGTATAGCGCCAGCCTTCTTCTGGGCGACCAGGGGCATATAGCACATTCAATCCCAAGCCATACGGACCCCAATTATAACTCACCCAAGGGACACGGCTCACCACCAGCGCATCGCCCACATTGCCATAACCGAGTGCAATCATGGCGCTATAGGCTTTGTTAAGTCCATCACGCCCACCCTGCACAAAGATAATGTTGTTGGGACCCCATCCAGATGATGAATCCAGTTGCCAATACTGTTCGGCGGTCACTTTACGAAATAAATCTGTGCCATAGGGCATGTCGTATGCTGTGCCGTGTTCGACTTGTAGATGATAGGCACGTTCCAATATCCCCGCAGGCACACCCGGTAGACTTGCACCACCATCACCTTGTGACGCATCATAAGCGGGGGCATCTGCCCCAAAATTTTGTTTATAAGTGACAAGTGCCTTTTTAATCTCAAACATACGCGAGGCAGGGATAGGCATCATCTGGCTAGGATAATTATTCACGGCAATGCGATTCGCCTCTGGTACTGCAAATTCTGGGCTATCAAGGTTTAATTGGTCAGACAATTTTTCCTCCACAAAATGGCTATCAAATTTGCCTACATGATAAACCTTCTCGCACAAAAGTGTAATTGCCAATTCATCACGAGCCGATTTGTGCAATTCATACTAAGCCATAATTCATGTAATAATCAGCAAAATTTCATAAATTTTTCGTATGCTTAAGTATCTACAGTGTCGTAATATTGATAAGATAGATCGCATGTTATGAATAGAAAGTATAAAGGACACCATAAAATGCCTCTCAACCTCGATTCTAGTTTTTCGGTTTATCACCTTGTCGAGCGTCTGCAAAATAAAGACACACAATTGCTCCAAGACCGCAAAACAATGAACACCATCAGCTACGAAATTGAAAATGCTACCTTGGTAGATGGCGCAGGCACGCGCATATTTTCAGGATTCCAACGAATGAGCAAGTTCCTGCCACAAATCAAGCGGTATACCCGCATGGCACAAAAAGCCGAATCGGTATATGTCTTTGGCATTATGGATGTGCAATTACCAGAAATTCCCAATATCACCTATATCCCACTGGAAAAACATTTTCAGTTGGCAAAAGAATGGTTCTTAATTTCTTTTGGGACACCATTTGCCTCTGCACTCGCTACAGAAGAGTTGACCAACATAGATGACCCAGATGAAATCCGTCAGTTTCGGGGGGTTTGGACATTTGACCTGAGCATGGTCACAATTTTGGATGAATGGATTACGCGGACGGTAGATGCAGAAGCGCATTGTCTCACAGAAGATGATGTGAATATCACTAACCAAAAAATGTTGATTAGCAACATCTATAACCGCATGATGAAACGTATCGGCACAAACCCCCTCATCCCAGCCTCACTTGACAGTGCCAAGCCAAAATCAAAACCGGATACACAAGAAAATTTGAGGGTGGTCATCAAAGAGACCTTGCACCCACTGGTATATTCATCAAAGATGCTGTCACAATAATTTTACCTCCGCCACCCACTAGAATAACAAATAAGAGCGCACGATAGTGTGCGCCCTTATTTATTCATCAGCATTTAGCTTATTTGAATTTTGCCATCACATCTGCCAACGCTTGTGCGCTAGGGCGAACACGGCTTTCTGGCAATGTCCCCAACGGACCCTCATACACATCTTCTAATTGTGCCAATGTTGGGCGTGGTTCTTCATAATAAATCAACCCAGTGATAAAAAGTTGCTCACGTAGCGATTGTTCTAGCACATTAATCGCTTGTATCCGACTGCGTGGGTCATGGTCGCGGTCAAGTTTCTTGAGGCGGATGATTGTGCCATCGTGCATATCCACATTAATCGTTTCGCCTTGTTCATAAGCATCAGATTCAACCGTGATTTCTTCTTTGCCATCAACAAAATATGGCGCGACAACCTGAATTTCGTGCAAGGAAATTTGATGTTCCTTGCCATAATCATAACTCTTATGCGATTGTGGCTCATTATTAAAGGTCACGCATGGGCTAATGATGTCTATCACAGAAATACCTTGATGACGCATGGCGGCTTGCAAAAGCGATTGCACTTGTTTAGAATCACCAGAGAAGCTCCGCGCCACAAATGTCGCCCCTGCGATGATGGCTTCTAACGCAAGGTCAATGGCGGGCAAATCGTTGCGCCCATAATATTTGAGTTCTTGACCCTCTTCTGATGTGGCAGAAAATTGCCCTTTGGTGAGTCCATACACCCCGTTATTTTCGATGATATACACAAATGGGATGTTACGGCGGATGGCGTGCTTAAACTGCCCCATGCCGATGCTACCTGTATCACCATCACCACTCACAGCGACACATCTCATGGCAGGATTGCCCATCAATGCGCCTGTGGCGACAGACGGCATACGCCCATGGAGGGCATTAAATCCGTGTGAGCGCCCCAAGAAATAAGCGGGGGTCTTGCTAGAGCATCCGATGCCACTCATTTTGAGGATTTTATGCTGTTCAATCCCCATATCAAAGGTGGTGCTGATGATTTGGTTAGAAATCGAATCGTGACCACACCCAGGACATAATGTACTGGGTCTGCCCTTATATTCTTCACGCGATAACCCTAATGAATTGACTTTACCCTTACCCATCGGTTATTTCTCCACTGCCATAATTTTATTAAATAGCCATTGTGCGGTCATCGGCAAACCATCGCCCAATGGCAATGACTTGAGATGTGTGAGGTCTTGTGGATGGTCTAAGCAGATAATCTGATAGAGTTGACCATCGAAGTTATTTTCTGGGATATAAATGCGCTCGTGCGTATTGATAAATTCTGTCACTTCTTTGGCAAGAGGCAACGCCCGCACACGCATATAATTGGTGGCGATTCCTTGTTTTTCCAGCAAATCGCGGGCTTCTTCTATGGCGGGGTCATTTGTCCCAAACGACAAAATACCGACTTTTTTGACGGGGTCAATATCGCTAATCGGTTTGGGCAACATCTCGCGCACCGTTTGGTATTTTTTGCGGAGGCGGTTCATGTTATTCACCCAATCATCAGTGCGTTCACTATACGCGGCAAGTTCATTATGCCCTGTACCACGCGCAAAATATGCCGCCATTGGATGGTCTGTCCCTGGCAGGGTGCGGTAGGTGATGCCATCACCATCCACATCCATATAACGTCCCCATTTGCCGTGTTCTTTGATGAATCCCTCTAATTGTTCGGCATCTAATACCTTGCCCCGTTGAATCGGTTCATCGGGATAGGTGAATGGCTCAGACATCCAGTTATTCATGCCCAAATCGAGGTCACTGAGGATAAAAATGGGCATTTGCGCCTTATCTGCAATATCAAAAGAGCGCCAGCCAAACTCAAATGCCTCTTCTGGGGTGGCAGGCAAGAGACACAATTGGCGTGTATCACCATGCCCCAACACATGGGTAAAGAGCAAATCGCCCTGACTCGTGCGGGTGGGCAAGCCTGTGCTGGGTCCCATGCGGGTAATATCCCAAATCACACAAGGAATTTCGGCATAATATGCCAAACCAGAAAATTCTGCCATGAGGCTGATACCCGGTCCACTGGTGGCAGTCATAGCGCGTGCGCCAGAAAATCCTGCACCGACCAGCATCCCAATTGCCGCTAGTTCATCTTCTGCCTGCACAACGACCAGTGTCATTTTGCCTGTTTCTGGGTCTTTGCGGAGATATTGATAATCCAGTACAGAGTCTACAAGGCTGGTGGATGGCGTAATCGGATACCATGCGACCACATTCACCCCACCAAAAATAGACCCCAACGCCCCTGCTTCATTGCCAGTGATGAGGATTTTACCGGTTGTCTGGTTATCGTACTCAAACCAGTATGGGTCTTGTTTGGCAAAATTTTCTTTGGCATATTCATAAGACAATTTGACCACATCAAAATTAAGTTTGGCGGGTTTTTCTTTGCCCTTAAAATTTTCGAGGAGTGCCTTCCAAATTTCATCCAATGGGATATTAAACATCTGCGCGACCACACCCACATAGGTCATATTCTCGACCCGTTTGGCAAAATCACTGCCCACATTGGCTTCTTTCATGATTTGTTTCATGGGGACTTCATACCAGACGATGTCCTCACGGCTATGCCCCCATTTCCAATCGGCTGGGATGATACACACACCGCCTGCGGGCAAATTAGCAATATCTTCCGCCGCAGTGTCTTGGTTATAGGTCACAGCAATTTCGGTGGTAGAACGTCTACCTGTATATCCATCTTTGCTCACACGAATGGTATACCATGTCGGTAGCCCTTTGATGTTGGATGGAAAAAGATTTTTACCATTTACGGGGATACCCATGTTAAAAAGAGATTTTACCAAAACATTATTTGAGGTTTGGCTACCAGAGCCATTTTTTGTAGCAACCATAAAAGCAAAATCGTTGATGATTTTGCCATTTGTGGCATTAGATTGTGTTGTTGGTTGCGGAACTGCTTCAAGCACCATGCTTTCCTCGCGCAAAATTGCGCTTACCTTTCTAAAGAACTGTCAAAAATGATACCATACAATAGAGTGTCAACACTCATTATAATCTACACCCAAAAAGTTAGCGATAGTTAGCCTAAAATGGTGTTAATTTCGTTCACAATCGTCCGAAAATCTTTAGGATTGTTGACAAAATCTATAATATCCATCGGGACACGCAACACAGGGCAAACTGTCCATCGGGTAATCCATGCCTCATACAGTAAATTGAGACCATCCACATATTCACGTTGGATATTTTTTTCATAATCGCGCCCGCGCCCCTTGATAAGCGCCATGAGGGTGTCTACACTGGCTTGTAAATAGACCACAACACTGGGCGCAGGCAAAAATGCGCTGATAGATTCGTATAAACGCCGATAGGTACGATAATCGCGCTCTGGCATTTTGCCCTGCAAATATAAATTTTGGGCAAATACCTCTGCATCTTCATATACAGTGCGGTCTTGGACGACATCCCCACCATAATCTACCAATTCGCGGTGATGTTCTAGCCGTTTGCTCAGAAAAAACACCTGCGAATGAAAACTCCACCGTTCCATATCCACATAAAAATCGGGTAAATAGGGGTTATCGGCATTTGCCTCATAAAATGGTTGCCACTGAAATTGTTCAGATAGCATGTGCGTGAGGGTAGATTTGCCTGCGCCGATATTACCCGCAATGGCAATAAAATGATGTTTGCTCATGCCCTAGCCTGCTACTTGTGTGATGACGAGTGTCACGCGGGTTAAAATGGGGTTGGGGTCGGTGGACGGGGTAAAATACGCGGTGAGCGTCACCGAGCCAGTTAGTCCCGTGAGGGATAAATCGGTCTGCCACAGCACATCATCCACGCCGTATGGGTTGTTGATAACCACATCATGAATGACAGTTGTGCCATCACCAGATTGCAACACCAATTGAATTTTATTCTCCACAATGCCAGAGACGCGTCCACTCACCAAAATAGTATCACCACCCACTTGGTCGCCATCGGCGGGGATGATAATACTCCCAAATATGCCACTCGGACGACTCCCCAAATCTGCCAAAAACACAGGGATAGTCGCATAAATCATCGTGGGGTCTACAGCAGATACCACCTGTAAAGTGGCTTCTCCAAAATAATTAGGACGGGGAATTTCGAGCATCCACGCCCCGAATTGTGTCATGAGGAGCGCACTTGCCAGTAGATTATCGTCTACATCCAAAATTTGTGCCATGACGCTTTGTGGCGATGTGTTGATTTGCCCCGTGATACGAATGAGTTCTGCATATAGTGTATCACCCGCGCTAGGCGAAAAGACGACAATCTCCCCCGCCGATGGGAGCGATGTCGGGGTAGCGGGCAAAAAGCCTTCTGCATTGGGTACAATCCGCAATTGTAGCCACAAGCCAATACCAATCACCATTAGGGCAGTGATAATCATCCCCCCAATCATACGATTACGATTTGAATTCAACACATGGCTCATTTCTTAGCGATTGCCGCCGCCTCTTGTTTGTCTAGTACGACCATATCCGCCGCCGATTTGACAATGGGGTCGGTGCTTTTAAGTGCCTGATTCAGAATATCTTCTGCGACTTGTTGCGCCTCTTTATCTGCACCTGTATCCGCCACCATTAAACTATTGGAGATACGGACAATTTCGGCTTTGACGATGCTATCGGTCTCCATATTCCATGTTTTACGCAATACAATCGGTGTGCGTTGATGACGCATCCATGCGAGGGGCCAAATACATGCCAAACGCACGGCGGGCAGGTCGTCTAATAACGCGGTTTCTAGCGCATCAATCATCATATCTGCCGATTTGCTCTTGCCCACATCAATTTTGAGATAATTGGTGGCATGAAAAAATCCCTTTAGCACCTGTTGGAGCGTAACCCCACTGGTACGCCCAATGATACCAGAGAGTTCTTGCAACCATGCCTCACCAGACAGTTCTAATAGGCTCAATACGGCGGCATATTTCACATCGGGTTCTGAGTCATTCATGGCGTTTCTTACCACAGGCATCGCTTCCGGTGTATCGTTTGCGCCAAGTGCCTCCAGTGCCTTAATCCGCACATCGGGGTCTTTTGCCTGTAATACCACTTCGAGTACAGGCACAGCCGCCGAATCTTGACAATCGCGCAAGCCCCATGCGGCGGCTTCACGGACACTATCATCTTCATTTTTGAGGACTTCTATCATCAACTGATAGGCGTTATATTCGCGCAAATCACACAAGGCATAAATCGTAGATTCGCGCACACGATAATCGGTATCTTTGAGCGCCAAACGAATCAGTGGCTCGGCGGCAAACCACGAAAATCCGTATAGATGGCGTGCCACACTCGCCCGCGATGGGGGTTCACCTTTTTTGAGGGTGTCCTCGATGATGAGGCGTGAGTCGCGGTCTCCGCGCCGAGAAAGCATCTTGGCAGAGTTAAAGCGCACAAAAAATTCGTCACTGTTCACCGCCACCGCCAGCGCATTTAGTGATACGGCTTCTGGTGGGAGCATATTGAGCATGGTGGCAAAACGTCGTAAAGAGAGCCGACGCTCCCCTTTTTTGATAAATCCACTGGCTAAACGTGGCTCACGTCCGGTAATGGTGGTCATGGGTTATGTGTATCCTTTCTTAACGTAGAGTCACGAGTGCAACATCTTTGACCAACGTTTTGCCCGTCTGCAAATCGCTCACGGTGACACGCAATTGTCGGCGGTCATCAATCAAAAATTCGGCTTTGAGCCTATCATCCCCTACTTTACCTACGGGGTCTAGTGTAGCGAGGTATTTTATCACATCAGCAGAATTAAGCGGGATGATTTGCTGTTCGCCTTGTGAGGCTTGTGCCACAAATACCGCCTGACCATCCTCATATTTGACCTCGACCATCGCCACCGCATCGGTATCAATTTCGCCAATGACAAATTCAATCTCTGTCTGACCATCACGCGAGGCGCTCAATACCACCTCTACGGGGTTATCGGTAGGATAGCGACTGCCCATCGGGATAATTTCGTCATATTCGTGCTTGCCTTCTTCGCTCAGATAGCGCAAACCATAACTATGGATGAGATAATCTTCCACCCCATAGCCCGCCGCCACTTGCAACGCGCCTTCGGCAACCGCCGTAAACGGTTTATCGGCACGTACCGCCATATCGGTAAAATATTGCCCCAATGTGGATTGCACAGATGGCATGAGCGATGTCCCACCAACCAGCAACACATAATGAATATCTTCTTTGAAAATTCCGCGTTGACGGGCGATGTGCATCACCTTATCCACCACACGGCGAAGCGCGGTATAAAAGCCATTGGCTTCTAGGAGCGCCTCTAATTCCTCGCGGGTGACGGTGATGGAATGAGGCTTATCTTGTGCTAAAAATTCAATTTTGACCGATGTATCGGTAGACAGGGCAATTTTGGCATGTTCGCAACGAGTGAGCAACCGCGCATATTCTGTACCGAGTTGTTCGGTGGTGATACCCGCCCGTTTTAGCACATCAGCCAGCAACCACTGGTCAATATCGCTACCGCCAATAATCCGCCCCGCTTTGGCAATGACTTTGGCAGTATGTTGTCCCGCCTTGCCACTACCCACTAACCGTTTGAGGACACCACCCGTCTTTTCGCGGTTTTCTGGCAATTGCACCAGCGATAAATCGAGTGTGCCGCCGCCAAAATCAAAAACCAACACTACAGCACCCGGTTTTGTCACGGCATAACCCAATGCGGCGGCAGTAGATTCGTCTACCACACGGATTTTATCCAACAACGATACTTCATCAATGACACTATTTAACCACGCCAAATACCCCTCAAATGAGGCAACAGGCGCGGTGAGGACGAGTTGCTCAATGTCCTCATTTTTATAGGGCAAGCTATGGATGAGATGCTTCACAAATGCCCGACCAGCATCGCGGTCTGCCCAATCGGTATCATCAATTTTGCGCGGTTCTGGCGCAGGGGTGGCGACAATCCCCCGCTTAAAATTACGAAACAGGCGGTTATTCTTTTGGTTATCAAACCCACTCTGACGCACTTTTACGCCACAGGTGATTGTCCGCGCCTTGCCATCGTTTACATAGAGCAACGATGGCACAACTGGCGGCAGGTTTTTATCGGATGTATCGCTCAAGCCGTCAATAAGGACGACCTCTGAATCTTGCTTCTCATCATCCCAACGGGCGATGACGCTATTTGTCGTGCCAAAATCTATACCCAGTTTATGCCCCATAAAATCCCTCGCAAAAAATGAAACCCAACGATAACACTATGCAAACTATTTTAGGGCATAACATCCCATTTGACCAATAAGGAAAATTTTACTCACCCGCGTGCATGGGATGGTAGTCATCTAAAATGGAATCACCAATAAATTCACGCAACAATGATGTATCGGGAATTTGGCGCAATTGGTCGGCTTGGATAGGGCGCACCCATCCCAAAAACGATAATAATCGCTTGGCTTCGATATATGCCGATGAATTGGGTTTCACCTGCAATAGCAATGGCTCAACGATGGGGCGCAACGCCGCCAGTTCATACACCAATGCCGAATCGAACATGGCATCGGCATTTTCTTGATACGGAAAAATGCCTGTGCGCTCCCCATTTCGGACACTCTCCCAACGATTTAGGGTATCTTGTGCGCCATAACCGCGTGTGCGGGCATCGCGGACAATCCGCCGTAACAGGCGTAAATCGGTGGTGGGGACACGATTATGGAGGTCAATATTGACCTGTGTAATCGCAGAGACATATACCCGATAGACCAATTCTAACGGAATATCGGCAATAAAACGCGGATTGAGTCCATGAATCCCCTCAATAATAATCACTTGCTTCTCGGTTAAGCGTGCCGATGTCCCCGCCTCACTTCTGCCTGTGAGGAAATTAAAACGGGGCAAGCGCACTTCTTCACCCTTAGACAACGCCAATAATTGCGAATTGAATAATGGCAAGTTGATAGCGTCTATAGATTCAAAATTATAATCCCCTTTGGCATCTTTGGGGGTATCTTCCCGATTGACAAAATAATTGTCTAATTCCAACGTAAACGGGCGCAAGCCTTGCGCCAATAACTGAATGGCGAGTCGTTTTGAAAATGTCGTTTTGCCAGAGGCAGACGGTCCAGAGATGAATACAAAGCGCACACCCGTCTGTGCTTGTTTATGCAAAATATCATGGGCAATCGTGGCGACATTTTGCTCATGTAAGGCTTCTGCCACCAAAATTAGCTCACGCAGACGTTCTGGTGTGTCTATAATCTGGTTTAGGCGACCAATATCCTCAATATCAAGCCTACGTAGCCACTCATCCGACTGATGAAAGACACGGCTCAATTTATCATGGGCGCGGATGGGGCGCAATTGGGTGGGATTTTCTCGGCGGGGATATTGCAAAATAAACCCCTCTCTGCCCCATACCAACCGAAAATATTGCAATAAGCCAGTGGATGGGAGCATATACCCAAAATAATAATCATCGCGTTCACGCAGGGTATAGAGGGTGAGTTCTGGGCGCATCCGATATGCTAATAGGCGCACTTTGTCGTCATAGCCCCGTGTGGTAAATAAATTTACGGCTTCTACCAATGGGACAATCCGCTTGGTGATGAGGGCATCTGACGCGACAATCTCGCGCATTTTGGCATCTATTTGGTCTAATTCTTGCAGCGTAAAGGGCGTGCTATCCATGCGTTTGCAATAATACCCCCCGTCTGGCACAGAATAGCGCACACTCACCAAACCGCCATCCCATAATTCTGCCACTGCCGTAGCGAGGAGCAAAACCAATGAACGCCGATAAATCCGCGCCCCATCGCTGGAGGTGAGCAACACAGGCGCAAGATTCATATCCCACATAAGGGGATACCCCAACTCTCGTAATTGACCATCGCAAATTGCACCAACAATCGGTACAGGCGGGTTTGGCATAAATACGCCAAACAACTGACTAGCTAGTGTGCCAATGGGCGCTTCATAAATTTGTCCGTTGGGCATTGTTGCGCGGATATGTGTTCTGGGATGGCTAATTACAATCTCGTTAGAATAGGTCATATGGGTGCCTTGATAGGTAATTTTTGAAAACTATGAGAAAAGGTTAGCAAACATCGTTAGATAGTGCTATACTAAATTGTGTTTAGTGATGATTAAAAAGCGTATATAAACCGTGACCAATCATAATAATGATAATGAAAATTTGCAACAAAATCCAGAAGATGAGCATCCCAAAGCCGACCAAACGGCACAAGATGGTGATGCGCCTATCAACAAAAAACTGACCGTCACAGGTGCATTGAATCCTGCTATACCTGTGCCACAGCCAGACCAATCCGAAAACGATGCTCGACTGACTACCCATCGTAATCACACCGATACAGGGGTACTCAACATCCAAAAAGACAAACGTCCCAGATTTGGGTCTGGTGGTGGCAATGTTAGCAGGCCGGGAACTGGCAAAACTGGGCTTCTGGGTGACCAATCCGAAATTATTTTTGTGATTCGGGGCATTGTCGAGCGTGTTGTCGTCCCAAAAGGCGAACACATCCTCTTGGGGCGGTCTGACCCCCGTAACCGCAATCGGGTTGACCTCGATTTAACCCCCTATGGGGCATTAGACAGAGGGGTATCGCGGGAGCATGTCCGAATGCAGGTTGAAGAGGGGCGGTTACTTGTGACCGATTTGGGCAGTACCAATGGCACATTTTTAGCCAATGTACGCCTAGAACCCGAAACCCCGACCATCCTCCGCAAAGGCGATGAATTGCTTTTGGGAAGATTGCCGATTCAAATTTTATTCCGTTGATGCACCCCTGTGAGTGATGTGGAATGCCATCCGCCTATGAACCGTTTTTAGATTCTGTTCTGATTGACGAATCCACTCTGCAAGCCCGTGTAAGGGCTTTGGGGGCGCAAATCTCTGCCGATTATGACAATCTGGGAGAATTATTACTGGTTTGTATCCTCAAAGGTGGCGTGATGTTCCTTTCGGATTTAACACGCCATATCACCCTCCCCCATGAAATAGATTTTATGGCGGTCAAAAGTTATCATAAAGGCGACCGCAAAACCAGCCGTGTGGTACGCATTGAGCGCGATTTGGAAGCACATCTGGAAAACAAGCATGTCCTCATTGTGGAGGACATCATAGATAGTGGTCTCACACTGGAATTTGTCCTCAAAATGCTCGAAGCACGCAACCCCTCTAGCATCAAATTGTGTACCCTACTCAACAAAGCCTCGCGTAGAGAGGTGAATATCCCTGTGCAGTATGTGGGATTCGAGATAGCAGATAAATTTGTCTTTGGGTATGGATTAGACCTAGACGAAAAATTCCGCAATATGCCCTTTATTGGTATTGCCAAATTGTCATGACAACCCCACGTATTCCCAAACGACCATTATGGTGGTCAGATGCCCTTTTAGACCTGCAAGACACCTTTATCGAATGGGGGGTGCCATGTTATATCGTGGGTGGCGCAGTCCGCGATGCGTGGTTGCATTTCCCCATTCATGACCTAGACCTCACCACCCCGCATAATGCCATCCAACTCGCCAAGCGCCTCGCAAATCACCTCAATGGTGATGTCTATGTGATGGATGAAGAGCGCGATGTGGCACGGGTGCTGGTCAACCATCCCGATTTTGTGTTGAATATTGATATTTCGCGCCTGCGTGGCAATTCTCTGGCAGATGACCTGAATGACCGTGATTTTACCATTAATGCGATGGCGGTGGATTTATTGGGCAGTATGGATATGCTCATAGACCCCCTCAATGGCGAAACCGATTTAGCCGATAAAATCATCCGCCAATGCAATCCCAATTCTATCCAAAACGACCCTGTGCGGGCGATTCGTGCGGTGCGCCAGAGTATTGGCTTATTGGCACACATCGTCCCAGAGACGCTATCTGCCATTCGCGCTCATGCCCATGCTATTATACAAACATCACCAGAGCGTGTGCGCGATGAATTTATCAAATTACTCGGTGCAAATCGTCCCTCTGTTGCATGTCGGATATTAGATGCCGTTGGCTTATTGAATCATATCATCCCCCAAACCAGCGCACTCGCCAGCCTAACCCCCTCCCCCAATAGCAATAATGGCTGGTCACACACCTTTGCGATGATAGAAAAGTTGCATGGCATGTATATGACCATCAGCCCACAGCGCACCGATGCCACCGCCGCCGTTTTCGATTTGGGGATGATGGTCACGGCGTTGGACTTATTCCGCAAAAAATTACAAATCCATATCGCCCACACATGGGCAAATGACCGCCCCCATAAAGCATTGTTGATGTTGGGTGGATTAATTCATCTGCTTCCACCAAAAACAGTGGATAGCATCGCCATAGCACTCCGCTTGAGCAACGATGAAAAAAAACGCGTTGTGCAAATGATAACCGCTTATAGCAATGTGTTCACCATGACCACAGACCCGTTATCACTGCATTATTTTTGGCGCACCAATGGCGAGGCGGGTATAGATGCGTGCCTGTTGGCGATGGCATATTATTTGGCGTATGAAAACACGCTAATCAAACAAGATGTGTGGTTAAAACATCTTGAGCATGTCCAAATTTTGATGGATGCTTATTACACCCGCTATGATACCCTTGTCGCCCCGCACCCACTCATCACAGGGGATGACCTCGTAGAACAATTTGGACTCACACCCGGTAAACAAATTGGCAAATTATTAACACTCCTACGCGAGGCGCAAGTCTTGGGAGAAATTCATACCAAAGAAGAGGCACTCGCTCGCATCAAAGACCACTTATAGCCGTTACGCATCCATCAAGGTAAAAAATCTCTATGCAACTCATCATAGGTGGGGTTATCCTGCTGATATATATCGCTATTGCCATTGGGGAAATCCCCAAATTGCGGATGAATCGCGCTACCATTGCATTGGTTGGGGCGGGATTATTGGTATTGATTGGTGCAATCAACGAAGAACAGGCGATTCATGCTATAGATGTTGGCACATTGCTCTTGCTGGGGGCAATGATGGTCATCAATGTGAATTTGCGCTTGGCGGGATTTTTTCGGTTTATTGGCAGTCGGGCATTGCGCCTTGCGGATAGCCCTCGCCTACTTTTGGCGATGGTGATTTTTCCCGCAGGGGTGCTATCGGCAATTTTTCTCAATGACCCCATTTGCCTGATGCTCACGCCGATTGTGGTGGATATAACCACCCGTTTGGGGCGTAACCCTGTGCCATATCTTATCGGACTCGCCACTGCATCCAATGTGGGGTCTGTAGCGACCATTACAGGCAATCCGCAAAATGTCGTGATTGGGCAGATGAGTGGCATCCCCTATATCACCTTTTTGAGTTATCTCGCACCTGTGGCAGTGGTGGGACTCGTGATTTGTTGAGTGGTGATTGTACGCATCTACACAGATGAATTTGTCGGAAAATTATCCCAAGTGGAATTGCCCCCACCCCACACATTTAACCCGTTGCTCAAGCGGGTTGTGCCAGTGGTCTTTGGGTTGATGATAGCCTTCCTCATCGGTATGCCCATTGTGACATCGGCATGTGTAGCGGCGGGGTTGTTGCTACATATCACGCTTGCGACCAGAACGACTACTCTCGCTAGATTGGGATTTATTGGCATTTTTCGCAGGGTTATTTGTCATCACAGGGGCGATAGAGACCACTGGCATCAGCACGATTTTATTTGAGCAGGTATCGGAATTGCTCCAAAGTGGGGTGACTGCGCTCAGTTTGGTGACAGGGGTTTTGAGTAATATCATCTCTAATGTGCCTGCGGTGTTATTGCTCAAGACAGAAATCACCAATTTTGCAAATCCACAACAGGCATGGCTCACATTGGCGATGTCGTCTACATTGGCGGGGAATTTTACCCTATTGGGGTCGGCGGCGACCTTAATCGTGGCAGAAGTAGCCCATCAACATGGGGCAAAATTGGGTTTCTTTGAATATCTGAAGGCAGGAATCCCCATCACCATATTAACCTTCACGGTGGGGGTTATGTGGCTAGAATGGGTCACATAACGATGAGCCACATGGGACGATATGGCTCATCGCCCCGTGTGGGGGTTATCACTTAAATAATTCTAATAGCCGTTGGCGGGCATCTTCTTCTGGGGCTTCAAATTCGGTGCTAAGGCTCATGGAATTGCGGGCGCTGGCGGTTAATCCGCGTACCATCGTAGCAGGCATAATAATCATCCGCGCAAAAGCACGAAGCAATTCTTCATCTTTTTTGACCATATCAAAAACGCCCCGTTCTTTGCCCCATGTGCTGGTGGCGACATGACGTGCCAGCAGACGAGCCAATGACATGCGTGGGGAATATTGGTCTTTGATGCTCAAAAATGTACCAGAGAGTTGGTTCACATCCACCTCATCCCACATCCCACTTTTGGGGTGTTGGAGCATGGTCTCTATGGGGACGGGTGGTGCATGAATATCGAAAGATTCAATCAATTCATGGGCAATTTCTTCTAGGCGGTGCAAATTATCCATCGGTTTGTGTATCCTCGTCTATCAACATATAAAAGAGTAATAAGGTGTTGCCATAGGTGCGTTCATCAGCAAGTTCTAAGTGCTTCAATAGCATATCAGTCCGTTCTGAAGGGTCAATTTGAACGATGACGGTGGTTTCTTCACCCAACCATGCGGGATTATTATCTATGGCGCTCAACGTTTTTACCCACAAATCTTGATATTGTGGTGGGGCAATATAGATATAATCAAAAGGCGGTTGAGGTGGAACACCTTTCACTAACACCAATACATCCATACGTCGCAGGATGGCTTGGTCTTTTAACCCAGTTAACACCAGATTCTCTTCTATTGTACGACAAGCAAGGCGTTCTAGCTCAACGAAAACAGCGCGTTCTGCCCCACGACTAAGCGCCTCTATACCCACACTACCTGTTCCAGCAAATAAATCCAAAAAAGATGCGTCAATGATATTGCGCCCAATGATGCTAAACAGCGCCTCTTTGACCTTATCCATCACGGGGCGGGTGGTATCGCCCGGTACCAGTTTCAATTTACGCCCTTTGGCGCTTCCTGCAATAACACGAATTGGCATAGTTGTTCATTTATCCTAAAATATCTACGGCTTCCCGCGCCATTCGCAGATGTGAGTGTGGTACGGTGACGGGGAATGCCCCATTTGCACCAATAATAATACGCGCCCGATTGGTTTGTATCAATGCCTCGCGCATTGCCTCACGGATGAGCGTGGGAGAGCCAAAATTGAGATGATGGTGAAGATGTAACCCGCTACAAAGTGTCTGGCTCGTGCGGGTTTTGGCGGTCATCCAGTCTTGTTGCTTATCGGTGACATCCCAATTAATCACCTGCATGGGATAACTAGCGGCGAGCGCAAACATGGGGTTTTCGCTCAAATGGAGCATATTCAGCCACCAACGAGGAGTGCGTGCCTCCAAAATTTTTCGGTCATAGGGAATCCCAAATTGCACATATTCTTCTTCAGACATCACCGAAAAGCTGGCGCAATCCATCATATAGGATATGCCTGCTACGCCAATTTTCTTGAGTGATTCAACCACGCGCAAGGTATTCTCTGTAAGAATATTAAGTCCCGTAATCACCCGTTGAGGCGCAGTCCGCAGGTGTAATAACAATGAGGCTTCACCCGATAGCATCCGCGCTTGCGAGAGTGGGCTATAGATGGTCGCCAAAACAGGTACATTCATCGCATCGGCTTCTGTGACAATCCCGCGCAAGGCTTCGAGATATTTTCCCAATTCACCCCGTGTAGGGTCTAATGTGCGGAGTTCTGTCCAATCGAGTGTACGCTTAATAATCGTTTTGGTTATAGGCGCATCTCCCGTTGGATTGCCATCCCATGTCGTCTCTACGCCATAATCAGAGACGCAATAGGCACTTGCAGGCGTGGTGCGAATGAAATCCCAATCATATTCACGTTGAAAATCGAGCGTAGAGCGCACAAAATCGGCAATGCGTTGGTCATCACCCGCAAAATGTCGCCAAAGGGCAATGGGAGCGCGGTCAAACTTTTCACCGAGTAGCGCACGCTCTAATCGCTCGCGTTTTTCCATCATGATAATTAGGCTTCGATTCCCAATTCATCCAAACGTTGCCGACACATCCGCGCCAACATCATATAGCGGTCATCTTCGGTGGTCTTGAGGCTATTAAGACCTTCTTCGATGATACGGGCTTTTTGCAATGCTTGGGTGGTCTTGGTGACATAATCATATGCCACTTGGAACGACTTTACCGCGCCCGATTTATCACCACTAGACCGTTGTGCCAAACCCTTACCATAGAGGGCATCCACATCATTGGGCTTTAGCACCAACACATCTTCAAATGCGCGTATTGCCTCAATATGTTGTGCATTGCGGTGTTGTTCCCATGCCTTACCGACCAATTTTTGGCGTTCTCTCCGAGCTTGAGAAAGTTGTACAAGGCGTTCTTGGGCAAGTGCACGAATACTCTCAATTTCGACATACACAGGATTTTTAACCAATTGCCCGTTCATCGGAATATTTTGAGAATATTTAAGTTTGAGGGTGTTATCCAATGAAGGCATCGCCAATTTAAGCAAAATTTCTTCGACATATTCATCCATCACAGAAAAATAATTCACAGCCTTGAGCGCGGTGAATCCAGAGAGGATTGGCTCAAATGCAGGGGCAACGCTGGGGTCTCCGAGCATCATATCTTCTAAACGGCTGACATTATCGCGGGATAGCCCCACCGATTCATGAAAATTGCCCATGGTGTGCAAGCCAACTGCTTCGCGTAAGGTATCTAATGCGGCAGTAAAAGACGATTTTGCAGAATTGACAGCATTCCAAAACGAAGCACTTTGCGAATCGGATGTGCTGGAAGGATTGGACATGGAACTCTTTAACCCATCCACCATTTGCAAAATAGATTGCCGAATAGAGGCAATGTGGTTATCGTTCAGGGCGATGTTTGAAGGCATACGAAACTCCTCTGAAAAATAGATGTTAAATTTTTTTGATATAAGCGCCTATTGTACATTAAATATTGGGTATAATGCCACTTGTGACCCCATTAATTCTCCCTCAGATGTGAAGAAATTCACCCGATTTTCTAGTAAACACCGTTCCTGACACCGATAAATCTCGATAACAAGGCGATATTGCCCCACAGACAGCGCATCGGTCAATGGAATGGTATATTCATCTAGCAGATATTTTCGCAATGACCAGCGACGGGTTGGATACCATGCCAAATAACGCGGGGCAGATTGCAACCAACGCACCCCGCCAAAGGTCGCATCTTCCAAAAAGACCACCACCTGATAATTGGTCGTCAACCGGCGGGCGGTGCGCCACGCCACCTGCACTCTGAGCGTATCCCCTTTGGCATAAGTCTCGCCATCGCCACTCATCACCCGATAGCCCAGCATCTCAATACCCACATCGGTCTTATGATTTTGTCCAACAAACTGGCTCAATCCCCCGCCCAGAGAGGGATAAATCGAATACGGTGAATTTGGGACAATGAGCAACCCAAAAAATACGAACATTCCCACAATGATAATGCCAATGAGACGGGCAGATTGCACCGACAATAACCGTAATTCCAATGGCGGGGCAATGCGCCTGTCGCGCAATAAGCCAAATAAGATATTGAATAAGACCAATACAAACACGCCCCCACTAACCGCCCACGCCCATTCACGAATCGGTGTGGCTTCGTAACTGATGGTCAACAAGCCATTGGTGGCACGACCCACGCTCACTTGCATCAATCCAGTGGCAACATTGGGGGCAACCGTCACAGATGAACCATCCAAATCGGCACGCCAACCATGTGCATAGGCGCGTAACACCTCAAATGTAGCGGGGCTATCGGTCTGAATGAGATAACGGTCACGGTGGCTTTCTGCCGAAATAAGACCCGCTTGCTTAGAGACAGTCAAACGATTTTGTGGGATTCTGACCACCACATTCTCTGCCAAATAGCCACTAAGCAAGCTCCGATTGGGGACAATGGGTTGTGGCATGGTGATGGGGATGGGACGTGTTGGCGGAAGCACCGCCACACCATAACCCAATTGCTCATGGGTGATTTGTGAGACAATATCCCATGTTGTGCCTTCATCCTCCCAGCGCGGGGCTAACCAAACCGGCAACGCTAAAAGGCATATCACCACAATCAACATCGGCACAATGAGCCGTTGTGTTATGCGTGATAGACGCGCAAATATCCCCAATGACCCACTACCAAAAATAGCAAAACAAAAGGTGATGGGTGTCATCAACCACAAAGCAGAGGGCAACATAACCACACCCACCACCAATAAGATGATGCCACACCCGCCCCAAAACACCCACCAACGCCGATATAGCGAGGCAATAAATACCCCGCCTATACCACCTATCACAAAGACGATTATCCCCCATCCGATGCTAATTTTGGGCAGATGCACATGCTGATTGAGGTCTATGGGTGTCATGGGCGCGATAATATTCTGGAGTGTCAACACGGGGGCTAGTCGGGTATATGGGGCGCGTATCCATGTTACAAGGTCTTGCTCTGCCCATGCGGGAAGCCAATAAAATGATGACAAACCAAGCCCTGCAAGGAGCGCAATAACGATTAGCAAGCCACGACGCAAGGTGATGCGTTGAATGGCGATATTCATCCCCAAAAAGATAAATAGAATGATATGCGTCACAATTGCCATTTCGAGGTGTGTGAGCCATATCCACGCCGATAATAACGCCAATATCACACCATCCAACCTATTTTTGCACGTAATCACCCGCCCCATACTCCATAATGTCATTGGAAATAAGGCGCTGGCGATGAGCAGTGGCAAATCGCCCATGATATACGGGACGGTCATCCCAATAAACGGGCTATACACATATAAAAGTGCCACGATAATCGCGTATTCTGCCCGCATGAGCCGTAGCACAAAGAGATAGGTCATCATCCCACACAGCAAAATCGCCATAATTGCCACAAGGCGCGTGGCGATAAGCGTATTGTTGGTAAAAAATAATTCCAGCACCGCAATGAGGTAGGGCGTGGCGGGTGGGTAATAATTGCCAATCGGCGCACCATACCCACTGAGCGCCCCTTGTATCCAACGCGGATACAAGCGCCCTTCACGCAGGGCATCGGCATAGCTTTGTGCCATATACACATGATTTTCAAGGTCGGTGGTGTGTGGAATATCGCCTTGCATGATGAAGGGAATAGCGACCATCAACGAAAAAAAGAATACAATCACCACGCCCCAATCGGTGATTTGGCGGGCTTGACGCATCCATGTGGGCAAGTCGTGTTCATCGTGTAAATTATCTATGTTCATGGGCATTATTGTAGCGCATTTTGTAGCATCTACACAAAATCATCGTGCTACGCCGTTGACCACTTTGCCCGTATATTTTATTCCAGATGAGACATATCCCAAATACAGGCTTGTCCATCTGCCCCAACATTGCCTAAAAACTGCCCATCTGGACTCCATGCCAAACTATTATATGCAGGGAATTCAAACCATTCACCACGCGGTAGGGATTGGAACTCCACAAAAAAATTCTTATCACTTAAACTCCAAATATAAACTCTATCGTTGAAAGCATACCCAGATATAATATCCCCATTTGGGTGTAGAACTAAAGAATAAAATTGTGTAACAGAATAATACTCCTCAAATTGTTCATATTGTAAGGTTACATTAATATCAATTTGGTAACTTTCAATATCCCAGGTAAAAATGGCAAAATAATTAGGGAAATCAATAGTTAGGCTATTTGGGATGCTTCCGCCTAAGATTAAATTATAAGAGTCATGATACCATAATGGGGTGAAGTGTGATGAAACTCTTAATGAATTATTTAATTCATTTTTTTCGACATCCCAAATAAT
>DAOTUO010000201.1:0-13609 GCA_034436595.1 Anaerolineae bacterium | reverse complement strand
AAGGGTAGACATAGTTTTTTCTGGTCATGTGAAGTGTCCTACTTTATTGGCAACAATCGCAGTATCTATTATACGCCACTTTTTGAATAAATTTAACAGACCAAAATATGCCATTAGGATAGTTTGCTTGCTTTCTTAACTGAACTGTCTTAAAATTCAAGTAGCTTGAAATATAAGACAGTTGAAGGAGTTGTAAAAATGTCAGACATCACCCCTCACATACACATTGATGGTAGTAACATTCGTAAAAAATGGCATAACGGCGAATGGTATTACAGTGTTATTGATATTATCCATATATTGCTTGATTTAGACAAAAAAGGCTCACAAAATTATTATCATGTCTTAAAAGGTCGCCTAAAAAAAGAAGGGAATGAAACCCTCTTGAATGTAAAAAAGATAAAACTACTGGCTGATGATAGCAAAATGCGCCTTACCGATATCGTTAACACCGAAGAGGCATTACGCCTTATTCAATCTATTCCATCTCCAAAAGCAGAACCCCTTAAAATATGGTTGGCAAAAGTTGGCGCAGAACGATTAGAAGAAACGCAAGACCCCGAATTGGGGTTATTTCGTTCTTTTGACCGTGTAGTAGAAGAGTATCGCACCATTGGCAAGCCCGATAGCTGGATTACCCTGCGGATTGAAGGTATTGTCACACGTAAACGGTTTGTGGAAGCACTTAAAAACGCAGTGATTGATGCTTTGCCCACCATGTATGCCCAAACAACCGATAAACTGTATAAAGGGCTATGGAGTCGTACTGCGTCACAATTACGCCAAGATTTAGAAATTACACCAAAAGAAAATCCACGCGACCATTTTGGCAAATATGCGCTTATTTATACCCGTTTAGCAGAAGAACTGGCTAGTGAGAGATTAAATGAGGCAGAGACTGTGACCCTAACGATTGCTATGAATATTGTTTGGGAAGTGGCACGTCTTTTTTATAAACAAGCAAAAGAACTCAGCGAAACAGTGGGTTATGATTTAGTCACGGAAAAACCATTACTCCCTAAGAAAAACAACACAAAATAACCAATATTTATTAAGAATCATCTTGCTTTTCTGCCTCAACCTCTTACAATTTGTAAGAGGTTGAAAATTTGCAATTGCGCTAAAGGGGTTAAACCTACGTCAATGCAAAAGCAACTGCCGATGCCGCATGAACGATGGTTGTATCGAATGTGGGGATGAGGCTATGTTCTGGCTGAATCAACATGCCAATTTCGGTACATCCCAAAATGACGGCTTGTGCGCCTTGTTTTGCCAGTGATTCAATCTGCTGGATATACGCATTCCGCGATGCCTCTGTGATAACCCCATGCACCAGTTCATCAAAAATGATACGATTAACGATTTGTCGCCCCTGTGTATCTGGCAACAAGACGGTTAAACCATGCTTATTGGTCAAACGACCTGTATAAAAATCTTCATCCATCGTGAAGCGTGTGCCAAGCAAACCGACTTGTGTATAACCTGCCAAACGGATGGCATCCGCCGTGGCATCGGCAATATGGATGAAGGGGAGCGATACCGCATCACAAATGGCATCCGCCACCTTGTGCATGGTATTGGTACATAAGACAATGCAGTCTGCACCCGCTTGTTGTAAATTTTGTGCCGATTTTGCCAATAGCATCCCTGCCTCGTCCCAACGCCCACTATGTTGTAAGGCTTCGATTTCAGCAAAATTGACCGAGTGCATCACACAATCGGCGCTATTAAATCCGCCAAGCTGTGCGCGGATACCCTCATTGATGAGTTTATAATAGAGCAAAGATGATTCCCAACTCATACCACCGATTAAGCCGATTCGCTTCATGTTGATGTCCTTCTCATTGGCTAAAACTTATAAAATCCTATTATCGCTTGGATTTATCAACGCACAATGCCAAATCATTTTTTTGTCGCTTGGGCAATAAGCGAATGGTGGGGCATAGGGACGATATATGCACTGCGTGCTAATCGTCCCGTACAGTTATAATGATTGGGAGGAATGTACGGGCGGATTAGAGGCGTTAGCCTCGTATAGCCACCCTAGAATAATGCTAGAATTGCCCAATAAATGCCCTTTTTGCAAAATAGTAACATGCTCTAGCGTAAAGCGCGACTATCAGCCACAGATTAATAATTATCTTGTTTTTTGCCTCAACCCCTTACAAAATGTAAGGGGTTGAAAGGTGTTTTATAAAAAACACCCCACCGTCCATCATAAACGGTGGGGGTAGCCTTACGGGTGTGTGAAACCCCAAGCCCTATGTCTATTCCGAGTTGTCTGTCCCTGACCATATCCCCGCGCAAGTGACGGGAAGTGATGCTTGCGGATTAAAATCGCCTGCGGGTATATCGGCGGGCAAATCATCCGATGGGAAGGCGGGAATTTGATAGGTATTAGCCGAACACACATTGCCATCGGGTGTGCGCCCAAATTGCCCGTCTGCTGGTGCAATGAGGCTTGGCATGAGGCTATTGATGGTGTTATCTGCGAGGAGTTGTGTCAAATTACAGGTGGGATTATCATCGCCACACCCCGCCTCATATTCTACCCCCATATAATGCCCCACTTCACCATCCCAGATGATATTCCCGCCAATTTGCAAATTTTCGTCTGTCACAATCACATCGGGCAAGCCAGACCCCGCTTGTGATGCACCAGAATAGGGCGCGGGAATCCAGAAATGTTGGTCTGGGCTTGGGCTTCCCCAGAGGATATTGTTGTAGATATACACATTTTTATTGGGGATACGCACATAATTGTCGCCATCGTCCACGACTTCTGTCCCCCATCCGCCCATAGCGAGATATTCCGCACAACGGATGCGGTCTGTGTCGCCAATTTGACCATCGCATGACCGACTGCCATAGACCACTTCTAATAAATGACTCCGTGCGCCGATGTTGTATAGGGTGTTGTATGCCACCAGCACATTATACCCACCCTGAACCCCAATCCCCGCGCCATAAGCGTCTGTAACGATATTGTTCACGATGGTGATAAAATACACCTCATATTGAAGCCATGGGGGTGTCATGAACTGAAAGCCTGTGCCTTGTCCCGCGCTAAATCCGCCATTGCCACAATCATAAAATAAATTGCCTTCCACGCGAATATAAGCAGAGCCACCTTTGACATACGCGCACCAATCCCCCGCATTATGCACCCGATTGTTGAGGATATGCCCATATTGCACCGCCACAAAATCTATGGCGTTATCACCCGCCCCGCTAATATCGCTATTTTCGATATAGACATATTGTGACTGATTGACCTTAAGCGTCTCGCGGGTGTTATAGCCTTCTGGGTCTGACCCAATCATCGTTACATCGCGGATGAGCAAGTGGTCGCATAATTCGCAGTGAAAGGCATCTGCTCCATAGCTAATCGTTAGGTTTAGAAAATAAATATAGTAGGTATCGTAGACATTGATATTCCCCGCCAAGAGGGTATTTGCCCCTGCACCCTGAATAATAATCGGGGCTTGGGCTGTGCCATAGCGCGATTCCCAATAAGACGGGAGCAGATTTTCTGGATATATCCCGTCTGCCAAATTGAGCCGATAGCCCGTGGTGAGTGTTTCGCCCATGGGGATTGTGCGCCATGCGGTAGCCAGCGATAAAAATGCCGTTTCTGGTGATACTCCATCGTTGTTATCATCGCCTGTGGTGGGGTTGATATATAGGTCTATAAGGGTGTGGTTGCCGATGTCGTAGGGTGGGGTGCTAAACTCACTTTGCGCCGATATAATGACTGTGTTGGTTATGATAAGTATCAGGACACATAGAACCTTTTGGAATGTCCGCATGGGGAAAATCTCCTCTGGATAATAAAATTCTTTCTACTATTCTACGCTAAAATTGAGATTTCATAATCCACCGCTTGCTAAAACACCCATAAATGCAATAACCTTAAGGAAACGCAATATTCATGTTGACAAAGAAGGATAAAGACTATGAAACGCAAATTAATTTTTTTGAGCCTGCTCATTTCACTATTTATGGTGAGCGTGAGTGGGATGAGCTTCGCCCAAGACCGCATCACAGACCGTTATAACCAGATATTGGCACATCTAACGGGGTATTTGGGATTATCGTCACCGATACAATTTCTCGATGCGTGGCGTTGGGAAGAAGTTATCAATAGCAATGCGGGTTTCGATTGCCCTGCACCAGGGGTTAGTTATGCCTCGACACCCAATCGGTATCTAAAATATAGTATCACCTATGAGGGACAAACTTACGATTATCGGGTGAACGGTGACGGCACAATTTTGGTGTTGTGCGGGGCAGGGGGTCTGCCATTGGTACGCCTCGAAAATGGGGTGAATGTGTTGACGGCATTGCCGCCTGCGCCTGTCGCATCGAGCGTCATCGCCATCACACCCGCCCCCTGGCATGTGTGGTTTTATTTGCCCACAGCCGATAGGCTCACACTGTTTAATCAGACTGGGGAAGTGGCGACCATCAACCGCCCACGCCTGCCCAATGAAGTCATAGCATCAGAAAATTTGCGGATGAGCATCTCACGGAATGGGCGTTATTTGGTGCAAGCCGTGAAAATCTCTCCTAACACACCAACCCTCTCCATTTACGATTTTTCCACAGGCGCAATTCGGGGAATCCCCCTCAATCCTATAGATAATGTGGAATTGGGCGCAGGGATTGATTTTTATCTGTCGTCGGGTGGCTCTACGTATATTTTCTCGCCAGATTCGACATCGGTGGCGGTGAGTATCGCACGGTCAGATTCGCCAGAATTTAATGAATGGCGCGTGATGGTCATCGAACTCGCCACAGGCGCAATCACTAGACAAATCCGCCACACCGAAATCGCCGCTATTACTGTCGCGCCATCGGTGGAGGTGTCACAAGCGATTAGCGGTGGATTTGGTTCATTCCGCCCCAATGTCATCTATTGGGATAACTTGGGTAATATCCACTTTCAGTTGATTTATCAATTTGCTGGTGGGTCTTTTACCTATCCCACGTTGGCGTGGAATCCTGCTACCAATGTGGCGACGGTTAGCCCTTATAACCGTGTATCAACCGACATACTCCCCACCGATGGCAGTATCGTCTATACCAATAATGAGCCAGCCTTACCCGCTTTGCCATCTGACGGCATGTTCCCGTCTAATAATGTGATTGTGCGGGGGTTGCCTATTGGCACCGTGATGACCCCACAACAATTGTTGACCACTGGCGAATATGATATGTTTGGAGCGCGGTGGATAACGGGCGGGACACAAATTGCCTTCTTATTTCAGAATAATGTTGATGTACCCCGTTGGGGCATTTATACCCTTGCTACACCTGCCACACCATTCGCCCAATTATCCGATGGCTATGGCATGTTGGTGGGTGTGAGCAATGGTGCTGTGACTATCGCAGAAGGGTTTGATACCTTTATTGTGACATGGCATCAGAATGGCACAACCCCCACCAATATCGGCATACTCCCGCCAATGGGTGGTGAGCCGAGCATTTTGTGGGCGCAACCATTTAGTGCGATATTCGGCTTGACCACATTGGTCACTAGCGATGCGACAACCACTATCGCCCCGCCACCCGTTGTTTCTACGACACCTGTCGCAGTCCCCACCAGCAATATTGTCATCCCGGTTGGGGCGACTGTATTATGTGCGGGGTCTCCTGTGAGCATTGTGCGGAGTGGTATCAATGGGCGTGTGACCGTGTTTAATACGGGACCCGTGAATGTGCGCCAATCGGCAGGGACGACATTCCCCGTCTCGCGGATTCTTCCAGAAAATGCCCGTTTTGCCATTATTGGCGGTCATCAATGTGTGGATGGTTATACATGGTGGCAAATCCGTTTAGATGATGGGGTTGTGGGGTGGGTGGCAGAAGGCACTACCAGCCAATATTTTATTGAGCCAGCCCCCTAATGGTGTAACGGTTTTCGGACGCGCTATAGCGCGTCCCTACGACCCCAAACCGATTACAGGTGTGTAGGGACGGTATTGGATGTATCAAGTCCCTACATCCGCCCTCACTATGAAATATACCCCAATAAAATGGGCGCATTTCAATTGAGGGCTTTACGCTAGATGCTCAAAGCATCCAGCTAGACAAAAAAACTTGTAAACGCACTAAAGGCTAATACTGCTAAGTTAGCACCTTAAAAACATCCCCTATCCCCCCATCGGACACGATATATCGTGTCCCTACACCCCACTACGTGGAGAAAGGGGGAGAAAACCGTTTCTAGGCGAGATTTTAGCCCCTCTCCAATTTTTGGGGAGGGGTTGGGGTGGGGATAAAAAACCTTAACTTAGCAGTATTACACTAAAGGCGCTAAAAACCACCCCAAAACAGTCTTTTATCCTCAAAATCGGATAAAAATAAGCCCCTTCAGTGGGCTTCAAAGGCGACTAGCCCAGGGCTTTGAGCCATAGGCGGAACGTGATATACGAATATACACTATAATGCCCCTAAACTGAAATGCACCCCAATAAAATGATTTTAGTGAATTTATCCCAATAAATGGGTAAAATAGGAATATTGAGGCTACAATGAAAAAGGATGACGCACCATGTCCGATGATAAAGCGCGTGAATTAGAGGAACGTGGGATTCAGGCGGCGAAAGCTGGTAATAAAGATGAAGCCCGAAAACTGCTCCAAAATGCGCTACGGCTCAATCCCAATAGCGAAAATGGTTGGTTGTGGCTGGCAAGTGTGCTAAAAGAGAAAAAAGAGCGCCTCTTATGTCTGCAAAAGGTACTCGAAATTAATCCCAATAACGAAATGGCGCTCAAGGCGGTACGTGCCTTTGGCGTGGACCCCACCCAACTTGTCCCACAACGGGGGTCTTTGTCACAATCGCTGGCGGATGATGAGGCTGGCGAATCTACTGCCGATGCCAATATCCCCATCCCAACTGCCGAAAAAACCGCCCAAAATCAGGCGGTGCTGGCGCAATTGCTCCAAGAATACGATGCCCAAAATATCCCACCGAAAAAAGTGCAGTGGGTGAGCAAGAGCAAAAATCGGGCAGGGGAGCGCGAGATTGTGGTGTTGCGGGCGCAAATTGGGGCGGCAGTCGCCACATTTATGGTAATCGTCTTTGGATTTGCCCTATTTGCCGTGAGCAATAGCCCAGATATTCAACTGGTACTCTTTGGGGCATCGCCAACGCCACGCCTGCCAACATCCACACCCACCAATACCCCAACCAATACACCCGGATTCACACCGACACCATCACCGACCAAAGATTTTACGGTAGAACCGACTTTTACCCCCTCGCTGACCCCCGCCGCCCCATTGGCATTGGTGGCGTGGCCCACAGGTGTAGAAGAACGCACACCCTTGCCCACCCCCGTATATTTGGCGGTGGAACTCAATAGTGCCCTGTCGACATCGGTGGTCGCGTTGCAAAATAATCAGCCAGAGGTTGCCTTGCCACTCGCCTCTACAGAACAGGCACGGATGGGAAATTTGTTTAATCCATACCCTGCTTATCTCCAAGCATTGGCATATATTCAGCAAAGCGATTTTAATAGCGCCATCGCCATATTGACTGAGGCAGAGACGCGCATCAATAATACCACTGGGTCTAATGTCATCTCGCGGGATGATGCCCGTCAATATGCCCCTATCATCAATTTGGGTTTTGCACGGGTATTTATTCAACAAGCCAAAAACGCCCAAGCTCGTGGGTTGACCAATGAGGTCAATCGGCTAGTGGCACTCATCAAAACACGGTCAGAAGCCATCCTCACCGACATTCCGACCTTTGTAGATGCTTATGTCACCTTATCAGATGCCTTTGTATTGGAACGCCGTTATAGCGATGCCATTGCCAGATTATCCGCCGCCCAACAAATTCAGGGACTAGAGGCGAATGTGTCGCTGGTCATCCAAAAAGGGGAGGTCTATTTGGCACAAGCACGACGCTTGAGGCTAGAAGGTAATCTGGCAGGTTCACTCACGGCGTATGATTTGGCAGAATATCAGGGCTATTTAGCAACCTATCTCAATCCATTTATTGAACGTGGACACGGTTTGCGGATTGAAGCGGCAATTGCGCTGGATGACCCTGGTCGCGCTGTGATTTATAGCCAAGACTTTTTGTTTTATCTGCAAAATAGCGCAGAAGCCTTTCGGCAATTGGGTAATGCGCGTGAAGCAGAGGGCAATAGTGACCTTGCTTTGAGTGTATATGACCTTGCTCTGCAAATTGGGGGCAAGCGTGACGTGGTGGCAGATATTTATTTGTCACGGGCGCAGTTGTATATCAATGTGGGGCGTTTTGTTGCCGCCCTAAGCGATCTCACTCAATCGCTGGAATTGCGCGATGATATTCTTGTGCGTGTAGAACGGATGCGTATGGCGTATGCCTCTGGCGATTATGACACAGTAGAGACCGATGCGGCACTTTTGCTCGGTTCTGGCGCGGTGAGTGATAGCGAGGTCAATTTGTATTTGGCGCGGATTTTGATAGACCGCACAGACCCCACCGATACCGAGTCGTTTAGCACGGCATTGGGTTTGCTCAATCGGGTGGGAACAGGTTTACCCGCCGATTTAATCCCTGTGGCGGATGAATATCGGGCGCGGGCGCATTTGGCATTGGGCAATCTAAACGATGCGCTCACCGCCATTAATCGGGCGTTGGATGTGTTGCAAACGGGGAGCAGGCGCTATTTGCGCGGTATTATCTTTGATGCGCGTGCCGATGCCACCTCTGCCTTGAGTGATTATGAGTGGTTGGTCACATGGGATGAAGTGTTCAATTATGTGTTTATGGATGATGTTTTGGTGCGGATGCAAGCGATTATGACCGCCCGCGCCCAAGCCACTGCTACTGCCCAAACCGCCACCCAAACCGTGTTGGATGCCACCGCGACCATCAGCGCAGACCGCACCGCTACGGCAGAATTTATTGGGACGGCTACAGCAGAATTTGTTGCCACCGCTACGGCAGAGGCAATAACACCCACCGAACAGCCATAATGTGAATGTTATAGGGGCATGTGTCATTTTGCCCCTATAATTCGTGCTAAATCTCATTTGCCCCTCATGTCGCTATCGGGTAAAATAGAGGGGTTATTCAGTTGAAAGGACAGCAGTCATGCTTAAAGAACGGTCTAAATCGAAAAGCAAAAGCAAATTACCAAAGCCAAAACTCACCTATACGATTGATAAAATCGAAGAGGCATTGGGTAGCCAAGCCGATTATTTCCTTAATCACAAAACTACCACCATTGCCAAAGAAATGATGTATTTACCCTCATCCGATTTTCTGGACAATGTATATACCCAAACCGACCGTAGCCCTCAAGTATTGCGGAGCTTAGGTCAATTATTTGGGACTGGGCGTTTGGCAAATACGGGTTATCTGTCTATTTTGCCTGTAGACCAAGGGGTTGAACACTCGGCGGGTGCATCGTTTGCCCCCAATCCGATTTATTTTGACCCCGCCGCCATTGTAGAACTCGCCATAGAAGGCGGTTGTAATGCGGTGGCTTCCACTTTTGGTGTGTTGGGTGCAGTGGCGCGTAAATATGCCCACAGAATCCCCTTCATAGTCAAAATTAACCACAACGAATTGCTCACCTATCCTAACAAAGCCGACCAAGTGATGTTTGGGACCATCAAAGAAGCGTGGAATATGGGCGCTGTCGCCGTTGGCGCAACCATTTATTTCGGTAGCCCAGAAAGTACCCGCCAATTGGTAGAAGTGTCACAAGCCTTTGCGTATGCACACGAATTGGGTATGGCTACCGTGCTATGGTGCTATATGCGGAACTCCAATTTTAAGGTGAATGGTGTGAATCACGAAAATTCCACCGACCTCTCTAGCCAAGCCAATCACTTGGGTGCGACCATCCAAGCCGACATCCTCAAGCAAAAATTACCGACCAGCAATGGCGGGTTTAATGCACTTAACACAGGCGGGTCATCATATGGCAAGTTGGATGACCGCATCTATACTGAACTCACCAGCGACCATCCGATTGACCTCACCCGTTACCAAGTGGCAAATGGCTACATGGGACGCATCGGGCTGATTAGTTCTGGTGGCGCGAGTGGCGCTAACGACTTCGCAGAAGCCATTCAAACCGCCGTCATCAACAAGCGTGCGGGTGGTACAGGGCTGATTTCTGGGCGCAAGGCGTTCCAACGCCCAATGGCAGAAGGCGCGGCATTGCTCCAAGCCATCCAAGATGTGTATCTGTGCGATGATGTGACCATTGCGTAATTGTTGATATTTCTGTGTATCTTATTGTGGCAAATATAGGGCTTGATATATCAAGCCCCTACGTCACAACCCTAAAATAGATAGGAATTGTAGGGGCAGATTGGGGCAAACTGCCCGTATATCCGCCTTTGCCAAGTATTTCTACAAATGGAAAGATTTCCCAATGGACAATTCAGACCCACGCGCCCACTATACCCGTGAATATTTTGAAAAATGGAATTATTCCGATAGGGGATTAGGGCGCTTTAGCATGTATTGGTTTGCACGGCGCTATTATGCCAGCCTGCTCCGCCGCTATGCCCTGCGTGATGGTGGCAAATTATTGGAATTGGGCTGTGGATTGGGTCATTTGCTCGGTTTGTTACAAGATGATTTTGCCTGCATCGGCATTGACCTGATTGACTATAGCATTGAGCAGACCAAAATCAACGCGCCCAAAGCCGAAGCCTATCAGATGGATGTGGCAGAGATAAATCAGTTTGGGGCGGGGACATTTAGCGCGGTGGTGGCGTTGCATTTGGTAGAACATCTGCCAGACCCGCAAGCGACGATTCGGCATGTCTATGACCTGCTCAAACCGGGTGGTGTATTTTTATTCGCCACGCCACATCCTGAATACAATTTTCGGCGTTATAAAGACCGCGACACGGATGCTATTGGCAAAGATAAAACGCATATCAATTGCCAAGTGCCATCGGTCTGGAAGGCGTGGTCAGAAGAAGCGGGGTTTGTGGTCAAAAGACAATTTGGTGATGGTCTATGGGATGTGCCATATTTCCCTATCATCCCCAAAGTGGTGCAATTTGGCATGTTTGGATTGCCCGCCTTTGCCCAAGTGGTCACACGCACCACATGGACACCCCTCTCGATGGGCGTGAACCAGATTAATATCGTCATCAAGCCATAAATAGGCGTATGGGCGACAGCCCCCCAATTGCTAAAGTTGCTTTTCCACCGTATCCACAAATACCCGTGCAATTGCCGATTCTTGTGCGGTGAATTGTCCCCATTCCTGCATATCTTTGGCATATTTCAACAAAGTTGCCAGTGGGATATACTGCTCAATGTCATCGCTAATAATCACTTCGCCACTGGGGAGGGTCGTCATGAATTGGCGGATGAAATAGGCGAAATGCTTGGGTGTTTCGAGTAGTTTATTCAGCCAAGCCAGTGCCGACTCTGGCGCGATTTTTAGCCACATAAATACCATATCCAAAAAGTCGCGGCTTTCGATAAAATCGGGTGCTGAGACCACTTTTTCGATTTTAGCGATGACGGGTGGTTGTAAACGGGGCAGGTCATCGGGATAGACCACTCTATCGTTATCATCCACAAAGCCGATATAGCCATATTTGCCGTTGAGTTGTCCGATGGTAAATACAAGCGTAATGGGGACAAGATTTGCTTCGCCATTCCGTAGCCCCATGTCCAAAATATTGGCATGACTGTTAATATCGGTACGGCGCAATAGGCGCAGGAGCAATTGCACCAATTCTGCTCGATTCGAGTCATACCGCCGATACGGGACAGGTGCTTCGAGGTTGATGAGCGAATCACCTATATTTAAGAAGGCTTCTATCATGGGGCGCAAATTGGCGGCGGGGATATTATTGACATTATCGCGCAATTTACGGAGTAATGCACCGACTCTGGGCGGATTTTGTTGTGCAAATGCCACCAGCATTTCGCCAATTTGATTTTTATCTTCCCCCGATGACAGGATAATATTCATCTCAATTTGTGATAGCGTGTTATTGAGGATAGAGAAGCGGAAATAGTGGTCAAATGCCTCTGGCGCACAAATCCGTTTTTGTTCGCGCCAAATCCGCTCGCTAGACACGGTATAATCGGCAACGAATTTGGGGAATAACCCCACCAAAATACGACGGAGTAAATCGTTGTCCTCTGGGAATTGATTCACCAGCAATTCCAAAAATTGTTTGTGGGCGGGCAATGCCTTACTTCCTGTGAGCAATAATTTATTTCTGCGTATGACTTCATAGGCATCTGGAACAAATACACGCAAGGCTTCGATGGTGACAAAATCGGGCGGATAGACCATCCCCTTAACGGCGGGGAAGGTGACGGTTAGGGTATTGGTGAGGCGCAAAACATCTCGCGGGGTATTAATAAATTCGTGAACATCACCCAAATAATTTACTTTGCCAAAGAGGGATACATCAAATAAATCACGCTCTGGCGTTTCGCCAATGAGATGGTCTATTTGCTCAGACATGAGCCGTAGCATCTCTGAATGGTCGGTGAGTGGCAGAGAAAATCCCACTTCCACGATTTTTTCGAGATAGTCATCGGCGGGATACCCCAATGTTTTGCTCAATGAGCTAAGAACGACCTCACGGTCAAATGCCAGTATATAAATCACATTGGGAAAATCGGCAATGGCTTTGATGGCAGTGAACAATTGACGAATTTCCTCGCCCATCAGACGGTCTATGTCGTCTATGACCACCAAAATGCGCTGATTTTGTTTGCGAAGGCGGTCTGCAATTTGTTTTTTGATAGCGACCACATCATCATTAATGACGGGCAGATTGCTGGCGATTGTGCCAGTCATGCGGATACCCCGAACAGGTGTTTTCGAGACGATGCGCCCCAACTCGCGCATGACATCTAAACCGGCATATACCCGTTGCTCTAATTTATTGCGGAGCGAAATTTGCACCTGCTCAAAAAACACTCGGATGAGATTTTCGTGTCCAGAAAACCACCAAGGGTTAAATCTGACGATGATAGGGCGGTTTTCGATGGCGATTTTTTCAAGATGATGCAGGGTAAATTCGACTAAGGTGGTTTTTCCTGCGCCCCACGGTCCATAAATTGCCATAACAAGCCCCTCTGGTGGCATCATGGTTTCGATACTTTTGGCGAGTGTTGTGGCAAATCCATCATAATTGAGCAAATCATGCAATGGGTCTGTGAGGGGTTTATCGGCGTGGAGTGAATGGGGATCACTGCCGTTATTATTATCAGTTGGCGCGATGGGGTCAATATCATCTATGGGTGATTGTGGGTCTTGGGACATAAAATGCCTCCTAAATATGCACAAAAACGGGAGCGGATGGGAGTCGAACCCACCGTAGCCTGCATGAACAACCTACCATCAATTTTGAAGACTGTGGCATCCACCGGGACACAACCACTCCCACCCTTATTTATAGCATAAATTGAGGGGATGTCCTATCATCAAAAATAAAAAACCCCTCATGGTGAGGGGATTATACGATATTGGGATAGACTAAACCGCTAATGGAACAACTATTTTGAATTCAAATGATTTTCAAATTTCAATGGATAAGCATTTTCAAGTCAATTATCAGCTTAAAGCACCCCTATCCCCCCAGCCCCCTTATCCCCACTGC
>DAOTUO010000200.1:0-4732 GCA_034436595.1 Anaerolineae bacterium | reverse complement strand
TTAAATTCATCTTGGCGCACATACGAACAAGCACGAATTGTCTCTGAAAATGCTATCCAAAAGAGATATTTGGCGGGTGATTCAGACAAATGGTCTAATGCACATTTAATTCGGCTAAGACGGTATAGCACTTGCTCAGAAAACCAGTAGTGAATATTAGTAAAATAAGGTAAAGCAATTTTAGAATCAGGTATAGATTCTAAAATCTGCTTAAAAAGCCGTTTTTGTGTGGTTAGATAATCTATTGAAAGCAGAGTGAATTTAGCCTTGCAAATCAGAATGGCTAATGGGTTAATGTCATAGCCATGAAGCTCTTTGAACTGATGATGTAACCCTGCTACTAAAGAACTGCCAGAACCACAATAGGGGTCTAATAGCGTTTTTCCATGAAGTCCTAATTCATCCATAAGGGCAATACCAATTTGTGGGAGCATTGTCGCGGGATAACGATGCAGATTGGGATATTGACTCGCGTAAGATTGCCCTTTGAAATCATATTGTGGTGTTCTGGTAACTGGGTAATTAATCATTCTATAACTCTTGTATCTCATGAAATAATTCGGGTAACTTTGATTGTTTCACACGAAACCCTGTTCCATGATTACGGGCGCGTGTGATATCATCGTGTAAACGTAAGTCTATCACAATATTCTCTGCTAAAAACTGGTGATAAAGTGTTGATTGCCCTGTCCCGCGTAATAAACGCGCACGATAGTAGTGAAAATGTTCAATATCATCTCTCTGTTCGACAAAGGCATTCACATATGGTAGTTTGGATAAAGATGGTCGTATGGGTCTTTATTATACTCTTTCAAGCAGACCGAATAGTGCGGGGCTATTTGTAGATATCAGCCCAGAACAACTCACAGTTCGTCATGTAAGCGGGAATATTATAGCAATATGGGCTTTAGAAAATCTTGCAAGGCGCTTTTCACAAAAAATCCCTGCTCTTATTTTTTTGCGGATAGCTTCTAGGGGTGGCATTTTCCATGCTTTGCGGTTAAATGTGAATAATGTGATAAGGCTACTTGTTCTCTCCCTATGAGATTTGAGTTCAATTTCACCTAAATCTGGTGATGTGATATTATTTTCAGTTATCCCAAGTGCATGTTCTAGTGTATGACCAACCCCTGTCGGACCTTTCCGTTTAGATGGTATAAAGCCACTGCTCCTAATTATTGAGAATTTTTCTACAAACTCATTCAAATCCATTATTTTCTCCTATCCCTCATGCACCATCCGCCACAGCACCACCACTGCAATCCCCCCAATGACCATCGTGAAGATGCTCAAGGTTTGCAAATTGCTACCTAATGCCACGTATAAAATCCCCCCCAACCATGCCCCGCCCATGCGTCCTAATGCCACAGCACTCGTGCTGGCACTCATCATCAGGGCGCGTTCTGTGGGCAAAATTTCGCTGAGGATGGGGAGAAAAGACACAATTGCCATCTCAAATGCCAAGAAAAAGACGAATAGCCCCATGAGTGCTATGGGTAAACTAAAACTGAGTAGAGGCAATACAATATGGCACACAATACACAGGGTTGCACCAAATAGCGACATGCGCTTTTTGCCAATTTTATCGGCAAGCGCAATCACACTCCCTTCACCAAAAATTTCCGCTAAGGCAATCGCTATTGTCACCACGCCTAAACTGCCCAACGATAACCCAAAATTGGCTTCCATCCATGCGCCATAATTGATGAAGAACATCTCATTTGCGCCCAATAGCAAAATGATGAATACACATGCACTAACAGCTTGTGGGTGCTTAAATAGGGTGCGAAAACGGGTACGATTTTGGTGATTATAGGCGGTGGTCGGGGTATCGGATGGTAAAAATAGGGCGATGAGGATAATTGCCACCACCGCAAAGGCGACCATCATCCATAAAATGGCGCTTAATCCTGCCGATTCTAATAAAAATCCCCCCAACGGTGCGCCGATGATGAGAGCAAATGCCCACCCCAGTTCTGTGATACCCAATGCCCGCGCCCGCTTGTCGTATGGCACTTTGTCCGATAAATAGGCTTGGAAGGCGGGGTCATAGACCATTTTAGAGACCCCAAACAGCAAAAATGCTACCGCCACCACCCAAAACCCGCCAATGGTCGCGCCCAATACCCCCCCAAAGATGAATATTCCCAACGCCCCCAACATCACCCGCTTGCGTCCAAAGCGTGTAGATAATGGGGCGGCGAGTGGGCTAAATAAGCCTGTACCACTCTGTAAGGCAATCACGGTCTGAATATCGTTTATCGAAACCCCCAATAAGCGGCTAATGGCGGGGATGAACGGATATAAAACACGCCTGCCCATATTGGGTGCAAGCCTGCCAAATGTGATAATGAGAATCATCGGTAATGTGCGGGATTTTGTCGGCTGTTTGGTGGTCATGGGTCACTTTTCTGGGTGAATAAACGCGCCAATAAGAATATACCAACAGCTATCAGCATCCCCGCTACCGCCCAAAAGGGGGCGCGTGCGAGGATGTCACGTAGCATCTCAAACGGATAATCTGGAAAAAAGTGGCTATGGCGCAAATTTTTGAAGAGCATCAAGCCAGCCATGTTGATACTCATCAAAATGCCCATTCCAGCACCCATAATGACCGCCAACAGGGGCAAGTGCGAGGGGGGTGGAAGCGCATTTTTGAATTGATTGATTCCCCACAGCACGACAAGGCTCATGGTGAGCCATAATGCCAGCAAGGTCACAAGCGTTAGGTCGTTATCTTCTAATCCCGACCAAAAAAACATGCCCGCGCCACAGAGGAGCATATTCCAACGGGCGCGGTTTCGCCAAAGTGGGGGCATATCAACGGCGTTCTGCCCGTGATTTGCGAAGGGATTCAATCTCTTGGGTGGTGAGGCGCTCAAAACGGAAAACCTGCGCCTGATACACCTCTAATTCCACATACAACCCCTTAACTGACAGTTGCTCTCCCTCATGAAAGGTAGACACCCCGCCCAACACGTCATATAACCGCCACACGCCATCGCGCAAAAAATCCCAGCCATATAATTTGACAATGCCTTGTGACCATAAGGGGGTCATATTGACGATAATGACCCGAAAATCATCATCAAATGTCCAGCCGTATGCCAACAAACCCGCATTGGTGGTATTGCCTTTGTAGGGTGGGGCGACATCGAATAAGCGCCAATTGCCATAATGATAAATGGCCGAGCGTGTTTCGCGGAGCAATTTGCGATAGAACCCCTCTAGGGCATAATTTGGGGCTTCATCGGGTCGTCTGCGAATTTGTACGGGGAGTTTGACCTTGCGGGCGGTCAATTGCCCTTCATGGAGCAATACCGACCCCGGTAGGGTCGAAATAAGGGTGATTGCAGGTCTGCTTTTATTGATGCCAATGGTAGATGCGGCGCGTTGTTCATCGTGATTTTCGATAAAGCGTATTTGTCGCGCCTGAAAATCGAAAGATGCTCGCAGATGTTCTTTTATTTTGGGAATATCGCCTTCTAAAATGCGGTCATAGAGGCGTTTGTCGTAGGTGAAATCGAATCCCTGCTGGAGCATGGTATATTCCATATCCCAATACACTTCTGCGATGAACACAAAATCGGGAAATTCACGTTTAATCGCGGGGATAATATCGTCCCAAAATTCGGTATTGGGGGCTGTTTCGGTCAGATATGCGCCCCATGTCCGCGCAAAAATGGTGTTGGTCATGAGCATTGCCATATCACAACGCACACCATCGCATTGGGTGGCAATATCAAAAAGGGTTTCTGCCGCCGCCACCCGATATGCCAACGAAAACGCATTAACCTGTGCGGTGTCTATCCAACCGGGGAAATTGGGGTCGCGCCCATGCCCGATGATGAGTTGCTGACCCGATTCATTTTCGGTGGTAAAAAAACGGTCTGGAAATTTTTTAATATCTTCTTTTGTGCCACGCACCATATAATGTGGCTTTTGGCGTAACCAGTGATGGTCGGTAGAGACATGATTGGGGACATAATCGAGAATAATTTTAATTTTGCGTTGATGTAAGCGCCACCGTAAATTTGCCAGCGCATCGCGCCCGCCAAGCCGTATATCTACCACATAATCTGCGATTGCATAGGCAGACCCTACCACATCCTCTGGGGTGGCATCGGGCAACGCATGTTTATATTCATGGATATAATTGAGGGCGCTCTTGTGGGCGGCTTCGCTCCGTTGCCAAATGCCCATAAACCAAATGGCATCAACCGATAGCGAGGCGAGGTCGTTGAGAATTTCATCTGGAACATCCCACAAGGTCACTTCTCGTCCATATTTCTTGCTCAAGTCGTGTAGCCAAACCCATGTGTTAATTTGATAAATAAATGGTTTGGGATTCCAATGCGACATACGATTACTACCTCATTAATTACGAATAGGAAACCCTTCCATTGTAGCGCCTATGAGGGAATTTTGTCCAATGCGATATGAACCTCTATACTATTTCATGCGCCAAATCCAGCATAGATGGCAAATAGATAAAAATCATCCCAAAGAATGACAGCATTCCCTCTCAATGGCAGATACCCCATAACGCAAATGGTTATACGCTGAATAGATAGCAACTTATGGAGAACCGAAAAAAAATTCATAGGATTATGTCAATAACGCATCATTAAAGGTGTTTTCACCCCACCCCCAACCCCCTCCCCAAAAAATTGGAGCGGGGGCTAAAACCTGCCCTAAAATGGGTTTCTCCCCCTTTCTCCACGCAGTGGGA
>DAOTUO010000199.1:0-3525 GCA_034436595.1 Anaerolineae bacterium | reverse complement strand
AATACACCTGTGGCTCTCTGAATAACATCTGCAAACAATGTGCCTCTAGCGAGCGTTCTGTTGAGATTTTTGGCGGTTTATGCAACACCACAGGCGACCAATCATATTCCGATTTGCCATTGGTGCGGGGCATCTCATGGGGTGGCACAAGCACATAGCCCCTATCATCGTCTGGGGGTGGCATGAGTGAGGCTAAATCGGGTAGTGGCGCATCATCACCATCAGACGGCGCTCGTGGCGTAGAAGATGGTGCTGGCGCTGGCGTGTTTTTGGGCGCTGGCAACACGCGCAGGGTCTTTTTCTTTAGCACCTCATCTTTGAGATTTTCTGCCCATGTGTGCAATTGGATATAATCCAAATAGAGCCGACTGGCTAATTGTTGCAAATTTTCGCGCCGAATTTGTTCTTTTTCCGATGCGCTGATAATGGGCAAAATGCGCTTGGCGACTTCTTCGCGCTCCCATAGGGGGACTAGGCGAATATCTGCCCCTTTGGGCAAATCTGCCGTCTCTGTCATAATCACAAATTGCACGGCGGGCAAGGCATTGGCGACCAATTGCCCCCACAAATCGGGTGTCTCGCGGATGAGGTCATCGGGGTCTTTGGCATCTGGGATGTGTAAAACACAAATTTCGACAGATAACCGCCCACCATAATCGGATTGCAATACCTCACGGGCAATTTCGATACTTTTGCGGGTGGCACTTTGCCCTGCGACATCAGAATCCAGCGCGAGGATGATTTTTTTGGCATAACGCGGGGCAATCATCTTCACCTGATGCTCTGTGAGCGCCGTCCCCATCTGCGCCACCACATTCACAAACCCCGCCTGATGCGCTTGGATGACATCCATATAGCCCTCGACAATCACTGCCACTTCGCTTTTGCTAATGGTGGCTTTTGCCACATCTAACCCAAAAAGGGTGTGGCTTTTGTCGAATAAAATGGTTTGTGGCGAATTCAGATATTTCGGTTGGTCATCTGGGTTAAGCGCCCGCGCCCCAAATGCCACCATACGCCCTTTTTCGTCCCGAATCGGAATCATCAGCCGATGCCGAAAACGGTCATAAACACGCCCCGCCTCATTTTTGCTCAATAGCCCTGTTTCGAGCAATTCTTCCTCGGAATATCCCAAGTTGATAAATTCGTCATGGAGATGTTGCCACCCTTGTGGCGCATAGCCAATCTGATAACGGGCGATGGTTTCATCAGAAAAGCCCCGTTTTTCTTTGGCATAGCGCAAGACATCGGCAGAAGCCACTGAGCCATTATACAATTGGGCATGATAAAATTCGCTGGCGGCTTTCATCAACCCCCATAGGCGTTCTTTGCGTTCATCTTTTTGACGGTCTAAGGGCGACTGTGGGCGAATTTCGACCCCCGCCAATTTGCCCAATTCTTCGAGTGCCTCTGCAAATCCCCAATTATGATATTTTTGGGCGAAGGTAAAAATATCGCCCCCCTCATTACACGCGCCAAAACACCGCCACGTTTGCTTGTCTGGATTCACCACAAATGAAGGGGTTTTTTCAGAATGAAACGGGCAAGGCGCTTTATAGGTGCGCCCCGCTTTTTTGAGAGACGCATATTGCTGAATATACCCCACAATATCCAGTTTGCTCTTAATTTCATCTATTTGGGACATGCACGGCATCCAATAAAGGTCATAGTAGCGTCATTATAGTAGTGTGCCGATAGGCTTGCAACCGACAAGCCTATTTTTGGGGGAAAATTTTTACACCTATGGAAAAATCGGTCCACCCGATTCGTTTAGGGGCAATAAATAATTCACTGTCTCTGGCACAGGGGTGAGGACATAGACATCTACCCACCGCGACCATCCGACAAAATCTTCATCCGAATATCCCAAATCTATCCAATAGGGTGTCGTGCGCGGTCCGCCTGTATCGGCAGTCCGCCCCACCCCATACCCAAACACATACACATTAAGCCGATAGGGGATAATACGCGGATTAATTGCCACAATCCCTTTTCGCAACGTCTCACCAATAGAGGTGCTATTATCTCCACCCAATCCGGCGGGGTAATAGCTGGTGGCGTACATGCGAAATTTACGCCAATATTCCAGCACACCATCGGGTGTTTCGACTGTGCGAATGGTGATGCGTGTGCCATAGGCAATCACCTCATTGGCGGGGGCTTGTGCCATAAATTCCTCGACCAATTCACGGTTAATTTCGACCCCGTTTTCATAGCGCACACGATAATTTTGTTGCCAAGCCCCAGAATTCCCCGCCTGAATGACTGCACGGGTATCTAATTCTAAATTGGCATCGGCTTGCAATACCGATTCATAGGCGATGGGTGTTTGTACCATAACAATATCTTCCGTCACGCGAATCACCCGAATGGTAATACCTTCGGTGATAGGCTGGGTGGTGGATGGAATACTATAATCGAGTCCATTAAGGGTGATGCCACTCTCAATGAGCGCATCGCCAATGGTCTGTGCGCGAACACGGGTGGCAATTGACCGTCCATCGGCACGGATGGTCAATTCACGCGAGCGGTCAATCACAATTTCCATATTGGCGACAATGGGGTCTGTGGGCGCGGGAGAAACTTGGTCTGGTAAAAATAACACATATCCCGCCTCATCCAATGCTTCTGCCACCGTGTGGGCGGTGGTTTGTCTGGTCGTGACCCCTTCATCCTCGCGGATAGTGATAGTCATTGCCCGCCGTATACGAATATCATCCACAGGAGTCGCCCAACGGATAATATCGGCATACGGGACAGGTGTGCCGTTGATTTGCACACTATCTATGGGGGCAATCTCTATATCCACCAAATTGAGGATATTAAACGGGCTGGTGAAAGTGGTGGTGATGGTGGTGATCTGATTATCCACATAAATCTGCACTAAACGCGCCCGTTCAATACGTATCAGCATCTGTGCGGTGATAACCGTATCGGCAGGCGGATAAACCACATCATCCGCGCCTAGTGTGAGGGTTTGTTCGGCTAAAAATGCGCCAACCGTCTGCGAAAATGTGGATACAGGGTAAGTGCGTCCATCCAATTCCAAATTTATCGTCATCGGGGTGCTTGTTGGTTGTGGCTTTGGGGCTTCGGTGGGGATACTCAGCAATAATACACCGACACCAGTGATGCCAATACCCGCAAAAATGAGCAGGGCAAAGATAAAATAGAGCGAATTGGGACGTTTTTGTGGGGGTAATTTTTGGGGGGAATGGGTCATCGAAATGTCAGGCGCGGATACCCCTGGGGAGGAGCGCCCTCTTTCCTTATCATATATGTATAACAGGCTAAATATCCCCGAAGGGAGAGGACTTTGCTGTAAAGCAGGTGTCCTCTGACCTACTCCGCTTACGCGGGTTATGGTCACCGCGTCACTGTTATCGGGTGGTTTTGTATGTGAACGGTACGGACGTGATTAATCGCGTCCCTACTCCCATTTCGTCCTGTTTAATCGTTCACCGCAGAGTTCGGAGCTGGTGAAGCACCCCAAAGTGCCTATATATTCACCCATAACGGAGCCAT
>DAOTUO010000198.1:0-11098 GCA_034436595.1 Anaerolineae bacterium | reverse complement strand
ATAAGGGGGCTGGGGGGATAGGAGTGATTTAAGCTGATAATTGACTTGAAAATGCTTATCCATTGAAATTTGAAAATCATTTGAATTCAAACTAGTTGTTCCATTAGAAGAATATCGATATATTGACGTAGTTGCAATTGCTCGATCCGTGTCAGACGATTAACAAGATTGATAGCTTCATCATAAATTTTCATAAAACCCCTTTTCTCTTTATGCGATTTCCCAATCTTCAATTTGTAAGCCCAACACACGCCCAAACTCGCGGGTATTGTGTGTTACCACAATCAATTTATGTACCTGCCCAATAGTGGCAATTTGCATATCATACGCGCCAATTGGTGTACCTGCCAATTCTAACCTAGCGCGGAGAACACCAAACTGTTTTGTACAAGCATCGTCAAATGGTAAACTTTCAAATCGGCTCAAAAACCCGATTTGTTTTCGCAGCGATAATTCTGGATGTTGGCTTTTAGCAACACCATAAGCCATTTCTGCGCGTGTAATAGAACATACCACAATATCTCTATCGGCTATTTTGCTCATTTTTTGCTGGATTAATGGAGCGCGTCCGTTTATATAGCGGATACAGGTATTAGTATCGAGTAAATATTTCATTCGATTTCATCTCGCTCATCAGGATAGAATGGTTGATTACGCTCAATGGGGTCATCTGCCAAACTGCCGTATGTGAGCACCAAAAAATCTGCCCACGGCATGGCTTTATAGGCTTCTAATTCGGGGTCATTGGTCATATTGAGTGATACATTCAGATATGTAACCAAGTGTTTTTTTTCTTCTGGAGAAAGTTTTTCGGTTAGTTGGATAATTTCTTCAAAAGCGGTCATGGATACCTCCATTTATTTTGAATTATAGCACTTTATCCCGCGCGGTAGAGTATGGTCGTGAGTCCAATCACCAGCACATCACCATCATGCAGGGCATACGGGGTGTTGGCGGTCAAAAAGGCGTTATTCAGCAATGTGCCATTTACACTGCCCATATCGGTAATCACCCAGCCACCATCCACCCGTTGCAAACGGGCATGTGGACGCGATACCGCCGTGTCTTGCAGACTAATCTCCCATGTGGCATTGGTCACGGCACGTCCCACATAAATCGAATCCAGTACCAACGGAATGACCAACCCCTCTTGTGACCCTGTGGTGATAATCAGTTTGCCCTGCCCAATAGATGCCATACCGCCCGTGATATTGCCAATTTCATGGGCGGTTTGTGCCTCTTGCGGTGTGGCGGATGTATAGGTGATGAGCGGGACATACAGCCGAATTTGGTCGCCAAAAAATAATGGAAAGGGGTCTATGACCTGTCTATCGTTCACAAATGTGCCATTGATGCTATGCAAATCGGCAATCACGAACACCCCGTCCTGATAACGGATGACGGCATGTTGTCGTGAGACGTGTTTATCCAAAATGGCGATGTCGTTTTCGGATGAGCGCCCTAATGTGACTGTCGCGCCTTCCATGAGGATATGCGTCTTAATCATCTCGGTGGTAGGGTCTATCCATGTCAATTTTGCCAGCATCGGCGCATGTGGGGATGGGTTCATCGTCTCAATTCATCCAATAGCGCATCTTCGTCATAACCAGTATCGGCTTTACGTTTTTTCTCGGTATCGCCCATGCTCGGATGCCATTCATCGGGCAATGCGCCATTCTCGCGGGTGACAATCCAGCCACCCAAATCGCGGGCGATGTGTTCGAGGAGATGAGGTTGAATCCATGTGAGCGTATCCACCTGCACGGCTTTTGCGCCTGCACTGATAAAATCACGGGCATCTTGTGGCGAATGAATCCCGCCAGAGCCAATGATGGGGATTTCTGGATATTTTTCTGCGAGTTGCGCCACAATCCGCAGAATCATCGGTTTCATGATTGGACCATAAATACGCCCACTAATCATTTTGCCTGTGAGCGGGTCGCGGGCTGTGCCACGCGGTGTCGCACACGCTACCAGCGTACTCGCCCCTTCTTCGATGGCGATTTTTGCGAGTCGCATGGTATCGGTGGTGGGCAGGCGCACCATCACCGGTTTTTCGCTACGGGATGTGGCGGCGTGTATCATGTCGGCGGCATCATCCAACGAAATATCATCGTTCAAGCCCAATTCCAGGGCATCTACACCCTCTTCTTCATCCAACCGTGCGGCACTCTTTCGCACATGGTCGGGGGTGGTGGCAATGAGGTGAACGATGATGGGCAAGGGGAGCATCCCCCACAGGTTGCGATATTTGCGTAGTACCTTGTTAATCCCCAAATTAGGTAAGCCTGTATGGAGCAATACGCCAGAATCCAGCCTGACTACCCGCACCCCATGTGCGGCATTGCGTGGCTCATAACTGACAGGATTTGTGACCAATGCGCCCAATTTTTCAAAATTGATGAGGTCACGATACACATCGCCAAAGCCGAATGTGCCAGCCGCGGGCATCACAGGTGTTTCTAGGATGAGCGCATTTTTCCCCGCACGGGTGATTTCGATTGCCATATCGCGTTCCTCTAGTCTAATGTGAGTTGGGTTAGGTCGAATGCGGGTCCATCGGTGCATACCAATGACCAGCTTTGACGGGTTTGGAGCATACAGGCATGGCACGCGCCTATCCCACATGGCAATATGCCCGTAAACACACCAAAAAGATAATTTTGGGGGATAATCGCACGGCGTTCTTCAAACCGTGTCACAATTTTTTTGAATCTGGCGAGTTCATCATCGGTATTCACCACCACCAACACTTGGTCTGCCCATCCCACTGTCATCACCTGATTTTGCCAGTTGATGTCATCCTCACCTTGTATGACTTCTACCTCTGGATTGAGATGTTGTGTGTCATACGATTTTGCCGAGCCAAGTAATACCATCGTCACGCTCACACGGTTGCCCATCAGCCACGGTATAGTCATCAAAAGGGGTGTAGGGGCAGTATCGTATGCCATCAGCAACACATTGCGAAGATTGCGCCGAAAGCGAATTGGTTGCCCAATGAGTCCGAGTACATCCATGACCTGACCCACCTCATAATGTTCGTTGGCGGGACGTTCTATGAGCAATTTTGTCCCTGCCACGCTCACAGGATGCCATTGTTCACGCAAATACGGATGCCAATCCCCGCGCATTTTGACAAGGAGCGACTGACCCGGTTTGATGCGGTTGAGGTTATCATCCACCGCCAATTCTAAATGTTGATAGGCAGGGTTGATACGGCGCACACGCTCGATGATGGCTTCTGATTGTTTCATTATTTATCAGAAATCCTCTTTATCGGTTTGGATGATTGTTGTATTTGACAGTCTGTTGCACATAAATACACGGCATCATCATCACTATCTCCTTCTGAATAGGCTTCAAAAATTTCAAAATCCATATTTTCTGCTTGTGCAAATGACCAAGCCATATATCGCTCACGTTCTTCTTCTGGCAATTCTAATAATTCGATTGCTGTGTAATAGCGATGAGGCTTCTGAATGAGATGACGGGCAGTATCTAATAACTGATGTTGCTGACTTTCATCCATCTGCTCAATTAACAACAATATTTCTTGTTCAATAGCTGTCATTATTTGCTCCTTCAACTTATACCCTATATTATAGGGCATGTTGTGATAAAAAACGTGATTCAAAATAAAAATTATTGTTGAGGATGCAAAATAATGACGACCTTCCCCTTTGACCCCATCGCCCGTTGGTGGGTGAATATCCGCACGACCAATCGCTCCTATGAAAGTCTCATATCCGCCCTCGAAAAAGGGGTGAAAAAAGCAGAAAGAGCCTTTGCCAAACGGCATACCGATAAATACCATGCGATATGGACGCATACCATCGGCATCGAAATTTGGTCACAGAAAAAACTCGCTACCATGCTTGGTGAGCCAGACGGTGCAGAGGATTATGATCCCTATCGCCCACCAAAAGATACCGCATGGGAAGACATACTCCCCCTATTTAAGCAGGCACGTCAAGAAACCATTGCGATGGCGAAACGGTTAGCAGAGGCAAATTTTGGGAATGCTGTGGTGGTGCATCATAAAGGGTGGGGAGATTTGACCGTGAAGGGGTGGTTGTTGTATATCGAAACGCACACCGATATTGAATTTGACAAAATTATCTGAGCGCAGAAGCGGGCATCATACACATGCCCGCTTGTATAGGATGGTTAATTTTCGAGCAATTGATACGCATTTTGTGCGTATTGTTCGGCGCTACCATTCACAGGCTTGAGTTTTGCGCCCGTTTCGGTTGCTAGTTGCTTTTCGGTGACAATGCGTTCTTTCAGTTGTTTGAGGTCACGGTCGTTGGGGTCATATTTGAGCGCATCATTGACCACGAGTTCCGCGATATTGACATAAGCACGACTGTTGAGCAACAAGCGCGACATCTCTACCACCAGACTGACGATATTATCGGCGTTATCTGCCACATACGCCAAATGCAAGGCTTGGCGATAGCGCAACAATGCCTCGCCCATTTGCCCCGCTTGGTTGGCGGCATAAGCGAGACTGGTGAGTTGCAAGGCTTCCTCATCTTTATCTTTCATCTCACGGGCGACATACAAGGCGGCGGTGTGAAAATTTGCCGCTTCTGCCCAACGGCGTAAATCGCCATAGGCACTCCCCAATGCACCCAATGTCCGCCCTTCATAATCGCGCCGATTTTGTGAACGGAACAATTTGAGCGCATCTTCCCAATTATCAATGGCGGTTTGGGTATCGCCTTCATCCAATTGGGTATATGCCATTTTATACAAGATGAGTGCTTCATATTGGCGGTCATCACGCACACGGGCAATCTCTAGGGCGCGGGAATATTCTTTTATCGCCACACCAGATTCGCCCAATTGCTGGTGTGCATCGCCAAGTGTGATGAGCAGTTGCATTTGCGAATCGGCATCGCCAATTTCTTCTGCGAGGCGTACCCCGCGTGAGGCGTGCATGACGGCAGGTTGCAGATTTTCTGTTTTGACCATCAACGAAGCGGTCATGTCGAGTGTTTCCAGCAAGCCTTTTTTGTCGTCTACGGTTTCATAGACGGTCAACATCTCGCCATAGGTGGCGATGGCTTCATTTTGCATCCCACCATCAATTTGAACTGTGCCAATGGCTTTTAGGACTTGAAGTTGTTTGTCAGATTCGCCAGATTGTTTCACTTGGGCGAGCATCGTCCGCAATTTGCCCAAATCGGTGGAAAATAAATCGAATGATGGGGCGCTGGATGAAACAGGTTGTGGTGGGACGCGGAAATCATCATCGTCTTCATCCCCAAATGAGGATAAAAATGATGGTGTGGCAATTTCGTCATCGGCTTCCTCTTCTTCATCCAAATCAAAGTCGAATGCTTCCTCTTCTTCGAGGTCGTATTCTTCCTCTTCATCCTCTTCCATATCATCAAACGCGACAGACGGTTCTGGTTGATAGGCGGGAAATGGCTTAGAGAAGCCTGTACCAACGGAGCGCAATTGCAATACTTCGTATAAATAACCACGCTCACGGACAAAACTCCCCGCTTGGAGTAAACTGGTAGCGAGGTCATTGGCAATTTTTAGGTCGCCCTTATCGGCAGACCACCGCGCCACAGCCAGAATATTTTCCATCTCGGTGGCGAGTTTGTTATAGGATGTCCCCGATTCATTGGCATATTTTTGCACATACGCCACAATCAGGTCACGGGCTTTTTCGTGTAGGGGGTCGAGTTTGTCTGCGAGGCGGGTGGCGGTGAAATCTTGAATGAGGGTGTGTAGATGATAATACGGTGCGCCATAACGCTCGGTTTTTTCGACCATATTGAGTTGCGCCAGCACATTCATCGCCTGCTGAATAGATTCCACAGGGGCGCTGGTGAGCAGGCTCATAAATTCTGCCGATGCCCCGCCATTAAATACCGCTCCAAGCATGAGCGCAACGCCTTGTAGGGCGCTATTGAGGGCGCGGAAACTGGCATTAAAGGCATTGGTGACAGATGCGCCGTTTGCACCCGCAATTTGCTTGAGGGTGTTAATAAACACATCGGGGGTTTGCTTGCCTGCGACCATCGCACGGGCGGCGATGATAATGGCGAGTGGGGTGGTTTCGATATATTTGAGGATACCAAACACATCGGTATCATGGTCAAACGTTGTCAGACGGGCTTCACGCTTAAACAGCGCCGCCGCGTCATCGGGATTTAATTTGGCGATTTCGACAGGTGTCCATGGACCCTCTAGCAAATCGGGGTTGATGATGACCACTGGCACTTCTTCGGCACAACGGGTCACAAAGCGGCTGGCGACATCTGCCTGAATTTTGCCATCAATCACCACCAAGGGACGATTCCGTTGCAAGGCTGTTTCCACGGACCCCATGAGGTTAATCGGTGAATCGCTATTGACCACTTCATCTAGTCCATACGCCCTGCCCACACGCACAATCAGTTCTTCTAGGCGTGGCATGTTGACATTCATCCACAGCACACCACCCGGTTGTTGGGTATATAAATTGGCGAGCGCGGCAACTAGCCCTGTTTTGCCTACACCTGCTTGTCCATACAATAAAACGGCATTATTTTCTTTTAGTTCATTATAGACTTGTTGCAACACTGCGTCGCGCCCGACCAATTTACCGGGCAACATCACGGGCAGGGCTTTGATGTCCTTCACGATTGTTTCATGGGAGCTAGTTTCAGCCATTGGCTTACCCTCGTGTTAAGATGCTTAATGAAAAAACATAATAGTGAGAGTATACACTTTTATAGCGCCTACCGCAATTTTTTATGGGATAACAACCGCGCTAACCGTCAATAAATGCCCCTCAAAGGGGATGCTGGTCTCGCTAATGGGCAAATTAGGTAAAATTTCCCCCCTATCAGTGATGCCATATAGCGTGAGCGTAAGCGCATAATTTCCACTGGGCAAATCGCACGGAATCGTCAAATGGCGTTCATCGTAATAGGCATTATCCCCCTCCCAAAATTGGACGGGGATGGGCGATAGGGGGGCATCGGTGTTGATAATGGCGCGTGTGATGGGGTTATCCACCAATGCCAATGACAGATGAATCGTTTGTGATTGTGTGCGGGTTGTCTGCCATGCGCTTTGTAGCACAACAGTGTCACATGCACCAAAATCGGTGTCATTCACAAATTGCCATCCCATGAGGGTTATATCCCCAAAAGTGGCGTGTGGTCTTGTAGCGAATGGACGGATATAACGGGTGATTTGAATATTTTCTGGGGTGATAAAATACCCTGCAGGGACAAAGTGTGCCTCTATATCCCCACGAAAAGCGGGGAGTGCCTCCCCTTGATACAACGGTGGACGCACAACATACCACACACCATTTTTATCCCCCAAAAATGTCGTGAGTGCCTCATGCGATGCGGGTGTATCCCCCAACCAGAGGACTTGTGGCGGGTTGGGGGATTGTTGAATATCCGCCAGCATATTGTCATCGGTGGCGGGTGCGAGATGAAAAACTGACTCATGCGGAATCGTTGCCAAGAAATAATCACGCAGGTGCAAGCTTTGCCACGCCGATTCGCTGTTGAGAATTACTGCATCATACGTGTCAAAACGGGCTATGACGGTTTGTATGGGCAAATGGGCATAACCTGCCAAATGCCGATGTGCCAATTGGTCTAGGTTATCCCAATCGGTCATCCACTCGGCATAAATACACGTCCTATCACCTGTGAGGGGATAATTTTGGGCGCACTCGCCATTTTTCTGGGCATCATCCAACGGGAACGCCAATTCGTTAAAACTGATATACGGGATTTCTGTGATGAGCGTGTTGACATGCAAACCGAGTAGCATCACCATCATCAGACTGAGGATGATTTTTTCTGAGCGCGGTGCATAGGTGATATGCACCGCGCTCAGGCTGATAACGATTAACCAAAATAATAGGGATAGGGGTAAGTATCGCTCATTGAGCGCCAAAATGGTGTTATCGGTGTGGTCTGCGAGGTTTTGCAAAACGGTGATAATCGCAATCATGCCGATTGACCCGCACGCATAAACCGTGATTCCCATTGGTATCGCCAGCGTTTTGAATCCATCCCGCCGATAGATTTTCCATGTGGTATAACCTAATATGCCGATTCCAAGCAATGCGGGCAAAATGAGCCATGCTGTCATCTCGACACTGGCAAAATACACCACTTGAGGGGTATCTGGAATGGGGGAATAAGTCATGTTGCTGGCGATCGGACGGCTTATCATCACCAATCCCAGACGGATGATTTCTGCTATATCCGCGAATTGTGGGGCGTTATACCAATTCCCCGCAATGCTCAAGCCACTTTTTAGGGTGATGAGCGCAAACACACCACTCATCGCTAAAATAATCCCATAGCGCCAATAGGCACGGTTGCCATTGAGCCATAACACGATAATTAGCACCGCCCAGATGATAATGCCATTGCCCAATGATAGGGTAGCACACACCCCACTGATGACCGCGCCCATAAATCCCCACCATTTGGGATGATAACTCAGGCGAATGGTGATGAGGCTAAACATCAAGACAAATTGCCAACTGGTCTGCAATCCAGACAGCCAATTCACGGCTTGGTCTAGGTTCATGACAAAAAATGTCGTGATGAGGAGCATAAACGGCGCGGATTTCCCCCAAAACCGCCATAACAGCGATGCGAGTAACCCGCAATTGATTGCCCCCAATGCCACTGTGAGCATGACCTCATAGCGCACATCCCACGCGCTGATTTCGGTGAGCAATGCCGTTGTGAGCCGTGTGAATATCACCCGATGGCGATAATGCGGGGTGAATAAATCGTTGAGGGTGAGCGTGTTGTCGTGCGCGAGAATTGCCGTGTCGCCGTTGGCGATGGTCGTATCGGCATACGGATAGCCCGACATACCGTATAAAGAAATAAACACGATGACCGCCAAAATGGGGATGAGTGCAATCGGGTATACGGCAATTTTGCGCCACATGATGGTTATTTCACCTCAAAATTTCCAATGATAAGCAAATGCCCTTGTGTGCGAATCGTATCGCTGGTGACGGGCAAATTGGGCAGAATGTCGCCCGTATCGCTGATTCCGTACAAGCTGAGTGTAAGCGAATATGCGCCAATGGGCAAATCACAGGGGAGTGTTAGTCTGCGCTCATCATAATAAGGTGTATCCACATCCCAAAATTGAATGGGTATGGGGGATATGGGCGCATCAGCGTTGATAACGGCGCGGGTGATGGGGTTATCCACCAGCGCCAATGATAAATGGATGGTTTGCGTTTGGGCGATAGTTGCCGTCCATACGGTTTGTAGGGTGATGGTCGCGCACGCCTCAAAATTTTCATCCCCGATAAATTGCCACCCCATGAGGGTTATATCCCCAAAATTGGCGCGTGGTTGTGTGGCGAATGGACGGATATAACGGGTGATAATCACATTGTCCGGTGTGGTTTCACGATAGGCAGGGGCAAAATTGCCTTCTATGAGGGCGCGATACTCGGATAGGGTTTCATCGGCATACAGTTGTGGACGGGTGATATACCAGAATGCCGATTCACCCGCCACAAAATCGAGCAAAATATCGGGTGTATAACCGAATAGGGCGTGTTGTGGTGGCGCGGGGATTCGGCTGATGTCACCCGTGAAAACGGCTTGTTGACCATCGGTAGCGATGTGCAGAATGTTGTTGTTATCTGCACCATCCAGCAAAAAGTCACGGATATGAACGCCTTGCCATGCGGTTTCGGTGTTGATGATAATTTTTTCGTCAGCATAACCCGATACAATCATCGCCTGCGGGATTCTGGCATACCCCGCCAAGCGCCACGCGGCGGTCAGGTGCATATTAGTGATGTTGGGGGAATGTCGTGCGGCATCCCAACAACCTGTATACTCGGTCACGGGGAATTGCGCGAGGCAGTCACTTTGTGCCTGTACACCGTCTACGGGCAAATCAAATTCCAGATACGCCCATTCTCGACTGAGGGTGATGAGGTGCAAGCCAATCATCCCCACCATAAAGCCTATATTCATCACAGAAACCAGCCGTTTGGTGCTGATGTTGATGAGGCACACGGCGAATAACGCCACCCAAAACGGCAGGGTGGGATGTAAATAACGTTCTGTCTGGGCGATGGTCATCCCAAAATAATAATATCGGCTCACCGCCAATAAACACGCATTGCCAAAGCTATACGCCACAATCGGCAACCATATCGCCATGCCTGTGAGGGTCTTATGCCGTTGGTAGTAGATGGCAAAATTGATGAGCAACACGGCAATCGCCAAACCGCCGATGAACGGTGCAAAAAATTCCTGCTGGTTATTGATTACGGAACGCGCCACCAAAATTAGCCCAAAGGTGATAAATGTGAGCGGGTCTGGTGGTAATACACGCCCATATTCGGGTGATGACCAGCCTCCACCCATGCCCGTATTGCTAAAATACAACATCACCGCCAGTCCGCCCGCGCCAATGATAAATAGATAGTGTTTCCAATCTCGATAATTCAGGCTGATGAGTGCGATAATCAATACACCCCATACCACCAAGCCCGCCGCCATCGAAAATGTCGCGCATAACCCGAATAACCCCGATAGCCCCACAGAACGCCATTTTTTGCCTGTGTAGGTGAGCGATAGCACCGCTAACAGGTTAAAAAATAGCGCAAAGTGCCACACATTATGCACCCCTGCCAACCAATTAATGGCTTGGTCGGTGGTGAGGATAAACAGTCCCGCAGGCAATATCACCCAATGGGCGCGGTGCGGATGAAAACGGGCAAATATCGTTATCAGGATGAGCCAATTCAGCACCCCTAACACGACAGTTGACCACACCTCAACCCGTGTATCCCAATCGAGCGTGGCGGTGGAAAGTGCCGTGAGCGCACGCGAAAAAACCATGCGGTGTCCATAATGAATGGCGAGTAAATCTTGGGCAGTGAGTGACCCGTCTGCTGTTTTGAGCGCCGTGAGGACACTGGTCACATTGGTATCACCAAACGGATATTCCGATTTTCCGTATGCGAGCATAAAGGCGATGAGCGCCACCAGGGGCATCATGCCGATGAATATCACAATGGGGCGGATAGTGAGGCGTGTGGTCATAGGAGAATCCGATTTATTCAAAA
>DAOTUO010000197.1:0-100219 GCA_034436595.1 Anaerolineae bacterium | reverse complement strand
TCGATTTTGCCAATTTTCCGCGTGTCAATTTTTCCATTGTCACCATACTCCTTTGTGCATAAGCCTGTTGTTATATACAAGCATACACCCTGTAGTATAGTACAAGGTCAATAGGTAAAAATGAGGAAATGATTATTCTGCCGTAAACCCATTTTTCTTATGGGTGCTATCGCAGAAGGGTTTTTTGCCAGACCCACCACACCGACACAACCATGTTTTATTCCCCCGAAATAGGGTTTCGCTATCCGCGCCGATAATCTCAAAATTGCCTTGTACCTCTAACGGTCCGTTGGTGTGGGCAATGATGGTCAGTTTTCCGCCTGTTTCGTATTCGCCCTCGCAGATGATAGGGTCTGTTTCGGTGGCTTCAAAGCCAATTTCTTGATGGGTATTATCGCAGAAGGGCTTATTTTGTGATGCACCGCATCGGCAGAGGGTGGCGCGTGTTTCGTTTTGAATATCCACCGTTGCGCCCTAAATCGCCAAATCGCCGCGAATTTCCAGTTATCCATTTTGTTGGATACGGATGGTATTTTCACCCACAGAAATTTCTTGCACCCCGTCTTTGCGGTATTAGTGCAATGCCCCAGATGGACATAATTCAATGGTTGCAACGACTTTTTCTACCGATGCGCCATCAGGGTTTGCCCACGGGCGTTTTTTGGGGTCAAATACTTCTGGCAGACGGTTGGCACAATATGCTGCATGGATACACCGCTTGGTATTATAGGTCACATCTACCGATTCGCCTTCATAGCGTCTATCATCACGCATACCAGTATATTTTTCAGACATAAAATAGATCCTCTAATCAAAAAATTACCAAATAATACGCACAATATCCGCAGAACGAATAAGCGGGTCTGATGAAATGAGTGGAGCATCCAAGCGCCGTGCGAGACCTGCAATAATACGGTCGTGCATTTCTGGGACACGGCTATCATGCTCAAAATCACGAATATGTAATGGCTCTAATGGAATAAATCTGAAAAATGATTTGCTCAATAGGTCTTGGTGAACCATTTGATAATCACTAAACCAGCGATTTTTCGCATTGGCATAATACAATTCCGCCAGAACCACAACCGAAATAACTAATAGTGTTTCACCACGTTCTGCACCCCGAAAAATATTGAGCGCGGTCAATCTCAATTTTTTATCACTCAAAAGATACCAAATAAGTGCATGAGTATCTATAACATACAATGGCTCAAGGGGTGTCTGAGATATCGAAAGCATCTAACTCTTGCTCCCATTCAGTGGCAATCAGGTGCATTTGAGCATGAAACTCTTCTTCACTGACCTCGGCAATACTTTGATTAGCATATTTCCCATAAAGACTTTCAGCAATATCAAATGCACCAGAAGCACGTAAATCACTGAGTTCCTTGATTAATTCCACACGCGATAGCTGGTGGTCTGCTTGTTTGAGGCGTAGCTTATAAATGAGCAAATTTTGCTCTTCAACAGTCAATTGTTCTGCCAAATGAAGCATATCATCAAGTGATAAAACCATGTCCAAAATCCTTTCATACACCATCTTTATTATAATATTATGGCGTAACTTGCAGATATTGACCAGCCGCCCACCCCGATTGTGTGCTGTCATTGGGGTTTTGGATACGCCACCATGTGAGGTTATCTACCAATTCGGGACCGCCAATGATAACGAATGGTTCGCCGTCATTTGCCCGAAACATAATATTTGTGCCAATAACACCCGCACTATCACGCACATTAAGTTGTGTTGCCCCAACACCTGTTACCAGCACAGTCGCCCCAACACCTAATGGCTGTGGCGTTGGGCTAATTTCGACCACAGGCAAGGTGGGTCCCGCCAACGAAAATACGATATTTGGCTGTCCACCACCGACCACTGGCTCAAAAATGGCGGGGATAGTGGGTGTGGCAGGGATGAGAGGTTGGTTGGCGGGTGTATTGGTCGGCACAAGGGTATTGATAACCATCACAGGCGGGGGTGCTGATGGGATTTGTGCGGTATTGCGACCACCCAAGCCCATCACGACTAAAATAATCCCCCCCGCGATGATAAATACGACCACCAGCATCAATCCGAGTGACCATAATGGCAGATATAGACCACTTTGCCTCCGATTCCGCGCCTTTCCCCGTTTTTTCGGGGCAGGAGGCAAGGTTTTTGGTGGTACTTTGGGAACTTGCCCTGTCTGTGTCTGACGGGGTGGCGGTGGCGGTATCTGCGGAGGGACTTGTCTGGGCATAGGGGGCGGTGGTGGCGCGATATTAGGGCGATTCACCACAGGGGGAATCCCACGCGGTGGGGTACGTTGGTCTAGTCTGCGGGTGCTATCTACCGCACGGGTCTCTTGTGAATCGTCATCATTGGGCAAAAATGGCAATGGCGAAAATTCGTCTGTCATTATTTGTCCTCCATCCATTTCATAAATTCAGCTAATGGGAGTGTATTTAGCACATGCCCCGCTTCTGCCCATCCGCGCCGTGCCGTCATCACCCCATAGGGCATCAAATCCATGTGGTCGGGTTGATGGGCATCGGTATTGATTGCCAGCATAATCCCCATGTCCACCGCACGGCGCACATAACTGGCATCTATATCCAGCCGGCGCGGGTTGGCATTAATCTCCAATACCATACCATGTTCTTTGGCGGACGCAAACACCGCATCCATATCGGCATCCACAGGTTCTCTGTCGGGGATATAGCGTGCTGTGAGGTGTCCTATCATATCCACATGCGGATTTTGGATGGCATTAAGCAACCGTTGGGTGATTTGAGCGCGTTCTTGGCGCAGGCTCACATGCAATGAGGCGATGACAAAATCCAATTGTGCCAAAATTTCGTCTGGATAATCTAGCCTACCATTGGCATTAATATCCATCTCTGTACCGCTAAACACGCGAATTTTACCATTCATCAACGCATCCACTTGGCGGATTTCTGCTTGTTGTGCGAGCAGTCGGTCTATCGAAAGCCCATTCGCAATGCCCAAACTATGCGAATGGTCGGTGATGACGATATATTCCCGTCCCCGCTCATAGGCTCCCTCTGCCATCTGCTGAATACTGGCAACACCATCGCTATAGGTGCTGTGCATGTGCAAATCACCTTTAATATCGTTGAGAGTGATGAGTTTTGGCAATGTGCCTTTTTGCGCGGCTTCGATTTCGCCCGCATCTTCACGCAATTCGGGGGAGATAAACGGCAATCCGACTTGTGCATAGACTGCCTCTTCTGTATCACAGAAAATTTTCGGCGCATCTTCGATGATATTGCCATGGGCATCTACAGGGCTAAAAGCATGTTCGTTGAGGCTCAAACCTTTGGCAAGTGCCAATTGGCGCATCCGCACATTATGTTCTTTGCTCCCAGAAAAATAATTGAGCGCCGTCCCCCATTTTTCTTTGACCAGTATACGCAAATCGGCTTGTAGCCCATTATGCAATTCGATACTACTCTTGGTGTCGCCATTGCCCAAAATTCGCGCCACTTGGGGCATATTCACAAAATGGGTCATAATCGCGGGGGAATGTGCCATATCTGCAACCGCAATGAGGATGTCTATATCGCCAATGGTCGGTTTTCCGCGTCGTATACTACCCGCCAGCGCCCCCTCTAACACATTGGGCAATGCCAGCAATTCATCCAGAAGGGCTTGTGCCGATGGCAATGCCACCCCAACCGAAATACGTCCTGTCTGCCGACTAAGCGCCTCAATGCCGTCTAGCACCTTCTTGGCGCTCTTTTCTCCCATACCCGCCAAACTGTTTAATTTCCCCGCCAAACCCGCCTCTTTGAGTCCCTCAACAGAGGTAATGCCCAATTCTTGATAGAACAGCATCGCCTTTTTAGGTCCCACCCCATTGATATTCATGATGTCTACTAATCCAAGTGGGATTTCTTTAATCAGCTTTTCGTAAAAAGCCAATTTGCCATGTGTGAGCATCTCATCAATTTTATCGGCGAGGGTTTTGCCGATATTGGGTAAAGCCTCTAGCCCATTTTCGGCGGATATAGCACGCAAATCGCGGGGAAGTTCACGAATAGTCTCGGCGGCACGCCGATAGGAGAGATACCGATGGATATTCTCTCCTTTGAGTTGCAATAAATCGGCGCAGGTTTCAAATATTTTGGCAATATCGCGGTTGGTGAGCATAGCAAAATCCTTATGGTTAGGATGTTATGTAGGAACATGATACATAATGTCCACCACATTATACCATCAATACACCCGCAACATTAACCCTTTCAGATATGCTCCTTCTGGAAAACTAAGCGCGACAGGATGGTCATCACCCGCGCCCAATGTGCGGACAACTTGGGCATCGCGCCCACTATCTTCCATCGCCCCAAAGACAATTTTTTGGAATAAATCGGGGCTAATCGCGCCAGAACACGAAAATGTGAGCATATACCCACCTTTTTTCACCAGCTTAAACCCATTGAGGTTAATATCTTTATAGCCTTTGGCGGCTTTATCCACCTGTCCTTGTGTATGGGCAAATTTTGGCGGGTCTAATACCACCACATCCACCTGTTCATTTCTGCGGGCGCGGTGACGCAATTCATCGAACACATCGGCTTGGACAAAATCGGCACGCCCATCATTAAATCGGTTCACGCGCAAATTATCACGCCCCAGTTCTAGCGCATCTGCCGATGAATCTATATTGACCACATGCGTATGTGGGTGTTTGAGGGCATGTAACCCAAATCCACCGCTATAACTAAATACGTTCAATATTTCGGTGAGATTGGGTTCTTGCTCAAGCAATCTGCCCAATAATTGCCGATTTTCGCGCTGGTCGAGGTACATCCCCGTTTTATGTCCCTTATAGACATCCACCGCGAATTTCACCCCTTCATCTATGATGATATGTTTGAGGGGTGCTTCTCCGACCAATACCCCAATAGATGGCTTGAGTCCCTCTTTGCCACGCACATCGGCATCGCTACGCTCAAAAACCCCGCGTGCGCCCGTGATTTCCATCAGCCATTCCGCCAATTCACGTTTGTTTTTATCCACATGGAGAGTGAGTGCCTGCAACACCAACCAATCACCATATTTATCCACAATCAACCCCGCCAAAAAGTCGTTTTCGGCATTTATCACGCGATAGGCGTTGGTGGTCAGATGTTTACGCGCCTCTATAGCACGCACTATCATGGCTTTCCACCACTCTTTGTTTATTTCTACATCATCAAAAGACAACACGCGCACCTGAATTTGTGAACGCGAATTCCAATAGCCACGCGCCAAAAATACGCCATTTTCGGCGCGTACAGCGACAATATCCCCGCCTTTAGGGTTGCCATCTACACGGGCAATCCCACCAGAGAAAATCCAAGGATGACGGCGAAAAATAGATTTTTCCCGTCCTTGATGCAACACAATATTCGATTCGGTCATAAAAAGTCAAATTCTTTCTCGCTCAATGGCGATACAGTGAAGGTTTGTTCGTTACGATAGGTCACCATGCCCTGCGCCGCGCCTTTTATCTTTTTCACATATCGGCAACGGGTCATATCCACAGGCACTTTGCCATCGGCACGGCGGGAACTGTAATAGGCGGCAATAGATGCGGCTTGGTCAATGAGGGGTTGTGGAATCGCCCGACCATCATATTTAATCACCACATGCGCTCCGGGGACATCGCGGGCATGTAGCCAAAAATCTTCGGCGCTACCCCGTTTGAAGGTGACCATCTCATTTTGTCGGCTATTTTTGCCCACCCATACCACAAATCCATCTTGTGATACAAGGCGCATAGGGGCGCTCTGACCACCCCCACCGATGCGTTTCGCCCGTTTGCCCTTCACATACCCATTGGCGATGAGCGACATACTCACTTCGTCAATGTCACCCCAATTGCTGGCGAGATTCAGGTCATTTTCGAGCTGTTCGAGCGTATTGAGATGCACATGGGTTTCTTTTATTAGGCGTGGCACATCATCCAATGCCCGTTTTGCCTTGTTATATTTGGCAAAATAGGCTTGGGCATTTTCCAGAGGGGTCAATTTGGGATCTATGGCGATATTCAGCATTGCCCCTTCCACCTCATATTGCGCCTTGAGTTCTATCTGCCCCTTTTGGATGGCAAACTGATAGGCGAGGATGAGTTCACCACTTTGTTTGAGCAATTCACGCTCACTATCATCTTTTAGCGATGATTCCAAGCCAAACAGTTTAGACCGATATTTGCGTGTCGCCTCTTGCAATGCCAAACGCACAGGCACTTTGGCGGCATTATACGCATTTTCGCCCACAGGTGCGCCATAAAACGCTGTGAGCGCACTACTCACCGTCTCCACCGTTTTCCAATTGGGCAGATGCTCAATTGGGTACACACTATAGGCTTCGACACGCCCATTTTCTTCAATAATACCCGCTTGCCACTCGCGTTTACGCAAGGGGTCTAGCACCATTTCTAGCGCCACATGCAAATCACCCGCGCTGGCAGAACTGGCTTTTTGCTTAATATCCTCACAGGCACGATAGACAATTTCTCGCGCCAATAACGGACTCATCCCCAATACATTCCCCGTCAAAATCTGATAGGTGCGCGTTTTTGGATCGGTGGTCTGTGCCAAAAATTCGGCTATATCGGCTTCTGTAAGTGTGAATGGGTCACGCTTGGTCGTTTGTTTTGGCGGTGGCACATACGGATGATTAGGCAGGCTCACACGGACACGATTTTCATCTGCCCCCACACGGCGCATACAATCCAAAATAGTGCCGTTTTGCACCAGCAAAATATTACTACGGCGTTCCATCGGTTCAATGACCAGTTCCATCTCGCCATCAAGCGTTTCGAGATGCAAATGCACCACGCGCTCCCAAGCAGGTTGGCTCACATGGACAATTTTCCCGCCTTCAACATACCGCCGAAAGAGTAACCACAGGGTAGTCGCTTTTTGTGTCCCACGACGCAATTTTTCGTGGGTAATATGCAAGCGGGGCGCGTTGGTATCGGCACTCAAATACAAATAATGACGTTTCTGATGGGCATAAATTTCGAGTCCAAGCCCAGTTTCATCCACATCTAGCACATCTTGAATACGCCCCCCAACCAGCGTATCCATAAATTCATCTACCAACCCCGACAGGGTAAAAACGTCTAAATACATAACTAGCTACGGTGTTTCGGCTAATGGTGAAAGCAAATAGGCGATAATATCGCCAATTTCTTGGGATGTTAGCTGTGTGCTATACACACGAGGCATCACAGTTGGATAATCGCCAACCATAAACGCATCGGGGTAAAAAATAGATTCGTACAAATACCCCTCTGCCGTCATCGGAGCGCGACGCTCACCCGCATTTTGATGCGTATCGGCAAAACGCGGGGCGAGATTATTAGACTCGGGATTGGTATGGCATCCCAAACAGCCTTTATTCCGCACCAGCTCAAAACCCCTTTGGGGGTCTGCATTGGCTAATAGGATGGTCACATCTGCCACATAAGACTCGGCAGAAACCGCGTCATCTTCTAATCCGCCGCCCGGGCGGCTCAATTGCAACATTTCAAACAGAAAAATTGCCCCAAAGCCGATAATCAGTCCTAAGCCAATGAGGATTGGCAAAGACGACATGGCTTTAGGTTCTTTTTCTGGAGTGGTATTTTCGGTCATGAAAAAAGTCCTTCGGTATTAAATGGCAAGGCGCAAAAGGGTATCTACAATCATCGCCAAAAACAAAAAGGCGAGATAGGCAGTGGTATATTTATAGGTGCTACGCGCCAACGCTTTTGTGCCATCTTGGAGCAATTTCCACGCTTTATAAATTAGTCCAGCACCCAATAAAGCGGCAGTGATGAGATAAAATCCCCCCAAAAATCCGAATAGGGTTGGCAATAAGGTGATGAGGGTCAATTGCACCGAATAAAATAACATCTGCAAACGGGTAATTTGTTCGCCACGCGCCACAGGCATCATCGGGACATTGGCTTTGGCATAATCGGTGCTGACCAACAACGCTAACGCCCAACTATGTGGAGGTGTCCAATAAAATACGATGGCAAATAATATCATCGCTTCGTAGCCGATTGTGCCTGTGATAGCAGACCATCCCACCAATACAGGAAACGCCCCCGCCCCGCCACCGATGAGGATATTCAGCACCGTATTGCGTTTGAGGATGAGCGTGTATAGCACGACATAATAAATCGCACCAATAAATGCCAATATTGCCGAAAGCAAATTCACAGACACGGCAAGCAACACAAATGACCATGCGATGAGTCCCAAGCCATATAGCAACGCATTGAGTGGATGCACCCGTCCCGATGGAATAGGGCGGCGCGATGTGCGCGTCATTTTGGCATCTAAATCGCGGTCAACATATTGGTTAATGGCACTCGCGCCCGCCGCCGCCATCGCCCCACCGAGCAAGGTGGGCAAAAATATCGTCATAGATGGCAATGTACCCAATGTCTGACCTGCGGCAATCACCATCGCGGTGGCGGTGGTAAAGCACAGCAAAATAACAATCCGCATTTTGCTTAGTTCTACATAAATCTTGAGCAATTGCCCAAAAGTGGGCTTTGCGCCCGTTGTTACAGATGAAATCATGTTGTTTTATTTTTCCTAATTAACTAAGCAACCGCAGGGGCAATATTGCCGATAGATTGCTGACTATTTAAAGTATCTATGGCGCTAATCGCCACCAATAATGCCCATACCGATGAGGCAAGCGCAACATGCGATGCTCCCCAAATGGGCGAGGCGCTTGTCAACACAAATAACGCCCCAACACCTGCTTGGGTAAAATATAGCACCAATGCCAGCAGGCTCAGACGGCGAAGCAATGCGCTACGTCCGCCACGATAGACATACCATACCAACATGATAAGCATGAATCCCAAGCCAACCACCGCCAAGCGGTGCATCATGTGAACAGTTTCCAGCGCACCCTGATTAAATGGCAAAATTTCGCCATTGCACAAAGGATAATCTGGACACGCAAGTGTCGCCCCACTACCCCGCACCAACGCGCCTGTGAGGATGATAATCAGCGAAAGCGCCATTGTCACATACGCCAATGTGGTCACATTATCCCGCGAGGTCGGTCGTGACGGCGGGCGATGCCATGCCAAAATTGCCGATACCAACAATGCCCCCAATAACAACATGGCAGAAGCCAAATGCAATGTCACCATCGTGGGTGGCAAATCGAATATAACAACTATCGCACCTAATCCACTCTGAAAGGCGTATAATGCCGCCGCCACAAGCGTGATAGTCATGACAGTCGGGTTATTTCTCCGATACCCCTGCCACGCAAACACCAACATGCCAATGCCCAATAACCCAATCGCAATGGCAATAAGCCGATGTGACCATTCTATCCATGCCGTTACGTTATCTAACGGCGGAAAAATTGTGCCATTGCACAGGGGCCAAGAATTGCCACACCCCAAACCAGAATCGGTCACACGGACAATTCCCCCAAAGGTGATAAGCCCCACTGTGAACAAGGTGGTGGTCATAGCAAGGTTGATAAAGGCGCGTGGTGGTTTTATAACTGTTTGTTCGTTCATCATTCCATTACATCCCAAAATAACAATACAAGGTGATTTTTAATTATGAGCAATACACCAATATTAGCGGTGTTATTCAGTCGCTTCCGCTTCGGCAGTTGCCAATTGTTGCCCCGCACGGGCGCGAGAAATCCGCACCTGACGGTCTAATGCCCACATCACAAAGCCGATTGTGCCACCAATACCGATGAGGTTGACCAAAACAAATCCAATAAACAATACCAATTGTTCGGTTTGCCATTGGGTGGCATAGGCAGGTGACGCATCGGGGTTGCTGGTTTGTTGCAGATAGGGCATTATTTGCTCAAATCCGCCCGCACTCTCAATGGCGGTCAAAACACCACCACCGACTAAAATCATCAAAATCACAATTAAGAAAGCATATTTTCTCACGTTTCATGACTCCATTCCATAAGCCGACATTGTACCGAGATTGTACTCTTTATCACGAAGCATCGCAAGATTCCACACGGCTTTAAACATCATCATGTGTCGAATCGCTATCCACTTTTTCCGCACGTTCTTGCATATCATCATCCACATCATCCGATGTTTCACCAGCACCCTCATAGTCAAAATGCCCCCAATGCGGTTGTGGCGTATGCGTCTCAGACGTTTTAAGGGGCAAGGTAAAGCTAAATGTAGAGCCAATCCCCGCCTCACTTGTCACCCAAATGCGCCCACCATGCAGGTCTATCACCGTTTTGCAAATTGCCAGACCCAAGCCTGTACCTTCGATGGTCTTGTCTTTGCGGTTGGCACGAAAGAAACGGTCAAATACGTGCAATTGGTCTGTGGGAGAAATGCCAATGCCACTATCGCGCACATCTACACGAATTTCATTGGGCGATTGAGACAAGTTCACCCACACATCCCCACCTTCTTGGTTATATTTGACGGCGTTACTGAGCAAATTGGTGATGACATGATTGAGCAAATCATCATCGGCTGGCACAGTTATGGGCGTATTGCCCAGTTGCAGATGAAAACGGATAGTGCGCTTGGCGGCAATTTCGAGCAAAAAATCGGCGCACAGTTCAATGAGTGCTACCATATCCACATCATGGCGTTGCAAGTGCCGTGTGCCACTCTCTAGGCGTGTAAAATCGAGCAAGCTGGTAATCAGATGCTCCATACGGTCTAGGGCGATATGAGCGCGGTCAAAATATTTTGTCTGCATCTCATTGAGCATCCCAAATTGCTGGATAAGGTCTAAAAATCCACGCACAGCACTCACAGGCGTTTTTAGGTCATGGGCAACGATGCTAATCAGTTGCGAATCGTAGTCGGTCATACCCTTTATCCATTCGGGAAAAATAACGGTGGCAATTCATTCATCGCATACGCAATTCGTGTGCCGTGCCATGTCAGATACGACCCATCCACCAAATGAATCCGCTTATTTTTGGCGGCGGGAATATCCAACTGGGCAAAAATAGCGATGTCGGCTTCCGTAAAAGCATATGGTTCACTGGGCAATAGCACCACATCGGGTTGCATTTGCACCACTTCATCCAATGTTATGCGTGGATAGCGCACATCACGCCCTTGCACACGCGGGTCAGCGGTTAAATAGGGTTCAGTTTCGCCCAAATCGGCTTTGAGCGGATATTTTCGCTCACGCTCCGCGAAAACATTAGTCGCCCCACAAATCCGCAATAGGTCATGGATATAGGTATCGGCATTAAATGTCATCCAGGGGTCTTTCCAGATGGGGACAAACACCTTGCAGATTTCCCCACCATCGTCTTTGGCTTGGCTAATCGCAGAGACCCAATCGTAGCTATATTCAATGAGTCGCACCCGTTCCACCATGCTAGTTTCTTGAAAAGCATCCATGATATTCCACATGAGGTTAAACACATCTGGCACGGTTTTTGGAAATGTTGCCCAAATACGAATACCCGCATCTTGCAAGGCATGGGCATCTTCTAGCCGATTTTCTTCACGATTCATCAAGACCAAATCGGGCTTTTGGGCGATAATTCTCGCTATATCTGGGTTTTTTGTCCCGCCAAAGGTGGGTATTTTGCCCACCTTATCGGCAGGATATACACAATATTCTGTCCTGCCAACGAGTTTATCGCCCAAATTCACATCAAACAAAGTTTCAGTGAGGCTTGGCACGAGCGACACCACCCGTTTGAGTGTGGTGGGGTCTACATCTATGCCAAGTTCATCTCCTGCCCAATCGTCCATCTATAATCCTCTATTCAATGACAATTAGTTGGTCACGTTCTGGACCCACACTAATCATCGTGATAGGCACATCGCACAATTCGCTAATCCGTTGGATATAGGCTTTAGCGTTGTGGGGCAAATCGTCATAACGCCGAATGTGCTGAACATCTTCAGACCACCCCGCCAGTGTTTCATAAATCGGCTTGGCAATATCCAATTCGGCTACGGTGCTAGGTGGATAATCCATCCGTTGTCCATTGACCTCATACGCCACTGCGATTTTGAGTTCATCGAATCCACTCAAAATATCCAGTTTGGTGATTGCCAGTGATGTAAAGCCATTCACATCGGCGGCATAACGCAACAAAACCGAATCGAGCCATCCACATCGGCGTGGTCTGCCTGTGGTTGTACCATATTCATCCCAAAAATTTTCGCCCGTGCCACGTAACCGATTGGCAATATCGCCAGAGAGTTCTGTTGGCATTGGTCCGCCACCGACACGGGTGCTAAAGGCTTTTGCAACACCCACCACACCTCCAACATGCTTTGGACCAAATCCAAGCCCAACCAGTGCGCCCCCCGCAGATGGGTTGGAACTGGTCACAAATGGATAACTACCGTGGTCAACATCCAGCAATGTTCCTTGTGCGCCCTCACACAGCACTTGTGCGCCTTCGCGCAGACGTTGATTAAGATAGTGCGTGGTATCTACAATATAGGGACGCAATTGCTCCGCCGCATCTACATATTCTTGGGCAATCAGTTGGGCATCCAGCAATGGCTCATCGTGTTGCAATAAAATACGGTTGGCAGATTCAATGGCTTTTTTAATCGAATCGGCAAAATCTTCTATTGCCAGTATCTCACCTGCCCGTACCCCGCTCCGACCTGTTTTATCCAGATAGGCAGGACCAATTCCACGTAGCGTTGTGCCAATGGCTTTGTTGCCCAATGCTTTTTCATTGGCAACATCCAAAGCGCGATGGGCAGGTGTGATAATATGGGCTTTGGTGCTAATTTTGACACGTTCTGGCGAGACATCTACGCCCAAATCACGCAATTCGTGTAATTCTTTGAGCAAATTGACCGGGTTTATCACCATGCCATTGCCCAACACACAAACGGCTTGTGGATGTAAAATTCCCGATGGCATGAGATGGAGTTTATAAACATCTTTGCCCACATAGACCGTATGACCTGCGTTATCGCCACCGCCATACCGTGCGACCACATCGGCACGGGCGGCTAACCAATCTACCGCACGTCCTTTTCCTTCATCGCCCCATTGCGCCCCAATGATGATTATTGCTGGCATAATAATTTACCCTTCGTGTTTATACCATTACCGCATTAGTTTAGCGAGTTCACAGCATAATTTCTACTCTTTGGTGGCAATTGCTCATAGAGGTGGGGCGCTACCCAGCACCAATGTGACTTGTTGCTTGCCCAATGGGGTCAATTCCCCCACTGTGCCAAAGGCTATCGCAGACCCCTGACCAATTCCAAGCGCCAAACTTGCCTCGCCACCCGCCAATAATTGCCGTGCTATTGGTGCTTCTGCCATACTGGTAATATCAGAAAAGATAACCACCCCTTCTAACCAATTAAATGCCGTATGGGGCTTGCCTGTGCTATCAAAAAACATCGTGCCAAACAAGGTTGCTGTCGCACCTTCGGCAAAAATCACCCCGCCGAGTTCATAGCAGGTAATAATGCCTTGCAATGCCGCCCCCATCAACGCCGAATGAAAATCTTCTAGTGGCGCGATATTGGGCAAGACAATGCACGAGGCTTCGGTGAGGCGTGCCTCAATGGAAGCATCATCCTCAGCGACAATATTGACAAAATAACCCGTAGGTGCGCCCAAATCGTCCATATCATCCATCAGAGATTCTATATCTTCCACGCGCATCCCCACATAGGCAATGCCCCCGCCCGCTTTTATGCGTGCGAGGACTTGCGCCCGTGTGTCTGTGTGAATATCGGGACTCCCCGATAAGATCAGCCATCCCGCGCCATCGCGCCATTTCAAAATGGGAGTCGTCATACCCTATATGCCTTTTTAAGATTCAATCACATAATCTGCCACCGCAGAGGCGAGCAATGCCACGCTCAACGGCAACACATCTTCATCAAAATCAAATTTGGGGTGATGATGCCCATAATTCAGACCACGCGCATCATTGGCAGACCCTACAAAAAAGAACATACCAGGGATGTCATTCATCAACAACGACATATCCTCACCGCCCGTTGTGGGTTCTTGCATGACCATTTTATTGGCGGGGACAAGTTTTTTAAATGTCTCACGCGCTTTGGCGCTCACATTGGGGTTATTAACGACAGGAATTGTGGCATGATGAAATTCAAATGCTACGGTGCAATTCATGGCGGTAGCAATGCCTGTGGCAATCTCGCGGATACGTTTTTCAATTAAATCGCGGGTTTCCACACGGAAGAAACGCATCGTCCCGCGCAAAGTCACTTGTTCTGGGATGATATTATCGGCATCACTGGCAATCATCTTGGTGATAGAGACCACTGCACTCTCTTGTGGGCTAATATTGCGCGAGACAATCGTCTGCAATGCGAGGATAATCTGCGCCGCCACAGGCACAGGGTCTATACAGTTATGCGGAATTGCCGCATGTCCGCCCTTCCCGGTGATGACAATGCCCAAACTCGATGACCCCGCCATGACAGGACCATCCGCCACACCCAAAATACCCAATGGCATGGTATTCCATAGGTGCAAGCCCAAACTCACATCGGGGCGCGGATTTTCTAGCACACCATCGTTAATCATCGCTGTTGCGCCAGAGCCAATTTCTTCGGCAGGCTGAAAAACAAATTTGATACGCCCCTTCATGCTCTCGCGGTGATTAGCAAATAACTGTGCCACCCCTAATGCAATGGCTGTATGACCATCATGCCCACAGGCGTGCATTTTGCCCGCATTTTTAGAGACATACTCGGTCTGATTTTCCTCATGAATGGGAAGTGCATCCATATCGGCACGCACCAAGACGGTTGGTCCATCTTTATCGCCTTCTAAAATGGCAACCACACCCGTTTTACCCACGCCCGTCTGCACTTCCATGCCCAATTTACGCAATTCATCTGCCACAATACCCGATGTCCGCACTTCTTCAAAGGCAATTTCTGGGTGCTGATGAAAATCACGTCGGAGTGCAACGAGTTTTTCGCGCATGGCTTCGGCTTCGGACTTAAAATCTATCATGATATTTTTCCTTTTATCTAATTTATGCCAATACAAACACCCGATACCGCTCAATATGGCGGGGGGCATCGGGTGGGGATTGTGGGTCTAGGCTACGCTCACGCACACGTTGCGCCATGCCGTCCATATCGGCAATTTGGCTTTTATGCTCACGCAATGAGGCGATTTTTGTATCAATATCGGCGGTGATGTCAATATTGAGCGTGGGTTCATTGGGTGCGGCAAGATATACATATTTCACTTTGTGCGTGGTGAGTCCCTCATCGCGTTCCATCTCAATAAAATTCAGACGGTCACGCGCTGTCGGAAATACCGCTTCAAGGGTGGCTGTGCCAATTGCCCGATGGTCGGGATGATTGATATAAGTCGTCCCCATCCAAAAGACGGTGGGGTCACAAGTGACGACAATATCGGGTTTTTTCATGCGGATAAGGCGCGTGAGTTCTTTACGAAGCACCAAAGTCGGTTGCAATTCACCATCGGGATACCGCAGAAAAATCACATCCTTTGCGCCCAATGCGCTGGCGGCATTACGTTCTTCTAATTCACGGATTTCGATGAGCCGTTCATGCGTCATCTCTGGGTCTTCACTGCCTTTATCACCACTGGTAGCGAGTACAATGGTTACATCTGCCCCTTGTCGCGCCCACCGTGCCAATGCACCACCACTAAAAAATTCGGGGTCATCGGGATGGGCATAAATCGCCATTACGCGCAATGGCTGTGTGTTCTCTTCTTGCTCGGTCATAATTCCCCTTCAACAGATACCAAACAGGCATGATATATCATGCCTTTACATACGATAAATATAGCAAAGTTATCATGCTATTACCATGTATATGCATAACAGGTATTTATGATGATGCAGGCGGTGTGTTCTTATTGGTATTGCCTTTTTTGCCACGCCGAGATTTACCCGGTTTACGCTTATTATTAGGCTTTTTCGGGTCAACAACTTCGGTGGATGCCGATAACCCCGATTCGGCAGATAGGTTTATCATGCCTGTGAGTTCTGTGGGTGTGACTGCCTTATCCTGATTGCGTTCACCGGCAGGTTTGCCACAATCACACGGACCATCACCATGCTTATTGCAGGGTTCTTTGGCTTTTTTCTGAAGGGCTTCTAATTCTTCGATGGGGATAATATCCTCACGCTTAAACATCTGCCGTCCCTCTTCTTCCAAGTGGACGAGGATGCTATCGGTAAGCGGATAGACCTCTACCACGCGCCCAATACCGGCAGGTGTCCCTACACGCTTATTGCGTTTGGGCAATGTTTTACGCGCCGCCACATATTGCTCGTATTCATAGACCAAGCAACAGCGCAAACGCCCACACACACCTGTAATTTCGGTGGGATTGAGCGAAATGCCTTGTGCCTTTGCCATCTTAATCGAAACAGGGCTAAAATCGGTGAGAAATGTGGAGCAACAACGCAATTCACCACATGCACCAAATCCGCCCAAAATTTTGGCGACATCTCGCGGACCAATCTGGCGAATTTCGACTTGTGATGTAAAAAGTCGCTTGGTCTCGTTGATAAGGGGATTCACATTCACGCGGTCATCGGCTGTGACAAGAATCGTCAATAATGACCCATCGTAGTTATATTGGGCGGCAATAAATTTTACATCACGATAATGGTTCAATTTTTGGGCTTTTTCGACAAATATCTGCAACGCTTCGTCTTGTTTGGCTTCCCACTGTTGCTTGAGTACCAAATCACGCGAGGTCGCAGGTCGCAAAACAGGACGAATATCGGTGGTCGTCTCATCCACTTCCATAAACCCAATAATCTGCCCCATATTGCGCCCACGCGCCGTTTCGACAATGACATAATCTCCAGATACCAATTCTGGAAAGGCGCTTGTATCGAAATGATAGAGCTTGCCAATTTTGATAAATCGGACTCCAGCGACCTTGCGCTGATTAATTTCGGTTGGGTGGTTAATTACCACATCGTCTATACTCATGAATTCCTCTAAACATTAGCTAACCAATAAAACTTTGTATCTGTGTAAATATTGACAAACGGTGTGCAAAATGCTAGTCTCACTATCAGTTTAACACACTTTTCTTACAGGTTCATGCTGTGATATACAGCACATTATAGGACAATCATGGGCATTCTAACCATGAAATTCGGCGGCTCGACAGTGGGAACGACCACTGCCCTCCCGCAAGTTGTGAGCATTATCTTACAAGAGTCAGAACGATGGGAGCATCTTGTCATCGTTGTCTCGGCGTTGGATGGTGTAACCGATGCACTTATCGAAGCCTCGCACCTCGCCCAATTGGGCAATCGGCGCGGGTATCGGCGTATTGTCGCCACCCTTCGTACACGCCACTTGGCGCTGGTCGAACAGTTGCCCCTCAAAGATGAAGAACGCGGGGCGCTCAAAGCCGATATTGACCATTTGCTATTTGATATGTTGGATGTCTGCCAAACACTATCTGAGCCGTCATCGGTCAATTTGCCTGTGGCAGAATATATAGATGCGATTATCGGCGTGGGTGAGCGTCTATCGGCGCGGGTGATTGCCGCCCTACTCCGTCAGAATGGGATACGTGGTGTGGCGCTCGATGCTTTTGACCTCATCATCACCGATGATGTCTTTGGCAATGCCAACCCCAATGTTGCCCGCACCCGTGAGCGTGTCAAAGCCAACCTGATGCCCCTTTTGGAGCGTAACCTTGTGCCTGTGATAACGGGTTTCATCGGCAGTACACTCAATGGCAAACCGACCACATTGGGGCGTGGCGGGAGTGATTATACCGCCTCGCTACTGGCTGTTTGCACCGGATCTTCTGAAGTTTGGATTTGGGCAGATGTAGATGGCATGATGTCGGCAGACCCGCGTGAAATAGAAAGCGCCCATGTGATTGATGAATTATCGTATACCGAAGTGGCAGAACTCACCTATTTTGGGGCACGGATTTTGCATACACGCATGGTCGCGCCACTCCGTGAGCAAAATATTCCTTTATGCGTAAAAAATGTCTTTAAACCGCAACGCACAGGCACACGAATTCATGCCAATGCGCCCGATTTTCCGCCACAAATAAAAGCCATCACCAGTTCACAGAGTATCGGCTTGTCTACCACCGCCAACACCGATATTGGCGCATTATTAGACGTGGTGAATAAAGCCTTATATCAGGTCATTGGAAGCAAACCCGATATATTGATGACTGCCCAATCACCTAATGCACGATTTATTTGCTTTGTCATCCCCACCAGCGCAGGACCCGATGCCCTCAGAAATATTGCGCTCACCCTAGAGACGATGCTCACCGATTTGGATGGCGCATGGTCACTCGCACCTGTGAGTATTATCACCACCATCGGCACACGGCTTAACGATTCGCCCCGTCTGCTAGGAGAAATTTTGCTGGCATTAGACGACATTCCCACACTCGCCATCTCGCAAGGCGCAACCCATTGCAGTTTATCGGTGGTTGTCGCCCCACATGATGCCGATCGAGCATTACGGCGGATTCACAATATCGCCCAAAAGAAAAAATTGCCTGTGCTTCAGTAAAGCAATAAAGCAATAAAGCAATAAAGCAATAAAGCAATAAAGCAATAAAGCAATAAAGCAATAAAGCAATAAAACAATAAAGCAGTAAAGCAGTAAAGCAGTAAAGTTAGTAACGCTCTAAATAACGGTCAAGTTCCCATTGGGTGATGGTCTGGTTATATTCGTCAAATTCTTGTTGCTTGGCTTGCAAAAAGCGGTCTGCAATATATTCACCAAGCGCATCCATTGTCACATCATCACCGCGCAACGCCTCTAATGCCTCGCCTAGCGTGGTAGGGAGGCGTTTGAGCGAGCGAATACGGTTGCGTTTTTGTTCGATGAGTGTTTCTTCTAGTGGGTCTGGCAATTCTAACCCCGCTTGCACACCCTTTAGCCCTGCCATGAGCATCACAGCCGCCGCCAAATAAGGGTTGGTGCTAGGGTCTGGTGAACGCAATTCTAGCCGTGTATGTGCCTCTTTGCCTTTGGTGATGACAGGCACACGGATGAGGGCGGCGCGGTTGGTATGCGCCCAACTGACATACACAGGGGCTTCAAAACTCTGACCAAGCCGTTTATACGAATTGACCAATGGCGATAAAATCGCCGTCATCGCACGAGCATGTTCTAATTGTCCTGCCAAAAAATGTTTGGCGATATTTGACAGTCCATATTCGTGGTCTATATCGGCAAAAATATTCTCACCCGTTTTGACATCATGCAAACTTTGGTGGGTATGTAACCCCGAACCTGGTTGATGAGCCGTTGGGCGTGGCATAAACGTGCAATGCAAACCTAATTGCATGGCAACTGTCCGCAATGCCACCCGTGCCGTGAGCAAATTATCTGCCGTGACCAGCGCGTCATCGTAATTAAATTCAATTTCGTGCTGTCCGCGTCCGATTTCGGAATGTGCCACATTCACGCCAATTTTGAGCGCATTGAGGGTGGCAATCATCTTACGGCGCACCCCACTGGCTTTTTCTGTGGGCAAATCATAATAACTGGCATCGTCAAATGGGGCAGATAAATTTGGGCGACCATCGGCATCTAATTTGAACAGAAAAAATTCCATTTCGACACCAATTTTAAAGCCATAGCCCATATCTTTGGCAATTTGTAATGCACGGGCAAGGATATAACGCGGGTCGCCAATAAATGGGTCGCCCTGTGGGGTATAGACGGAACAAATAAACCGTGCTGTTTTTTCATCACCTTCTGTCCATGGGAGGACAACGAATGTGTTCAAATCGGGCATGAGGAGCATATCACTCTCCGCTACCCGCGCAAACCCATCCAATGATGAGCCGTCAAAATGTGTGCCACGCTCAATCACATCATCGGCTTCGCTGGCGGGGAGGGTCACACTTTTGATCACCCCAAATACATCGGTGAACCACAGGTCAATAAAACGGATATGATGCTGTTTAATGGCAGCTAAAATGGCTTCTTTGTTCGTCATCGCCACACCTATTTTTCTACATAATAATTGTCATGTGTCAGGATGTAATCGTTTTTACCCTAACAGAATCAGTTTTGCATAGTATTGTACAAAAAGACAGGCGATATGTCTTATAGCAAAATTGACCAACAAATCATTATCATCTATTACAGGTTTTCTACAATTGTGGGGGTGGCAACACGCTTAAGTGTCCCAATAAGGCATCTAATGCCAATAAATATCCGCGCCAGCCAAATCCGCTAATTTGCCCAATGCACACAGGTGCAATCATAGAGGTATGCCGAAAAGACTCACGGGCATGAATATTCGATAGATGAATTTCGATGACAGGCAAGTTAATCGCACTAATGGCATCGCGCAGGGCAATAGATGTATGCGTATAGGCACCCGGATTCACCACCACCCCATCTGCCCAATTGCGTGCCACATGGAGGATGTCTATGAGCGCCCCTTCGTGGTTGGATTGTTCGGCACGCAATTCTACATGATAGGGGCGAATATGCGCCCGTGCCAACGCAATAATATCCTCTAGGGTGAGTGAGCCATAGACCTCTGGCTCGCGTGTGCCGAGTAAATTCAGGTTGGGACCGTTGAGCAATAAGATTTTTTTAGACATGATATATGCGCCTCGCTAACTTAATGCAGATAATACCGCAAGCACATCATCTTTTGCCACATTTTCGGCGATTGTAGGCAACCCCACGCCTTTTATCAGCACAAAACGGGATTTACCACTCGCCCATTTTTTATCGGTGAACATGGCGGCATAAATCGCTTCTGGGTCAAGTCCGTTTAGGCGTGTTGGCAAGCCCAATTCGCGCACAATCGCCTCTACTCGACCGATGAGCGATTCGTCACATAGCCCCAGCCGATGCGAGAGCCTAGTCGCCGCCACCAGCCCAAATCCTACCGCCTCACCATGCGCCCATGCGTAGTGTGTGACGTGTTCTACTGCATGACCAAAGGTATGCCCCAAATTCAGATGCGCCCGTTCTCCCGCCTCGTATGGGTCGCGTTGCACCACATCTACTTTCACCTGAACCGCCCGTGCGACCAATTCTTCTGCCCGTGACAGATAATGTAAGGCGGTGTCTAGCAGGGTTTCATCTGCCAATAGACCATGTTTGATAATTTCTGCCATGCCACATCCCCATTCACGCGGGGGCAATGTGTCTAAGACGGCGGGGTCTATATACACCGCTATCGGTTGCTTAAATGCACCGACCAAATTTTTCCCCTCTGGCAAATCCACGCCGACTTTTCCGCCCACGCTAGAATCAACCATCGCCAAGAGGCTGGTCGGGATTTGGATAAATCCCACACCACGCATGTACGTTGCCGCCACAAATCCCGCGACATCACCCACCACCCCACCGCCAAAAGCGATAATCGTGCTGGAACGGTCTAGCTTGGTGCGGATAGCATCGCTATACAGACGGCTCACAGTGGCTAAATTTTTATGCGATTCCCCCGCAGGCATCACCGCACACCCCGCGCCGATTTTATCGGCAAACACTTGGGCATGAATAGATTCTAGGTTGCTGTCTGTAATGACCAATGGGGGTGTTTTTAGCCCCAAATCGGCATAATGGGTCATAGTGTCCAATATGCCCGTTTTAATGTGAATGGGATATGTGCCATCGGGCGAATTTACTTGTATCGTTTTTTCCATAGGGCTATCAACCTGTCTGTGACCTGATAAGGGGTGAGGTTGGTGGTATCTACCCGATAGGGCAATGTGTCATAAATCGGCAAACGTTCTTCATAGCGGTCTTCCCATCCCCAAGCCAATGGTCTGCCAGATTTGGCAATCGCGCCCAACCGTGTCCGAATCGCTTCGACATCGGCATGAAGATAAACCAGCATCCCTGTGGCAGACAATAACGCCCGATTGGTGGGATTAATAACCATCCCCCCACCCGTAGCAATGACATGGGCATCTCTGGCAGATACCGATTGACACACAATATCCTCATACCGCCGAAAACCCGCCTCGCCGTGTTGCTCAAAAATTTCGGGGATGGTCATGCCAAACCGCGAGACAATTTCTTCATCGGTATCCACAAATTGCCAGCGCAGACGGTCTGCGAGTACCCGTCCAACGGTGGATTTGCCCACACCCATAAATCCCGCTAAGACAATATTGGCGAGTCTGTTATCACTCAAAGCCAAACCGCCAATCTACGTTATCCATCGGCACATCAGACAACCGATTTTTCCGCAATTTTTCGTAGCGGGGACGCATTTCATCCATGCTATCGCCACCAAGTTTTTCGAGTAGTGCCTCCGCGATGACATACGCCAACATCGCCTCACCAATGGGGACGGCGCGTGGCACAGCACAAAAATCACTGCGCTCATAGGTGGTCATTTCGGGTTCACCCGTGGCTAAATTTACCGATTCTGCCCCGCGCAACATGGTGGCAATTGGTTTCATCGCCACACGCACAACAATCGGGTCGCCCGTGGTGATGCCCCCCTCAAGCCCGCCTGCCCGATTGCTACGGCGAATCAGCCGTCCATCGGCGGTGCGATCTATCATGTCATGGACTTCACTGCCATATTTACCCGCATTATCAAACGCGTGACCAATTTCCGCACCCTTCATAGCTTGAATACTGACCATCGCGCCCATAATCCGCGCATCGAGCCGTCTGTCCCAATGCACATGCGAGCCTAACCCCACTGGCACACCGACTGCAAATACGGTGAAAATTCCGCCCAGTGTGTCTTTTTCGATTTTTGCCTGCCGAATTGCCTCGTGCATGTCTTCTGCCACATCGGGAAATGGACAACGCACATCACTTTCTTCTGCGTTCAGATACAACACAAGATGGTCAACGATGTCTTGCACTTCTGCTTTCACTGCGCCAATTTGCACCACATACCCGCCGATGGCTATGCCAAATTCTGCCAAAAATTTGCGACAAATTGCACCAACCGCCACGCGCATGGTTGTCTCGCGGGCGCTGGCGCGTTCCAATGATAGGCGCAATTCACGGTAGCCATATTTGAGCGCACCTGTCAAATCGGCATGACCCGGTCGCGGGGTGGTGATGGGCGCGATGTCTTTTTCTTGCCAATTCTTAAAATCGCGGTTATCCACCGTGAGCGAAATCGGCGCACCAGTCGTTAATCCGTTCATCACGCCAGAGGTAATACGAACTTGGTCGCGCTCAATTTGCATCCGTCCGCCAGAGCCATATCCGACTTGCCGACGGAGCAATTCAGCATCAATATCGGCTTGCGAAAGTGATAAGCCTGCGGGAATACCGTCAATAATGGCGGTGAGTTGAGGTCCGTGGCTTTCGCCTGCGGTCAAAAATCGCAACATGCGTATTTATCCTTTCAATGCCAATTCGATTAAAGCGGTGGCATACATCGTTTCAAATGGGGCATCTATACCTGTCCATAGCTTAAATGCCAGCGCCCCTTGTCTTACCAACATGCCCAACCCACCCAATGCCCGTCCACCCGCATTTTCGGCTTGGGTCATGAATTTGGTTTTCATCGGGCGATAAATCATGTCATAAACGGTAATATTGCGCGGGAATGGCACACCATCCACCCACGGGCTATCGGCAATATTGGGATACAACCCCGCCGATGTGCAATTGACGATGAGCGATAAGGGCATGTCCACGGCATCATCCAATGTCACCGCCTCGATCCCTTTTATCCCCGCCGACATGGTTAAATCTGCCAGCATGACCTGTGCTTTTTGCATAGTGCGGTTGACCACGACCACAGTCGCGCCTTCACGGGCTAAGCCATAAACAGCCGCCCGTGCCGCCCCACCCGCGCCCAATACGGCAACCGTTTGGTCTTTTAGGGGGATATGGTAGGCTTTGAGGTCGTCAATGAATCCCTGAACATCGGTATTCGTGCCTGTATTGGTACGAAAATCTATCGTGTTAATCGCCCCTACTGCACGCGCAATGGGGTCTGGTGTGACCAGACGCATCACAGCCTCTTTGTGCGGGATGGTGACATTTAGCCCAATATAACCGTGTTGCATCGGCTCTCGCAAACCATATTTGAGGATGTCTGGTGGGATTGCCATCGCATCATATTCCCAATCCATGCCCAATTCTCTAAAAGCGGCATTGTGCATGGTGGGGCTAATGCTATGCGTGACAGGAAACCCAATTAAACCGACTTTATTGGTCATGATTCGTAGGCTTCCTCACGCACATCGGCATTAATCGCGCTCATGGTCTGTGGGAATTGTGGGAATGAATCGCCTGCACATTTGGCATCCAATACGGTGGTTTCGCCAGTGGCGATTAATCCCGCCACCGCCATGCTCATGGCGATACGATGGTCATCATGACCATGCACCTTTGTCCCTTTGAGTGTTTGCCCACCGATGAGGCTAAATCCATCCTCTAATTCATCAATTTTCGCGCCTAATTTTTTCAATTCGGTGTTCATCACAGCAATTCTATCGGTTTCTTTGACGCGCAATTCTTGAGCATCGCGCACGAGGGTTTTTCCCTCTGCACACAACGCCGCCACCATAAACACAGGAAATTCGTCAATCATCCGCACGACCACTTCCCCGCCAACAATGATACCGCGTAGTTGGCTATATTGCACATGAATGTCGCCCACCAATTCCCCCGCTTCTTCGCCTGTAGGGGTGATGGTGATATTCGCGCCCATTTCTAGCAACACATCCAATAACCCTGTGCGGGTGGGATTGAGGTTCACATGCGTGATGGTGATGTCACTGTCTGGCACAACACACCCCGCCACAATGGGGAACGCCGCCGATGAAAAATCGGCAGGGACGGTAATATCAAACGGCTTTAATGACCCATTGGGGGTAATACTCACCCGATTGCCATCTGTGCTGATATTTGCGCCCATCGCCCGCAACATCAATTCGGTGTGGTCACGGGCGGGACCGGGTTCAATCACGCTGGTTGTGCCACGCGCAAATAATCCCGCCAAAATCACCGCACTTTTCACCTGTGCGCTCGCCATCGGTAAGGTGTATTCAATCCCGGTGAGATTGGCGGGCGAAATATGCAATGGCGCACGGTCATTTTGGGCATTAATCTCTGCGCCCATCATCCGCAACGGCTCAATAATCCGTTTCATGGGGCGACGGCGCAATTGCTCACTACCATCCAATATAGAACCGAATGGTTGCCCCACCATAATCCCCGCCAAGAGGCGAATCCCCGTCCCCGCATTGACCATATTTAACGGCGCAGTGGGGGGAATAATTTTTCCGCCATGAACGGTGAGTGTGGTCGGGTCGTGACGGTCAATTTGCATACCCAGCGCACGCATACATGCCAGTGATGCTTCGGTATCACCCGCGGGCAACCATCCGCGTACTTGTGAAACACCATCCGCCAACGCGCCAAACATCACAGCACGATGCGAGAGCGATTTATCACCAGGGACAGTAATTGACCCTTTTAGTGCATTTGTCGGACGCAGAATTAATTTTGAATTATGCATTGTGTCTCTGTCCTTATTTTTTTTCGTAGTATTGTGACCATTTTAGGCGTGCTTCGCGCACAGGTTTGAGTGCATTTTCTAGGCTAACTTCATCTTCTCCGAGAAGCATCGCCTCCAAAAGAGCCAATTGTACCCGAAAATTGGCTAAAAGCACGGCAATAGCCTGCCGATTTGTGCCAATAATATCGCGCATCATGGTGATATCGCTACCCGCCAAACGGGTTGTATCCCGAAAACCACCCGCCGCCAATGTCCATATCGCCTCATCGTATTGGGCTTCTTGGGCGGCAGTCGCCATGAGTGCCGCGCTCAACAAATAGGGAACATGGCTAATGGTCGCCACCACCCTATCATGTCGTTGGGCATCCATTTCGATGGGCAACGCCTCAATCGCTTGTACAAATGATAATGCCCGTAGGCGTGTAGCGGGGGTTGTGCGCCGTGTGGGACACAACACAAACGGCTTGCCATGATATAAAGAGGGGTCGCTGGCTTCGATGCCACTACGTTCCTTGCCTGTCATCGGATGCCCACCCATCGCATGAATCCCAATGGGCAACCGTCCCATCGCCTCGCAAATATTGGCTTTAGTGCTACCAATATCAATCAGCAGGGTATTAGAGCGCAAATATGAACCAATCTGATTTTTTACCACATCCAAAATAATCCGCACAGGCGCACACAGAATCACCGTATCCGCCCCATGAACACCTGCCAAAAGTTCATCTGTGGCTTCGTCTATGATGCCTTTTTCTTTGGCAAATGCGAGTGTTTTGGGGTTTGGGTCTATCCCAACAATCGTCTGGGCGTATGGGCGTAATGCCAACGCCAAAGACCCGCCCATTAGTCCCAATCCAAAAATAGCCAATCTTTCGCTACGAAACGATACCATGCTCACGCCTCACGCCCGACTGCTTGGGCAATTTTTCGGATGGTTTCCATCATATTTTTTAGCCCCTGTGGGGTGAGGCTTTGCCGTCCGTCGGATAAGGCATTTTCTGGGTCGAGATGCGCTTCGATAATCAGTCCATCTGCCCCTGCCGCCACACCCGCATAACCAATAGCGGGGACATATTCGCTATAACCTACCCCATGACTTGGGTCTACGAACACGGGCAAATGTGTGCGATGTTTGAGGACAGGCACAGCGTTAATATCCAGCGTATTGCGGGTGTATTTTTCAAATGTGCGGATGCCCCGTTCACATAACATCACCCGATTATTGCCATGTGCAAGGATATATTCGGCAGACATCAGCAAATCTTCGATGGTGCTACTCATCCCCCGTTTGAGCAATACAGGATGTTGACTTTCTCCCACGGCATTGAGCAATGCAAAATTTTGCATATTGCGTGCGCCAATTTGCAAGACATCGGCATATTGGCAAATCATCGGTACAAGCGCGGAATCCATCACTTCGGTGACAATAGGCAACCCTGTCGCTTCACGGGCTTCTGCCAACCATTGCAGACCTTTTTCGCCATGTCCCTGAAAGCTATAGGGCGATGTGCGCGGTTTGAAAGCACCACCACGCAATGCCATCGCACCCGCCTCTTTGACCGCATGTGCCGTTTCGATGATTTGCTCACGGCTTTCTACCGAACAGGGCCCTGCGATGAGGAATAATTTTTTGCCACCGACCATATTCCCTTTGAGAGGAACAACCGTGTCTTTGGGGTGCATTTCTCGGCTAGCGAGCTTATAGGGGACGCTCACACGGCGCACACTCACCACGCCATTCATCGCCTCATATTTGGCGGTATTAAACGGGGTGGCGCTTTCACCCACAATCCCAATTATTTTGGCATCATCACCCTCATTCAGGTGTGGATGATAACCATCTGCTTCGACTTGGGCGATAATTTCTGCCACATGCTTGGCAGAGGCTTTTGGTTGCATGAGAATAATCATTTATTGGCACTCCAATCTGGGCGCAATTTCACCGCATCACGCAAATACACATGCTTGATTTCGCTCAATGGCTTATCAGTATTCCAATGAATAAGCACCCGTATACAACGTGGAATACTGCCAACCACATCCATCTCGACACCACCCATGAGCGCGGTTTGTGACCACCCCAAGCGCCGTGCGCCCCGTGCAGGATAAGCGGTGTTCAAATCGGGTGTGGTAGTAAAAAAAATACTGGCAACATCATCTTCATGTAACTCGTTGGCGCTTATCATGGCGCTCAGAATTTCCATCGCGGCTTCGATAATGGCTTCTTCTGTATCGGCATCAGTCGTGATTGCCCCGCGCACACCCCGTATCATACCCCTGCTCCTACTAATGCCCCTGCGAGTTGAATCACATCTGCTGATGTGCCGTTTTGATGAGCGCGGATGAGGGCGCTGGCGACAATATACCCGTCTACCAATCCATTGAGTTGACGTGCCTGTTCTGGCTTGCTAATCCCAAATCCAAGCACCAACGGTTTATCGGTTTGTGAGCGCACACGGGCGATAAATGCCTGTAAATCTTCTGGGAGGCTATCGCGTGCGCCTGTAATCCCTGTGACAGCGATCACATAGATAAATCCAGTGGCTTGACCTGTCACCAGCGATATGCGTTCTGTATTGCTGGTCGGTGCGATAAAAAACACTAATCCCATACCTTGTTTGGCACATTCCGCAAAGAGATGCGATTCTTCTGGGGGCAAATCGGGGATAATAAAGCCATCTGCACCCGCATCTTTGGCATGTTGCACAAATTTTTCTGCGCCATACGCCAGTAGTGGGTTGATATAACTGAATACGAAAATCGGCTGATGCACACCCCGCGCCCGCAAATCGCGCACGGCTTGTAGCCCATGATGCGCGGTAATGCCATTATCCAACGCCACTTGGCTAGAGGCTTGAATCACCGCGCCATCTGCCAATGGGTCACTAAATGGTATGCCAATTTCAAAGCCATCCACGCCCAATTTTGACATTTCTACCAAAATGTTGATAGATTCGTCATAAGTCGGGTAGCCGATAGTGAAAAATGGCAAAAAGGCGGCGCGATTTTGCGCCTTTGTCGTGTTGAACATGGCTTCTATGGCGGGAAGCCCGCGTGGTATATGTGTCAAAAATCATGTCTCCTGTGTGTATGTAATGAGCATATCAGGGTTTGCCTGTAAGGGCGCAATATATTGCGCCCTTACAAACCATACCAACTGAATTTAGATGTGGCTACTTTATAAAATCAACCTTAACGTGCTTGTTGCACCACGTTCTGTATCGCAATCAAGAACAAAGTCGGATTTTGCAGGTGAATATAATGCGCCGTTTGCGCCTCTACCAATTCACTCTGTGTAGACAGTCTTGCCAACACTTGTTGGGCATCGTAACTGGCATTGGGTGGCGGAAAACTGTTCGGTGAACGGTCTGTGGCGATAATCACCACCAACGGCTTACTGCCCAAACCGCCGATATTAGCCAGTTCCGTAGGGGCGCTCGATAAATCTGCCAATTCTGCCCAAACCGTCTCCCAATAGGCGGGTTTATAATATCCCGCACGGAAAACAGGGGAATATTCGGCACTTAGGCTTGCCCCTTGCAACAACCAATTATCATAGCGCAATAGTTGGTCAACAAGGCGAACAGTTCCCCATGGGGCAAAAAACTCTGCCACCTTAAAAAAGGTGATTTGTTGATTATAAGTCGCGGGATAGGGTGTGAGCAACGACTCGCTCATGCTATCTACCAGTACCACCCCACGCACATCATTCTGAAAACTCTGAGCAAAGGCACGCGCCGTCATCCCCGCCGCCCCATGCCCCACCATCACATACGGACCACGTTCTCTGGCAACTTGGAGCAACAAATACAATTCTGTTGCCATGCGTTGAATGGTACGGGGGGCAGGGTTGCGGTCACTCCAGCCATAGCCGGCACGGTCATAACTGCATACACGGGTAAATTTGGCAATTTCGGTTTGCACATCTTCCCAATGCACCGACCATGCGCCAATATCCGCATCCAAAATCACAGTAGGGCTTCCTGCACCAATGCAATGCAGGTGCATGTTATATGTGCCATTATCCATCGGCACAGAGACGACTTGCCCCATTGGGACAAAATTTTCATTTTGGGCAGATGCCAATTGATACACATACCCAATGACAAATGGTGTTGCAATGATAAGGACGAGCAAAATAAGAATCGTGAATAAACGCGATGTACAACTTCCCTTGCGTTTTTTGCGTTGCGCCCGTAATGCGGCTTTTTCCGATTGCGCCCGCGCCTTGCGTTGTTGATCAATCTTGCGTTTTTCTTCTGGTGTTAAATTGGGGTCTGGCACCATTTTCCCCAATTTGGGGTCATAGACCATCCCTGGGTCCGAAGGCATAACACACCTCTTTCTGGTCGGTTAATCACCAATAGCAGACATGACGGTATCTAAATCTTTATCGCCCCGCCCCGATACATTCACCAGCAAAATGCTGTCTTTGGGCATGGTTGGGGCGCGTTTGATGGCTTCTGCCACTGCATGGGCGCTCTCTAATGCGGGGATAATCCCTTCATTTTGGCTGAGTGTTTGTAATGCAGATAGTGCCTCTTCATCAGTAGCATAAGTATAATAGGCGCGTTCTGTTTGGCGCAAATAAGCATGTTCTGGTCCCACAGAGGCATAATCGAGTCCAGCCGATATACTATGTGTATTCACAATTTGTCCGTCTGTGGTCTGCATGACATATGAGCGTGTGCCTTGCAAGACACCAATACGCCCAATATTAGGGTCTGCAAAACGGGCGGCATGTTCCCCACCCGAAATACCATGACCACCCGCTTCGACACCGATAAAATCCACCCCTTCATCCTCACGGAAGGCGTGAAATAAGCCGATGGCATTGCTCCCACCGCCCACACATGCCACACACACATCGGGCAATTTGCCTGTCATCTCCAAAATTTGCCCGCGTGCCTCTACGCCGATAATACTCTGAAAATCGCGTACCATCATCGGATACGGGTGCGGTCCCAATGCCGACCCCAGCAGATAAAATGTGTTGCGGACATTCGTCACCCAGTCGCGGATGGCTTCGTTGATGGCATCTTTGAGCGTCTTACTACCACTCTCTACCGATATAACCTCTGCACCGAGCAATTTCATACGGAATACATTGGGGCGCTGACGGGCAATATCCACACTGCCCATATACACATGGCAATCGAGTCCCAGTAGCGCCGATGCCGTAGCAGATGCTACCCCGTGCTGACCCGCGCCCGTCTCTGCGATGACCCGTTTTTTGCCCATGCGATTCGCCAGTAATGCCTGCCCCAGCGCATTATTGATTTTATGTGCGCCCGTATGCGCCAAATCTTCACGCTTGAGGTAAATTTGCGCCCCACCGAGCATATCGCTCAGACGTTTGGCGTACGTGATGGGTGTGGGTCTGCCTACATAGGTCGCTTGCAGATAAGCCAGTTCTGCCATAAATTTAGGGTCGTGAATGGCTTCATCATAGGCAACTATCAATTCATCCAGCGCGGGGACAAGTGTCTCTGGGACAAATCGCCCACCAAATTCGCCAAAATAGCCTCGTTCATCAGGGACATTAGTCTTGTTAATTTCAAATACCATCGGTCATATACCTTTATACAGATTTTGCCCCATCAATAAACGCTTTTATCTTGGCTTGGTCTTTTTTGCCATTGGTCTCTACCCCACTGGCGACATCCACACCCCATGGGCGGTAGGTTTTCACCCGTTCTGCCACATTATCTGGGTTATACCCACCTGCCAACATTAGGCGTGGGACATTATTTTGGATGGCGTGAATAATTTCATCGCTCACGCTCAAACCCGTCCCACCCGCTAATTTTGGATGATAGGCATCGAGGAGCAATGACGGCATTTTTTCGCGGGAGGTGAAATGTTTGGCATAATAACCGACATCATCAAGTGCCTGTTGCGGATTCATCGGCTGAATCCCCTTATAGCCCAAGCCATACAATTCTTTGAGCATGCTATCCGATTCATCCCCGCTCAATTGAGCGCCATTTAACCCGGCTTGATTGGTGATAGCAGAAATATTACTCACCAATTCATTGACAAATATGCCGATGAGTTGCGGGCATTTATCACCCAATTCGGCGCGGAGTGTGTCGCAAATATCGGTAACGATGTCAATATCAATATAACGTGGGCTATGCTTATAAAAATTAAATCCGAGCATATCCGCACCCGCCTGCGCCGTAAAAAGTGCATCTGCATACGTGGTGATGCCACAAATTTTGACAATGGTCATGATGAAAAACCTTTCTTTCTATCTTGCTTTAGCGTGCTACAGAGCTAAATTGCTTCACCGCACTTGCCATCTCGCCAGATTTGACCAAACTCTCCCCCACCAAAACCGCATGTGCGCCTGCTTGCGCCATCTGTGCCACATCCGCAGGGGTAGCAATGCCACTTTCTGCCACCAATATCACATCTTTGGGGAGCAATTTGGCGAGTCGGGCAGTCGTGCCTAAATCTACATCAAATGATTTGAGGTCGCGGTTATTCACACCGATAATCGTTGCACCCACTTTGAGTGCGCGTTCCACTTCTGCTTCATCATGCACTTCCACCAATGCCGACATGCCCAATTCGTGGGTTAGCGCCTGTAAATCTGTCAGTTGTGCATCGTCTAGCGCGGCGACAATCAACAACAAGGCATCGGTTTCTTCTGCGCGGGTTTCATACACCTGATAGGGGTCTATGATGAAATCTTTCCGCAAAACAGGCACGCGCACATTGCCACGTATCGCATTGAGATATGCCAAATCACCCATAAAAAACGGTGTATCGGTTAGTACAGAAATCGCACTCGCGCCATTATCAGAATAGGTTTTGCCAATGGTCACAGGGTCAAAGTTTTCGATGAGGACACCCTTACTCGGTGAGGCTTTTTTTACCTCTGCGATGAGCGCGACATGCTCACCCGCACGCAAGGCTTGGTCAAAGTGGCGCGGGACACACGCCACTCGCGCCAAATTTTGCACCTTTTTGAGGGGCATCTTAGCTTGTCGGGTTGCCACCTCATCCACTTTTTGGGCGAGAATTTTATCTAGGATGGTATCCGTTTTGACATACATTGTATGCGTTATCCTTGTGTGTATTTATCTCTTATTATGCAACAAATTGCCCAGAAAAGGCGATAAGCCCATCCAATTTTGCCAATGCAGACCCGTTATCAATGGCTTCACCTGCTAGTTTGATACCTTCTGCGATGTCATCGGCTTTTCCACCGACAAAAATCGCCGCGCCCGCGTTAAGCAAGACAATATCGCGCTTGGCATCGCGGAATTCACCAGAAAGCACACCGCGCAAAATGGTCGCATTGGTCGGTGCATCACCCCCAAGCAAATCGCTGATATTTGCGCCATGAAATCCGTATTCACGCGGGTCTAGCATATAGCTATTGACCACACCATCTTGGTAATGGCTCACAGTATTGGGACCTGTGGTGGTCAATTCATCCATATTGCCATAACCACACACCACCATCGCAGAAATTGCGCCCAATTCGCCCAAGACATTCGCCATGAGGTCGGTTAAATCGGGGGCAAAGACACCCATGAGTTGCCGACGTGCGCCCGCAGGATTAGTGAGCGGACCCAAAATATTAAAAATACTCCGCACGCCCATCTCTTTGCGTGGGGCAATCACATATTTCATGGCGGGGTGTAATTTGGCGGCGAATAAAAAGCCAATACCCAATTCATCTACACACTGCCCTACTTGGTCAGGAGTAAGGTCTAAATTCACGCCCAATTCTGCCAAGACATCCGCGCTACCGCATTGGCTACTGGTGGCACGATTGCCATGCTTGGCGATAGGAATCCCCGCCGCGGATGCCACAAATGCCACTGTGGTGCTAATATTGAAGGTATTCGATTTATCGCCACCTGTGCCACAGGTATCGAGTAACTGTGACCCCGCCATTTTGGTGGCGACTTTTTCTGAATTGGCACGCATGGCGATGGCGCTCCCCGTTATTTCGCTTTGGGTTTCGCCCTTCATGCGTAATCCCATAAGATACGCGCCTATTTGTGCCTGCGATGCTTCGCCACGCATAATTTGGTGCATCACAATTTCGGCTTCTGACGATTGCAGATGTCCAAATTTGCCAATAAGGTCAATTGCCCGTTTAATATCCATTATTACATTGTTCCCTCAATAATTAGACCGCTAAAAATTGATTTTCTAGGAAATTTTGGAGTATCCGCTTGCCATAGGTCGTCAAAATACTCTCTGGATGAAATTGCACACCCACCACAGGATATTCTTTATGACGTAGCGCCATAATTTCGCCATCTTCGGTGAAGGCAATCACCGCCAACGAATCTGGCAGGGTACTTTCTTCTACGATGAGGCTATGATAACGGGTCGCCTCAAACGGACTCGGTAGTCCCGTAAAAAGTGGGTCGTGGGCATGATAAATCATGCTGGTTTTGCCGTGCATGAGACGTTCAGCCCGCTGTACCACCCCACCATAAACCTGACCAATACATTGATGCCCCAAACACACTCCCAATAAGGGGATGTGTGTGCCGAGTTGCTGAATTACATCCAACGACACCCCGCCGTCATCAGGATTCCCAGGACCAGGGGAAATAACAATGTGCGATGGCGCGAGGTCACGAATTTGGTCGAGGCTGATTTGGTCGTTTCGCATCACACACAAATCACCACCCAATTCCCCCATGAGTTGCACAAGGTTATAGGTAAAGCTATCGTAGTTATCAATTACCAAAATCATAATGTATCCCCTCTTTCATCATAGGGCATGACACGGGCAATTTTTCCTTCCAAATGGGCGGTATCGTTGTCGGCAGTCACGCGCCATTTATCACCATCAAAAAGCAATGTCGTCACCGAGCTATTGCCAAATTGACGTGGGATGATGTCTGTTTTAGGCAATAACGACTCCAGCATTATATTGATGGTGATGGTATGCGACACAATACCGATGGTCACTTGTTCTTCTGAATCGTGCTTCTTAAGAATTTCTTTGAGGCTTGTTTGTGACCGTTTGCGGACTTGTGTCAACGACTCGCCACCCGGTATCTGAAATTTATCGGGGTCTTTTTGAAATTCGTCATATTCTTCGGTATACCAACCATGAATCTCTGGAACAGTGAGTCCTTGCCAATGTCCCACAGACCGTTCCCGCAGGCGTTCATCAAATATAGCAGGATACCCCAGCCGTGACGACAAAATTTCTGCCGATTGTTTGGCGCGTTGAATATCACTGCTATACAAGGCGGCAATGCCCAAATTGCGGACAAAATTGGCAAGGCGCTCAATTTGTATCCGCCCATAATCGTTGAGTGGCGATGCCACCCATCCCTGAAATCGTCCTTGCAAATTCCAATTCGTTTCGCCTGGACGGATAAATACCAATCGTTTGACGCTCATGGTGTGCTTCCTTTCGTCAAAAAAAGTCTCATTGTAAGCCCTGCTCGGCGTATTGAATGGCAACCGCCACCGCCCGCGCCTTATTCAAGGATTCTTCATATTCCGAAGCAGGGTCGCTATCTGCGACAATGCCCGCCCCAGCCTGCAAGTATACCGTATCGCCCTGAATGACCAATGAACGAATGGTAATACAGGTATCCATTGACCCGTCATAGCTAAAATAGCCCACCGCCCCGCCATAGGTGGCGCGACGTGTGCCTTCTAGGTCTTCGATAATTTCCATCGCACGTACTTTTGGCGCACCGCTCAATGTCCCTGCGGGGAATGTGGCACGGAGCAAGGCAAACGCATCATAATCTTGGCGCAATCTGCCTTCTACTTGGCTGACGATGTGCATCACATGGGAATATTTTTCAATTTTCATCATCTGTGTGACCTTCACGGTGCCATAATCACACACACGTCCCAAGTCATTGCGCCCCAAATCTACCAACATCACATGCTCCGCGAGTTCTTTGGGGTCTGTGAGGAGTTCTTGCGCGAGGGCTTCATCCTCTGCTTCGTCTTTGCCACGTTTGCGTGTACCCGCGATAGGGCGCGTGGTGGCGATACCATCTTCATAGCGCACCATCATCTCTGGCGAGGCGCCAATGAGAGTAAAATCGCCCCCAAAGTGCAGATAAAACATATATGGCGATGGATTTAGCGCCCGCAATGCCCGATAAATATGCAGTGGCGAGGCAGTTGTCTGGCAACTGAGGCGTTGTGATAACACAATCTGAAAGGCATCACCCGCTTTGATATGTTCTTTGGCACGACGGACATTATCTTCATAGGTCTCTTTGCTGATATTAGAGACCATCTGCTCCCCGCGCGGGGATGGCGTTGGGGCAATCATCGGTAAGGGTTGGCGGATGGTGGCGGTAATCGCCTCAATACGGTCTACCGCGTCCTGATAGGCTTGGGCAGAGTCGCCTGTATTATGAGCATTCGCCAGAATAATAAGTTGGTGCTTGGCATGGTCAAATATAACCAGCGTATCGGGCAATAAAAATGCCGCATCGGGCAATTCTAGGTCACGTTTGGCGGTCTGTGGCAATTTTTCAAAGTAGCGCACAATATCATAGGCAAAATATCCAACTGCCCCACCAACCAGACGGGGTAATCCGTCTACTTTGACAGGATGAAACCGTTCTAATTCAGCTTGGAGGGCATGTAAGGGGTCTTGACCTGTGGGGAGTTCCCATGTGGTTGTATCGCCATCATAGGTGCGGGTGACGATATTGTCTTTGAACGAAATCATCCCTTTGGGGTTGACTCCTAAAAATGAATAGCGTCCCACTTTTTCGCCACCTTCCACACTTTCTAGCAGAAAGGCAGGATGACCATTTTGGGTGAGTTTAATGAATACAGAAACAGGGGTTTCTAAATCGGCAAGCAAACGGCGATGAACAGGAACTAAATCGCCCATATCAAATAGGGGTAAAATATCATCAAATGAGGGGATAATATCAGCACGTTGAGATAGTGAAGGTGTTGTCGCAAAAACCATTTTTTATTCTCCATAAAGAAAACAAAAACCCGCTCGCAAATACAAGGACGAGAGCGGAAAGTCTCGCGGTGCCACCTTGTTTTTGATGGTTTTGCCATCAACCCTTATTGGGTGCGATAATGCCTTATGACACCCTGCGCTATGATAACGGTGCGCTTCCGATGTAGACTACTGCGAAATTCATCATTTCGGTTTGCCCACACAACTCCCCGACCCATTCATTACAACCGTTTTGTGCCACATTCACACCAGTTAGTGGCTCTCTGAACAGCGTTTTTGTAATTACTCGCTCGGCTCATCGTTTTTAAGTATAGGATTAGCCCAAATAGTAGCGTTTCTTTCGGAATCTGTCAAGCAATTCGGTTGACAATTAAGAAAAAGTTGATTTAAAATAAATAAAAAGTCAATTTCACAAACACACATAGATAACAAAAAGGAAGCCTTATGACAAATTATGTAGCCCAACCATTCATCGCAGGTTCACCAAAAGCAGAAGTCATTGGTCAAACAATGATTTCGTTTGCAGATAACCTAGAAGCCTCTATTATCCAACCAATCCTCAAAAAATACGGCTTACAGACGATAGACCCAGACGCGTGGTATTCTCATCAACTATGGATGGACATCCTCAAAAATATGAATGATACACTCGGTGGCGAAGCCCAATCCGCCTTTGTCGCATTTGGCAGACAGGTAGTGAATAATGCCGTGATGCCCGATTTCATTCAGTCCATTCCCGATGCGCTCAATGCCCTCCATGCCATTCATCATGCCAATTTACGCAATATCCCCGCCGATGAAGGTTATAGCATTGATGTCAAAGGCGAAAAACACTATATCGTCTATCACAACACCCCAAACCCCGATGATGCCATTTATGGATTTATCTGGGGACTCGCCGCCCGCTTCAAGAAAGCAGACGAATCTTTCACCGTGAAAATGATAGATAACCCTGCCCCACACAAAGCCCGTTCTGCCTTTGAAGTGATTTGGGGCTAATCGGTTTAATATTACCGTGTGGCAGTGTTATCTTGGTCACTGCCACACCGATATGACTGCTTAATGGATACCTGTAGAAGACGGTGGCATCTGATAATTATAGAGCCAATCACATTTTATAAATTCAGAAATTTTCTTCAGTTCAGCCGATAAATTTTCTTCTGGATCATTAAAAAGCGCCACAAACAGTCCAAATTCTTCCAACAATTCCGAGATTTTCAACCTAGAAAAGAGATGTTTATAGGTCAAGACGGCTATTTCGTATGGGGCATTAAACCAATCATCATTTTCTGACCCAATTTTTAATTTCTCAAAAACAGGCATAATATCTCTTAGTGAAGCACCTTCTAGCGCCACTTTATACGCATCCATTCGCGCATTAAACAACGCATCATTAAAGGGTGTCTCTGGTGTGACATGCACACGAATTTGTTCCATGATTTCATCAAATATATCAATGAGCATCTGAATATACCCTCTAATCCTTCTGGCTCAACATTTCTGCCAATTTGCGGATTTTTTGCCCCGTCTCATGCCAGCTAATCTCGCTCAAACCCATTTTTTCGCGCAATGAATCATCTTCCATCCCAAGCCGATGGTCGCGCACCGCGCATGTCCAACGCAATACCTCAAATGACAAATTAAACGGCAATCCCGCCGCTTCACCTATATCGGTGAGGATATATTCCAAATTCCGCGAGGTGCAAGTGATAATTTCGGATTTCTTCATCCCGTTTTTATCGGCTTTGGGCGGGTATTGGTCACAATATAAATCGAATAAGGTAAGCCAGTCTGGGTCTAAGACAATGCGCCGTTCTTTATACACATTGCGCGATTTATGCCGAATGGTCAAAATAGGGTTGTGGGGGTTACTGCGGTCTATGTCGTCTGGTTTGAGCGCCATCACCTCACCTTTTTTCATGCCTGTAGCAACACATAACCGAAAAAGCATCTCTGGGCGATAATCTTGCCCATCCCCTTTTTTGAATCCCCGACTCGCCTCAATGCACTCGCGGATTTGGTCTAATGACAGCGCATCAGACAGTGGCGCGGGACCAGACCGTTGCAAAACAGCTTTGGCGGGGTCTTGCGAAATAGCACCAATCCCTTTAAGCCAACGAAAATAGACTTTGAGCGTCGTCACACGGCGGGCATAACTTTTTCGGCTACACGGCACACCCCGCCCAACTTCTAGCCAATGGAGAAAATCATTCAGGTCGGTGGTGGTCAATTCGCCAATGGGGCGCGTATCATCTAAATAGCCTCCTGCGAGGCGCAAATCGGCATCAAACGCCTTGAGGGTATGCTCAGATTTGCCCGCTTCTTTGAGAAATTGCAGAAAAAACGGATAAGTGAGTTTGAGCATCGTCTTTTTATGTAGGTCACTCACATTTTGCGGTGCATCAGAAAAAAGAGGGAGTTGGTTTTTATTGGGCATATCGGTTATTCCTGTTGAGTAGCTGTAGTAGTGTTTTTATTATTGGCTATGCGAAATTATACCATGTTTTCCGTGCTATAGTATAATAAATAGAAATTTTTCTCCAAAGGAGACTTGTTATGTCCATACTAACTATTATCGCTATTGGCGGGGTTCTACTCGGACTCGGCATCACGTTTTTTGGGTATCGCTTATTTAGTTTATTTCTCAATATACTCGGCATCGGTTTTGGTGGGGTTGCACCCGCTTATCTCGTGAGTCAAGTCATCACCGATGCCCAACCGATTGTTATCATCGGCGTGGGGGTGATTGGCGCGTTAATCGGCTTGGGATTGGTCACATTTTTCTTTCGTGCAGGCTTATTTTTTGTGGGGATGGGCTTAGGGGGTGGATTGGCATTTTTGGTAATCCGACTCACGAATACCCCATTATTTGAGCCACAAGTCAACTGGACATCGTTGGCGATTATTGGCGTGAGCGCATTAGTCGGCGGATTGGTGGCACAATTCATGCAACGTCCATTGTTGATTGTTGCCACATCAGTGCAGGGAGCAGTCTTGGCAATTTTCTCTGGGGTGATTTTACTTACAGAGACCAGTGGCACATTTGGCACAGTAGATAATTTACAAGTGGCTTCGCCAGAACTGATTATTCTGCTGGTCATTGGGGGCGCACTCGCTTTATTTGGCGGATTGGTACAATTCTTTGGGATGCCCAATGTGCAATGGCAAGCCCAAACCATGCCCAATGGTCGCAAGCAATTTGTCCGTGTCGCACCGATGCCACAATATCCACCACAGGGGTATTATGCACCACCACAAGGCTATACTCCGCAACAAGGGCAATATCCACCGCCACAGGGATATAACCCCCAACAACCACCCTATCCGCCACAGGGACAAAACCCACAACAACCACAACAGCCACCCTATCCGCCGAAAAATCCACCAAAACGGTAATAAATTACGACTTTTTCGTCCAATCGGCGTTGGCATAAACCGTCTGTGCAATCTGCTCGGCATGAGCCAATTCAGACAGAGTGAGTTGGCTCTCAAAAAAATGGGCATCAAATGTCTGCATAAAGCCATTCACCAGCGCATGAGTGGCTTCATCCCATGAAACCCATCGCCCTAGCGCATTTTCTAGGGTGATAGCACGCCCCAGCACCTTTTGTTTGGCGATTTGACGGGCTTCATCGTCCTCAAACACCAAACCATCACAAATACGCGCTAAATCGCCTGTGAGGGGCAATGTGCCATGTTGCAACACACCGCCACGTCGCCGTAATTGGGCGCTACCCACCAATTTTCGACCATCTGAATCAGTAATTTCATAATGCGATGGCGTTTCAAAACATACAGCCCCTGTGATTTTGGTATCATCAGCACGTTTATCAGCATGGAGAGTTGCCCCAAGCGCGTTAAGTCCCGCCATCAGCCCACTGCTAATATTCCGATAGCTATCCACAATGCTCCCTTGTGCCAATGGATGGTCTTGGGGCAACACAAGGCTATAAGTGAGTTCATCGGTGTGCAAAATAGCTTTGCCCCCTGTGGCACGGCGCACGACATCCCACCCAAAATCTTGTAGACGAAAAATGTCCACATCAGCAAATGCCTGACCATGCCCCAATGATAAGCAAGGTGGATTCCAGCCATAAAATCGGAGGGTGGGTGGGGCTTCTTTTGCGATAACAGCCGATAAAATAGCTTCATCCACTGCCATGTTCCAAACCCCATTGGTAGGGCTATCGTATATCAAGCGATATTGACGCATTTACGGCATCATCCTATACTGTACAAATATCTGTTTAACTATGTTAGCATAAACCTATGTCTGATGATTATCTAAAATCCTTGTTTGAAGAAAATCCACCCACCCCCGACCAAACGGTCAGAACCAATATTGTGCCAGAAGCACCTAATTGGGGGAAAATAGACAGCCAGCCGACAGTGGCAAATACGCCGATGGTCAATGCCAATGGCGAGGTGTATAAGCCCATTTATGTACCACGTCAAATCCCCACCCCACCGCCTCCCACGCCGATTATGCGCGATTCGGTGGCACGTCAACGCTCCCGTAAGCGGTATCATAACAAACGCGGGTCTGGTGATGAATGGGCATGGGTGATTATCGCTGGTGGACTATTAGTGATGGTCGGTGTGGTTGGCATGTTTACGGTGCTTGTATTGCGTGGTATTAGCACCCCGCCCGATATATTGCCCACCGCCACCATTGATATTGCCATGCTCCCACCACCCATTGACCTCCGCGAAAATATCGCAGGCAACGAAATGGCACTCGGCAGACCAATCACCCTCGACAACGGGCAAAGCCTCATCCTCACCCCTTGGGATGGAACAGGGCGATTTACGGTGTTGGTCATGGGTTTAGACCGTCGCCCTGGCGAAACAGGTCTGGCATATCGTACCGATACCATGCTGATTGTGAGCCTAGACCCCACCACGAGCAGTATCGGCATCTTGAGCATCCCCCGCGATTTATATGTAGAAGTCCCTGGGTATAGCGAATATCAACGGATTAATTCGGCAATGGTGCTAGGCGAAATCCGCAGTTCTGGGTCTGGTCCACAACTGACCATGCAAACTGTCCAATATAATTTGGGAATTCGTATCAACGATTATGTGGTGGTGGATTTTAGTGCGGTTATCGCCATTGTAGATGCCATTAACGGCATTACCGTCACCACCGATTACACCATCAATGACCGCGCCTATCCCGATATGAATTATGGCTATGACCCGTTTTTTCTGCCCGCAGGCACACATAACCTCAATGGTCTTACCGCGCTCAAATTTGCCCGTACACGGCATGGCGATAGCGACTTTTCACGCGCAACCCGTCAGCAACAAGTGATTTTTGCCATCCGCGACAAAGTGCTAGACTTTGATATGCTCCCCACGCTGATTTTTAATGCGCCGAGCCTGTTATCATCACTCAGCACCAATGTCTCTACCAGCATTTCGCTGGAAAATATAATTCGGCTGGCATGGTATCTCAAAGACATTCCGCGCCAAAATATCCAAACAGGGGTCATTGATGGGCGTTATGTGACCAATTACACCACTGCCCGTAGTGAAGCCGTCCTCATCCCACAACGGTCTACATTGGGCGAATTGATGGTATCGGTTTTTGGACAGGATTATGGCAGATGAAACACAAACGGGCATAAGATTCATGCCCGTTTGCTTTCCTAGTGGTTTAAGGAAACCCGCTATGCCGTGTGTTACAGTGTTTTGAACCTGCTTTCGCAGGTGGGAACTCTCCTGATAATCTTGGTCTTGGCTACGCGAGCCTATCACCTTAATTTCAGACGGCAGTCCCCCATCGTTGAGTGTTGGCTCAAAACGAGTCGCAACATCACAAACACAGCAGGATTAAGGTTATTATAGCACTAACACCCCCTATGTAAAGGCTAAACGCCAACCATTCCCCAACGATTTATCAATGATATTCATCATAAAGATTCTTAGCCAAAATTTAATCAAAGCATTTTGTATAGTGGGGTACTCGTGCTATAGTCTACAAGCATTTTTTCTGTAGGAGATATTTTGATGAATCCAAAATTAATGAAAGAAACCATCGCCGAGCTTATCGGCACATTTATCCTCGTATTTATTGGGGGATTTTCTGTCGTATTGGCGACAACACCCGCTAACAATGTCAATATCCTTGTCCCCGCCTTTGCACATGGCTTGGCGGTCATTGGCATTATTTACACCTATGGGCATATTTCTGGCGCACACATCAACCCCGCCGTCACGGTTGGGCTATTGGTCGGCGGAAAAGTCACCGCAATAAAAGCCCTGTTTTATATCATCGCACAATTTATCGGCAGTATATTGGCGGCATTGCTCATCGTCACTATTTTGGGGAGCAATGCCAATGTGGGCGAAACAACGGGTAGCCTTACTGCCAATAATGTGTGGCAGGCGGCACTCTTTGAAGCCGTATTAACCTTTTTCTTGGTGAGCATCGTCTTTCAGGCGGCGGTCTATGGCAAGGCGGGTAATGTGGCGGGGGTTGTGATTGGTCTATCACTCACAGGGCTTATTTTGGCAGGTGGGGCATATACAGGCGCATCGCTCAATCCTGCCCGTACATTGGGACCTGCGCTGGTGGCGGGCAATCTGGAGTATATCGTACCCTATTTCTTGGGGATTTTTGGCGGTGGCGCGGTAGCAGGGTTATTTCATAGCACCTATATGAAATCATAATCAAGCAAAACAGAGGCATTAGGGTAATCTCTAATGCCTCTGTTTTATTGTGTAACTTATCGCTTACGAATTAGGAGGCGATATAGGTCTCTGTAGATTTCACGTCAACAGAGATGTTATCTCGCCATGCTACAGCGAGATAAGCACCCAAGCCTGCCGCAACCGCCCCAATAAACAAGATGGCAGCTAACATCCCAGCGACCGCTGTTAGGGTCTCGGTTGCCAACTGACCAACATCACGGGCAGTTTCTTCGACCTGAACACGCACATCTTGATACGATTCGCGCCAATTATCCAGTTGTACAAGCGCTTCTTCTTCGGTTAATGACGTGCGATTAGCAATCGCTACTGCCAAACTTTGTTTTTGGGTTTGGTCACTATCGCCACCAGTGACAAATGCGGTGACATCACGACTCAATTTGAGGTCTGCGAGGTTCATCTGCATAGGTTCTGAACTCGTGTTTTGTGCTTGTGTTGTTGTAGCCGTTTCGTCATCGGTTGTGCTTGTTGTTGGGTCTGCAAGGAGATTACGAAATTCCCCATTGAACGCCATCAAGGTTTCAACTTCAATACCCATACTCTCGATAACAGCCGGTGCGGTCTGAACAACACCACTGCCAAGCAGAGTCGCGCCCTGACCAACAATACGCCCAATACCACTGACGATACCACCTATGCTAGAGCCGACAATAGCCAGCAAAATAATCGAGGTAACTGCCCAAGTGATAATACCATGTAGGGTGCTATTGACATGATTTTGGGTATTCGACAGGCGACCAGCGACCCACCCACCCATAAACAAGGCTAATAATGTGCTAAAAACAACCCAAATCGCTGCCGCCATACCTAATGCTGGCTCAATGGGATTCGCTTCTGTGGCAGGATTGACGGTATTTGCACCAATGCTCAGACCAAGCACATTAAACAAGAATTGTAAAATAAGCGCAATGATGACTCCGCTAAAAATCGCCCCTAGCGAAACATCTTCCCAACCCATTGCTGGCGATTTTCTTTGCATCACATCCACCATATCAACGCCAGTTGGATGTGTTTCATAATACATTCCCGTTGGATCTGGTGGATCTGTAACTCTTTTATTCATAGTATTTCTCCATAGTAATTTTCAGCTAATAGCAAAATTGCTAAGCAGTTAATGGTCAATAGAAACCACCAACGAAGCGATTCAAGTCATACCTTCAGTATAAATTTAATACCTATCAGGGATATAAGACTTATGGATGATTCATCGTCCTTTTGGATAGAACTTGTAAATACACCAAAGGAATGTGGTAAAACAGGTGGAGAGAGGTTTTTAGGGGGAATATAACATAGATGGGATACTTTTCTGTGTGCAGTATCCCATCTTAATGGAAAGATTATCTAGCCTTTTTTCTCATCCTTTGGTTTTTCAACCACACGGATAAAAAGTTCCTCTAGTTGCGATGGGTCTGCAAATGATGGTGCATGTGCCATTGCATCACTGCCCGTTTGTGTCTTGGGGAAGGCAATCACTTCACGGATATTGGGCGCACCAGCAAACAACATCGCCAAACGGTCTACTCCCCATGCCATCCCACCATGTGGTGGCACGCCATATTCAAATGCCTCTAAAATATGCCCAAATTGCTCTTTGGCGTGTTCCATCGTCTGACCAATGAGCGGGAAGATTTTCTCTTGCATCTCACGGCGGTGAATACGGATACTCCCCCCACCCACTTCATACCCGTTGCAGATGAGGTCATATTGTGTCCCACGCGCCTTACCAGGGTCGGTGTCGAGATACTCGGTATCTTCTGGCATGGGTGCTGTGAACATATGCTGAGATGGGTCCCATCGCTTATTTTCTTCATCCCAATAAAACAGGGGGAAGTCTATAATCCACGCAAATGCCAACGTGTTGGGGTCTGCCAAACCAAGCCGTTCTGCCAAATGACGGCGCAATTTATCGGTGGTGGCATATATCACCTCACGGGTATCGGATGTGAATAACAACACATCGCCCGCTTGTGCGCCTGTTTGCTCAAATAATTCCAATTTTTGGTCAACGGTGAAAAATTTGCCAATGGGACCCTTGACCTCACCCTCTTCTTCCAATGGGAGCGCCATCCATGCCAAACCCTTTGCGCCCGCCTCTTTGACCATATCTTCCAGTTCTTTCATCACCTTTTTCAGTTTTTCGTTGCTAATAGCCGTGTTCGTGCCTTCTTCACGCATCAGACCAGGGGCGCGGATGACCTTAATCGGCTTGCCATCGGCATAATTTTGATTGAACACGGCAAATCCGCTTTTACCCGCCAGTTCTGTCACATCTATGGCTTCGAGTCCATAGCGCAAATCGGGCTTATCTGACCCATATTTTTCCATCACTTCCGTATAGGTGAAGCGGGGCAATGGGCGACCCAAGATTTTCTTCTCTGGGGCAAATTTGTCTAATAGTGCCAAGACCAGACCTTCATTAATCTGCATGACATCTTCGCGCTCGACAAAGCTCATTTCCATATCGAGTTGGGTGAATTCTGGCTGACGTTCCCCACGCAAATCTTCATCACGGAAGCACCGTGCAATCTGAAAGTAGCGCTCATATCCCGCCACCATCAACAATTGTTTAAGCTGTTGTGGGCTTTGTGGCAAGGCATAAAACTTGCCCGGTTGCAGGCGCGATGGCACTAAAAAGTCGCGTGCGCCTTCTGGTGTCGTCTTAAATAAAATCGGTGTCTCGATTTCGACAAATTCTTTTTCATCCATATAATCACGGATAAATTTGACCAACCGATGACGCAGGATGATATTATATTGCATGTTGGGACGGCGCAAATCTAAGTAGCGATATTGCATACGCCGTGCTTCCTCTACATTTTCCTCTTTATTCATATAAAAAGGTGGTGTGAGCGATGGGTTTAGGATGCTAATCTCTTCTGCAACCACATCTATTGTGCCTGTGGGCAAATCTGGATTGGCTGTGCCTTCTGGACGGATTCGCACCTGTCCATGCACCTGCAACACATATTCGGTGCGGGCATCACTGGCAACTTTATGGGCTATGGGTGACGTGGCGGCATCTATCACGACTTGCGTAATGCCCCAACGGTCTCGTAAATCGAAGAAAATCAAGCCGCCTTGGTCACGGCGACGATGCACCCATCCCGCCAAAACAACCTGTGTTCCTTCATGAGAGTCGCGGAGTTCCCCGCAAGTGTGCGTTTTCATCATACCCAAATAGCTCCTATATAGGGACACGACCAATCGTGTCTGTGAATACATGAACAGGATAGCACGACTATTAACAAAAATAAATCCACTTTTTGAGTCTTACAATAATTGTGAATTCATAAATTATTCGTATTTTCTTAAGGATTCTCACAAGGAGTCATGTTATTATACTATTCAAAGCACAAGAAAATCAGATAAAGACTTGTGGGAGATAATCATTATGAAGCAGATAAGCACCCGATTAGGCACATATCCAATGACCGGTATTCACTTTACCCCACTGCACAATGGGCAAATTATCTTGTGCGAATTGCAAAATAGTGAGCGCAAAACGATTGAGCAATTCCTCTATGAGATGGAAACACTCATCGGATTATGGGGCAACCAACCCTTTCTTGTCCTATTCGATTTTCGCAATAGTGCGGTCAAATTTTCGCCGTTTTTTGCCGATAGCCTCAAGCAATTGCCCCAAATCGAAAATGGCAGACAAGCGATTCTTGTTTCTGGCGATAATGAACGCAAGCAAATGGCACTCTTTCCAAACCACTTTGCGGCGTTGGATTATCAATTTTTTCAGAACTACGAAAGCGCCCTCGCATGGCTCGAAGAATTATGTTAACCCCTCTATAGCATGGTGCAATAATTCTGCTATAATTTTGCACCATGTTAAACAATCAATTCACCTTCACAAAAAAAACTCTCGGTATTCTATGTGTCGCAATTGGGACACTTGGCACAATAGCAATTTTTGCTGTTGATATTATTGATGTTGGCAGAGAAGGGGGCATCGGTCCCATCCAAGCGATTGGCTTAGTCATCATGATTAGTCTGATATTGCTGGGCATAACCCTCATCCCACTTGGGGATGACCCCGCCTAATGAGGATACGATGATGACAAATAATCCCCCTATCTCCCGCCCCATTCTGGCCATCATCCATGCCCTCATGCTAATCGCATTGGCGTGGCTATTGTTTCATTTTGTGGTCTATGTGGTCTATGCCACCAACCTCATCCAATTTCCTTTCGATTATGACCAAGGCGAAGGATTTGAGTTGCATGATGTCATGCTCCTCAGCCAATTTCAAACACCCTACGCCGATATAGAATCATTCCCGTTTTATGGGAGCATCTATCCACCCATGTATCATGTGTTCCTCGTACCATTTGCGTGGCTATTTGGCGCAGAATATTGGTATGGGCGGCTATTTAGTTTTATCACCACACTCATCACAGCGATTACTATCGGCTGGGTGGTGTATAAAGAGACCTATCGGGCAATTCCTCATGCCGATAAAACCCTCACGCGCATGATTGCGCTGGCATCTGGGTTAGCATTTCTTAGCTCAAACATCGTGTATCATATTGGTCCGTTATTTCGCCAACATATTTCGATGTTTATGTTCGAGACACTCGCTGTAGCCGTCTTAGCGCATGTCAGCGAGATTGAATCCACACCCCGCCGAAGGCGCATGTTATTACTGGGATTTGGCTTGCTCATCATCGGTGGCTATACCAAGCAACTAGCCGCCTTCACTGCCATTGGGGTACTCATTTTTCTGTTTATCCGCAATCCACGCAGGGCAATTGTGTGGGGATTTGGCTTTGCGGCAGTTGGCGCGGGGATATTTGTCCTGCTCACCGTCTCTACCGATGGTCATTGGTGGACACAAACCATCACCGCCAATGTCAAAGATTTCCTCACCGACCAAGCCATTGGTCTGGCGCGACTCTTTGCCAATTTGCATCTGGCATTATTCATCCCTGCCGTATTGTATTTGGTGTATGAGGTTTATTTTGACCGCATCTCGATTTATAGCATCTGGCTGGTATGCACATTGGTACTCAGCGCATTGGCGGCAGGAACATGGGGCGCGGGTGATAGCTATTACGCCACCGCAATCGGGGCAATGTGCATCCTCAGTGGCATTTTCTTGAGCAAAACGGTGAATCGGGGGTGGCAATTCCGACAAAATTATCTGCGCCAAATGATCATCGCACCTTTTAGCAAACTCGCACCTGCTATCACCATCATCCTCATGCTACTCACACCTATTGTCTATATCGTCTATGCGCGGGCAACGCTCCACATGCCCACGACTGGCGCGGGATTTTCTCAGATTGCCGAACTATTTGGCATAGAAGCCAATGCCGATAACGGATTTTACGATTCGGCGGGGCGGTTGGTGGGCGCGTATGCCGATATTGGGCATCTGACCACTGAGCAGGATGTCATCAACGGCGATTTGATTGTGGCACGCATCAATGAAGTTCCCACAGATAAATTGGTACTCAGTGAAGAGGCGGCGTTTAGTTTTGCCACCGATAGAGAGGTCATCACCAACCCTGTCGTGCTATATATCCTGGACCAAGTGGGTCATTACGATAGTAGCGAGTTGGTGACGATGTTAGAAGAACAGGCATTTGGACTCATTATTTTGCGGGCGCGGTTTTATCCGCCACCGGTCAATATCGCCATAGACACTTATTATGAGATGGTGGAAGTCATCCCCATGAACGGATTTGACTATCAGTTATTGCGTCCTAAGAATTAAATCCTGCGCGGCGGATGCGTGGTTTACTATTTGCCAAGCCAATCGCCCGCCGTTGCATGATAAAATCTTTATCGGCTTTCATTTGATACGATAGGCTATCCACTGATTTTTCGAGTAATTCAAGTGTGACCTCTGTTTGGCGGTTATGTGCCGCCAACATCCGCGCTTGCAATGCCACTTCACGCACAAATGCCCCTGGCTGGTCTACAAGGTCTGGTATGACATCCATAAACGCATCCTGCCAATGTTCACCCATATAATGGCGCAACATCGCCTCGGCTTGGGTGTCGTCTTGAATCACGGGAATCACATAAATGCGGTCTAAGCGCCCCGGACGCTTGGTGAGACGCTCATCTATTGCCTCTGGGTAATTGGTCGTGGCAATCATTAGCGACCCTTGCGGGTTATTGGGCGATTCAATGCCATCCAGCACATTCAAAATACGCGCTTTGTCGTCTCCACGCAGATACGCATCGAGTTCTTCCACGACCAATAAGGTCGGGAAACGCGCCGCCGCTACCGCCTGAAATGCCCGTTGGATTTTTTCAAACGATGCTCCGTCCCTATCCGACCCAGAGACATACACCACAATCCGCCGTTTGGAGATGGCATGTTTTGCCAGCGCCGCACACAGCATGGTTTTCCCTGTCCCAGGGACACCAGCCAGCAAAATTTTGCGGAATGGCGCGAGTTTGAGCTTCTTATAGATGCTCACCCCTTCGCTAAAAAATGACTCCACATCATCATGAAGCTGTTGCTTAATATCAGGTGGCAAAATCACATCTGCCCAATCTACAGTGGGGTCAAAAAATGCGTCTGTCCCGCCAATGATATACACATCCCGCCTACGTTTGATGCGTGGGCGCACCGCTTTGGAGCAAATCATCTCAAACGCCGCCCACACATCCAAATATTTTTGTGGAACAAGTGCAATGGCGGTTAAATCTTGCACATCATCGGTCAAATAAGAACTTACATAAATCACTTCAAAGGTCTTATTATCGTCTGCGGTAAATTTGAATACAAATGCACCCGACCCTGCTGTGAGTACCATTTTTTTGTTGAATGACCCGCAATCGTTAATTTGCACAATCACAGGGCAGTCGAGGGGTTCATAGCCCTCATATCGCGCCTTAGAGCGCAGTTTACGCCCCGCTTTCACCTGTTTTAAGGCGATATGATTGCTACATTCTACTGATGCCCAAATGGTCACAGTCTTTTGGCTCAGTTGGCGTTCTTGTAACACCCCCTGCGCCCAATTCACAAGGCGTTCATATTGCATACAAATTTTTCCTTAAAATGACGGTTGGCAATATTACTGTGAACTGATTATAGACTAAAATAGCATTTTATAAAAATAACAGTAGCCGATTGGTTCAATACAACAGAGAGGGTTATATGACCACCGCCTATATTACACACCCCAATTATACCAACCATAATGTCCCCAGACACCCAGAAAGCCCCGCCCGCATGAAGGCGATATGGCGGTTATTGGATGAAGAAGGATTATCGACGCGAATGCGGGCTTATCTCCCCTCCCCCGCCACCAATGACCACCTGCATTTGGTGCATACCAAAAATTATATCAAAGATGTAATGGAGGCAGAAGAAAAGGGTGTCGCCATTCGCTATACAGTAGATACGATGGTCTTGCCAGACACTCCCGCTACCGCAAAACTATCGGCAGGTGGGGGAATTTGCGCGGTGGATGCCATTTTTAAGGGTGAGGCAGGTAACGCGCTGGTCATCACCCGCCCACCGGGTCATCATGCTGTACCAGATAGCGCGATGGGGTTTTGCTATTTCAACAACATCGCCATCGCCGCCCGTTATGCCCAAAAACACTATGGCTTAGACCGTGTGATGATTGTGGATTATGACGTGCATCATGGCAACGGCACACAAGATATTTTTTATGACGATAAAAGTGTGTTGTTTCTCTCTACCCATCAATCACCCCTCTATCCAGGGACGGGACGATTGGATGAAACAGGCGCTGGTGATGGCACAGGCTATACGGTCAATATCCCCATTTCTGGTGGCTATGGCGATGAGGCATACGCCCAAATTTATGAGCAAGTCGTCTGGAACATTGCCCAACGCTTTATGCCACAACTCATTTTGGTGAGTGCAGGATTCGATGCCCATTGGGATGACCCACTCGCCAGTATGCGCCTAAGCCTAAAAGGGTATCATCACCTCGATAGTGAACTCATCCGCATGGCAAATGAGCTATGTGACGGAAAAATCATCTTTATGCTAGAAGGTGGATACAATGTAGATACGCTGGCGCGGGGTGTTGGTAATATCGCACATGCTCTATTGGGTGATGAAGTTTATCATGACCCATTTGGTGTTGTGGAGGCACGCACATCAGAAACACCCGCGCTCATCGAAAAAATCAAGCGGATTCACGGATTATAGCCATAAAGAGACGTTATAGTTATGAATCTTATTGCATTTCGTTATACTTGCATCGAATTTTTTATAGTCTGAAATGTGTAAACTTCTCTGCTATAGAGTAAAATAAGATAAAATGGTTGGGGCTGATATATTTTTTAGAGGAGAAATATTCATGAACCTATCGCGTTATCATAAATTATTCCTAATGTCTGTGGTTCTCATCAGCATGGTGGTGAGTCCTATCACACTATCAGCCAAAACTGTCCAGCAACCAAATGTCCCAATGCAAGAGTTGGTGATGGGTAACACAGCTTTTGCGCTGGATTTCTTTCAATTCATGACCACCTATGAAGAGGGTAATTTTGTCTTTTCGCCATATAGCCTATCCAACGCCTTTGCCATGACCTTTGCGGGCGCACGCGAAAATACGGGTGGTGAAATACGCGATGTCTTTCATTTCGATTTACCTCCCAATGAATTGCATCGGGCGTTTTCTGCGCTCACCATTCTACTCAATGACCCAGACCGAGAAAGTCGGATTGTGGTCGCCAATGCCTTGTGGGGGGAGCGCACATTTCAGTTTGCACCAGAATATCAACAACTCATGCTCAATAGTTACTCAAACGGATTTCGGTTGGTAGATTTTGCCAACGCCCCAGACCAAGCCACTGAAGAAATTAACCAATGGGTAAGCAATATCACCGAAGGCAAAATTAGCGAACTCATCCCCACTGGGGCATTGGACAATCTCACCCGTTTGGTCATCACCAATGCGTTATTATTTAGAGGCGATTGGCTGTTTCCGTTTGATACCAGTGCCACCAGCGATGGCTCATTTTATGGATTTGATGGTGAGGTGACTGTGCCGATGATGTCCGCCAATGAAATGGCATTTGGATGTACAGGGGGCGATGAAGAGTATGATTATATCGCTGTGCGCCTACCCTATAGCGATGAATCATCGTCATTTGTGATTATCATGCCAGACGAAAAATCGTATGACGATTTCTTAGATAACTTCTTTGGAGAAACCTTCACCGATGTGTTATATAATATGGATAGTTGTTTTGGCAAGATCACCATGCCCAAATTTAGTGTGCAAACGGGGATTGGGCTAAAAGATATTCTCAGCGAAATGGGCATTATAGAAGCATTTAGCCCATTGGCAAACTTTGCAGGCATGTCTAATGCACCAGAACTCTATATCAGCGAGGCATTGCACCAAGCCCGTATAGATGTCAATGAAGCAGGCACAGAAGCCGCCGCCGCCACTGCTGTGGTGATGGGGGTGCGTTCTGGTGGCGCGGTTGATTTGGTAATTGATAGCCCATTCTTCTTTGCCGTGCTAGACAATGCGACAGACACGATTTTGTTCATGGGCAATATGATAGACCCAAGTGCCGATTAACATCTACAGAAAAAATAAAGGGCACAACCAAATTTGGTTGCGCCCTTTATTTTATTATGCGTCTTCAAGACCCTTGCGAAGTGTCTTTACCCGTGTATCAAATCGTTCAAAATTGGTCTCTTGCTCGGCATAGCGTTTTGAGAGGGCATCCAATCGGCTAAAAATAGGCGTGAGGATTTGTTGACCATATTGAACAAGTCTGCCTCGCTCTTTATAGGTAAGGTCGTTTAATCCCCGTTCATATTTGGCTTTTAGCGCCTCTAATTGTGCCACAAAATCTTCTTTGCTCTTCTGGGTAATGCGGTTATAGTAACGATATGCCAATATCCCACCCACACCCATAATTGGGAGTGTGGCAATAACCAACCCAGATGACCCTGCAATGCTCAATATCGTGCCAATTAGCCCAAAGACGGTTGCACCCATGCTGGTGGTGAAGCCACTAATATTGGTCTGAAATTCCTGTTGAATTTCATCTACCATACGTCCTGTGGAGTATGACCGCAATTCGCCTTCCGCAACCCGAATCGCCTCTTCTAGGCTCTCACGTTGTTCGGCATAACTGCCCGCATCTAGCCCACTCACCTCTTGGTTGAGCAAATCTACAATTTTATTGAGGCGGTCAATCACATCGCGCCAATAAACACGACTTTGGTCTACAACCGCATTAATATAGCCAGTAGTAGCATCGTTAATATCGCGCAAGGAGCGACCAACCACCACTTCCTGAAATTCAGATTGGAGTTTTTCTTTGTTCACACCGCGCCCAACCCGCCGAATGGATAAATTAGCATCTAAAAAGCTAAGTCCGCGCAATTTCATCCCCGCAAAAACGGCATCTATTTCTTGTTTGGCTTTGAGCAATTGCCCATCTAATGCCAATGATTGGGTTTGCAATTCGCGTTCAACATCTTTGACCTTTGATGTATCGGCACGGACAATATCTATGCGACTCCGTAATTGGTCATGATATTTTTGGATGAGTTTTTCGGCAGTGGTCAATTGTGCCAATAATTTTTGGCGTGCGGGTGATGCTTGCGCCAATTCTCCCCGCAAATGCGCTTTCACTGCGTCCATACTCCCCGCCTCGCCGTTGGGTATGGGGTTTTTGGCATGGGCTAGGGCTTGCTTGGCAGACACCATAAAAATCAGTGGGCTAATCCCCAAATATTCCTTGACCTGTTGCTCAATAAACCGTCTCACTTGTGCCTGTTCATTGGGTTGTAGAAGGTCTATTTGGTTTACCACCAAAATCATCTTCTTGCCAAAATTTTTCGCCATCTCCATATAGAGGCGTTCTGTCTCTGCAAAGGCACGTTTGGCAGACAGCAAAAATATCACCAAATCACTGCGGTGCAAAAAATCTTTGGCGACCTTTTCATGGCGCTGAAACACAGAACCCGTACCTGGGGTGTCTACGATAGCGACACCATCACCGCCTGTATTGGGATGCGACCATTCACGGATGCTCTCATCACGGGTGATGGGCTTGAGATTTGCCGTTGGGCTATGACGAATGAGTTCTATCATCTCGGTGGTGGGGGTGATACCCGTTGGCAACACATCCTCACCCAATAGGGCGTTTACAAAGGTGGATTTACCCGCGTTAAACTCGCCAATAATCACCACCAAAAAGAACATCTCGCGCAAATCGCGCACAACATCCGCCACACGTTTGCGGTCATCTTCGGTCACATCGCCCATTTCTGCCAGCAATGCCGATACATCTGTCATCAAATCAATTTGTGATTCTCTGAGCGCCGCCAGCGCCCCTTCTAATTGCGTCATCTATGTTTGTCTCTTTCTGGATTAGCGCCCAAACAGGCGTTTTTTGCCCAATTTGGTCAATTCAGATTCAATTTCGACCATTTGTTGGTTGGCTTTTTGCAATTTGTTCAGTTGCTCATTTTGAATTTGTGTTTGTGCCTCAACCAACCGTGTGAGTGGCGCAACCACTTCATTACGGAGCGCCATACCGTGTTTAACTTGTTTTTCTGCCCCCCGTGAGACTACTTCTACATATTGGGCTTGGAGCTTTAACATGCGGTTGGTGTGTCCACTTTCCAGCACCCGCCCAATGATGGGTAGGCTAAAAAACCCGATGATGGCGAGTCCAAAAATCACCAAAAATGCCCCTATTTCAAATCCGTTGATGAGCATAACCACGATGAAAATAATGAGCAGGGTTAGCTCGAATGTCGCCAACACCAACACACTGTTTCGCAAACCGTTTTCGATGCGCTCGGTCTCCATCAGGCGCGATTCTGCTTCAATCGTCTCTAATTCATTGCGGATTTCTTGCAAGGCGCTACGGTCATATTTGACTGGGGCGCGTATATTGCCAATCACCTTGCCACGAATGGTCTCTGGCAAAGATTTAATCTCTTTTTGGGCATATTTGACCAAATCGTCCACATCTTGCAAATCTTTTCCCTCTAGACGAGGTCCTAATTGCCCAACAATATCCTGCAAATGACCCAATGGCTCATAGACCTTGCGCTCCTCAAAAATGAGGCGGGTATACGATGGATTTTTGCGGAGTCGCTGAAAAATCCGCGACAAGCCCAAAATATCCATACAGCCCCACCGCATAGATTTTAGGGTATGCGACCATTGGAATACTTGTCGAATAGCAATACTGCCAAGGGTGCTGGCTTCGCTAAATTTGCCACTGATAAGCGTGATTTGCTCACGGATAATTTTTTGCTGTTCGCGCTCATATCCGTTCAGTTGTTGTTGCACATTATCGGCAATAGACTGGTATTGGTCTAGCACACTCTGGTTGGCTTTAACCGCCTCTAATGCCACTTTATGCACATTTTGGGTGATTTGTAGCGGGGTTTGCAATTTTTGGCGGAGGCGCTCAACATCGTCCAATTGTTCATCGAGATATTTCTCAAATTGGTCTAGCCCACTTTCTATCCAGATAGCGGGGTCTGCGACTTCGCCACCTTGCCATGAGGCTTGTCCGCGTTTGGCAGAGACCATCCAGACTGGTACTTTAAGATTGAGCCTATCTTGGCTTTGGTCTAGGACATATTGACGCACCGCCGCTTGTTCATCGGGGGTGAGCAAATCGGCTTGATTGATGATAATCAGCACTTTTTTGCCATATTCGCGTAATTTTTGCAAATATTCTATGTTGCTTTGGGTCATGGCTTGGGTGGCAAGCATGACCAGCACCACCACATCGCTACGATGCAAAAATTTACGGGTAGTCTCTTCATGTTTTTGAAAAATGGATTCTAATCCGGGTGTATCTACAAAACTCACCTTTTTCAACAAGGGTGAGGGATGAAACACCGTATCCACATCGCCACCAGATTCCATGCGTTGGGTATCTATCCCCCAGCGCAAAATACTGATGCGGTCGGTGGTGGGAACAGGTCCCACTGTGAGCAATTCATCTGTCCCCAAAAGGGCATTGATAAGGCTCGATTTGCCACTATTAAACGGACCAACAAACACCATCAAATAGGGATGGTCTGCATGAAACAACGCATCACGTACTTGTGCAACGCGCTCTTCTCCCAACGTGTCAATTTTGGGCAGAACGGTGAGTAAATCGTTGATGACCTCATATTCGCGCCTGCGAATAGCTTCATAAGCGGTCACTAAACGAGTATCTACTGTATCTTCCACTTCTACCTATCCTTCTTATCTCAAACCTCTCGCATGGGGCATGTCCTCACTAGAATAGCACAGAACTGTTATTTTTAGGATAGACGCGACATATCAATTTCTTAATATGGCAGGTGAATAGAAAAGGTTGTCCCCCGATTAAATTCGCTCTCTACGGTGATTGTGCCGTCATGCTTTTCGACAATCGATTTCACAATCGAAAGCCCCAAACCTGTGCCTTCAACTTGCATGTGTGCCGAATTTTTTACTCTGTAGAATTTTTCAAATAGATGAGGCAAATCGTCTTTGGGGATGCCCATCCCCGTATCTTGTATTTTGATAACAATGCTCACAGGCGTGATTTCTGCGCCCAACGACACCTTACCCCCTGTGGGAGTATATTTGATGGCGTTACTAAGTAAATTTTGTAACACCTGCTCCATACGCTCCAAATCCAATGGCACAACCGCCTCTTCATCTATGGGCGTAAATGAGAGGGTGATATTTTTATCTTGTGCCACCAATTTGAAGATGCTCAGATTGTCATCTAAAAATTTATTGACCTTTACAGGTTGCAAGTTAATCGCACGTCCTGTCTCGATTTTTGCCAAATCGAGAAGCCCCGTGATGAGATTTTTCATCTGCTCGGCGCTATTTTCGATGATACGGAGCAATTCCTCGCCTTTTTCATCACCTGCCCCACCCTGACGACGCAATAGGCTCACTGCCGTCTTAACATTATTGAGTGGATTTTTGAGGTCGTGTGATGCCATATTCATGACATCATCTTTCATCGCCGACAATTTTTCAAAATACACACGATCTTGCTCACGCAGACGCTCTATCTCTTTGCGTTGACGGGTGACAGTGAGATGAGTATTCACCCGCGCCACCACTTCTTTGGGGCGGAAGGGCTTGGTGATAAAATCCACCGCACCCACTTCAAATCCCTTGACAATATACACGGTATTGGCAAGCGCAGTGATAAAAATTACAGGGATGTCTTTGGTGCTGTCATCTTGTTTAAGCCGCTGACACACCTGAAAGCCATCTATACCGGGCATCATCACATCCAACAAAATAATATCGGGTTGGTGTTCGGCAACTTTGACCATGGCCTCTTCACCATCTCTGGCGATGACGACCTCATACCCCTCACGATTCAACACACGGAGCATCATGTCTATATTTTCAAAGACATCATCCACCATCAACACTTTGCCTAAATGCTTTGGGTCTGTCATGGTGAAGCCTACCCTCAAATCATCCGTTGTATACAACACACAATATATCCTACTTATAGTTTATCCATGCTTTGCGGAATTGACAAACCGATCCGCCCACGTTCTGGCTCAATTGACACAATTTCTACCTCTATAATCTCTCCCACAGACCAATTTTGACGCTCTCCCCATTGGCTACGGTGCAACATGCCATCTTGTTTGACCCCAATATCCACAAATATGCCAAAATCCACCACATTTCTCACGGTGCCGTTCAGTTTCATCCCCACTTGCAAATCTTCCATCGAAAGCACATCGTTTCGCAAAATCGGTATAGGCATATCGGCACGTGGGTCGCGTCCGGGTCTGACAAGCTGTTCCAAAATATCGGCTAAGGTGGGAACACCCGCCCCAGTTTCTTCTGCCAATGTGGTCAATGGCACACTTTGGCGTAATTGGGTAATTGCCTCTTCCCGTTCTTTTAGCCCAGATTTAGGGTCAAGTTTGACCCGTTTGAGTATCGCTTGGGCAATTTTATAACTTTCGGGATGAATCGCACTTTCATCCAACGGGTTATCGCTCTCGCGGATTCGCAAAAATCCCGCCGATTGTTCAAATGCCTTTGCGCCCAATCCAGTGACTTTTTTCAATGCCACACGGTTAGGAAATTTGCCATTGGTATCTCGATGAGCAACGATATTTTCTGCTAATTTATTGCCAATCCCCGCCACATAACTCAACAATGCGGGGGATGCCGTGTTCACATCCACACCAACCGCATTGACCACGCGCTCCACGACTGTTTCTAGCGATGACGATAAATTCTTCTGGTCAACATCATGCTGATATAACCCCACACCGATGGCTTTGGGGTCAATTTTCACCAATTCTGCTAATGGGTCTTGAATACGCCGTGCAATCGAAACCGCCCCGCGCAGAGTGACATCCAAATCGGGCAATTCTGCCCGCGCTAACGGACTCGCGCTATATACACTCGCGCCTGCCTCGCTCACAATCACATAATTCACATCATCGCGCCCGCGTGTGAGTTCTGCGACTAAGCGTTCTGTCTCCCGTGATGCCGTGCCGTTGCCGATGGCAATGAGGCTCACACCATGTTTTTTGATGAGGTCAGACAGCGCAATGAGTGCTTTTTGCCAATCGCGTTGTGGCTCATGGGGATAAATGGTGCTGGTCGCCACGACTTTGCTAGTGACATCCACCACCGCGACTTTTGTCCCTGTACGGAATCCGGGGTCTAAGCCCATCACCACACGCTCCGAAATCGGAGGTTGACTGAGTAATCCGCGCAAATTGTGAGCAAATACATCAATAGCGTGTGTTTCTGCAATTTCGGTGAGGGTACGCCGAACATCGCGCTCAATCGCGGGCAATAACAGGCGTTTGGCGGCATCTAATTGGGCAAGTTGCAAGTGTTCTGCAAACGGTGAACGATGGTCTACACGGAACACGATATCTATCGGACGTAGCCAGTCGCGTTCTTCTAAATTAAACGACAAACGCAACACTTTTTCTTCTTCACCCCGATTCAGCGCCATAATCTGATAGGAGCGAATAGTGGATACGCGCCCTGTGAATTGATAATAGGTCTTATAGACCCCTTTTTCATCTACCGCATCGGGGATTTTTTCTGATGTCAATACACCATAGCGCAAGGCTTTTTCGCGGACATCCCCGCGCACTTGGGCGTTATCGCTAATGGTCTCTGCGACAATATCCCGCGCCCCCGCCCACACATCGGCAAGCGTTGGCACATTTTCTGTCAAAAAAGACGTGGCAAGTGCATCCAACGATTCTTTGGGACGTGCCTGTGCCAAAATCATATCGGCAACGGATTGCAATCCATTTTCACGGGCAATACTAGCACGGGTGCGCCGTTTTGGTTTATAGGGCAGATATAAATCTTCCAATATCGTAAGGCTATCGGCGGCATTAATCTGTGCCTCTAATGCGGGTGTGAGCAATCCTTGTGCGCGAATCGTCTCCAAAATCGTCTGACGGCGCTTGTCTATTGCCCGCCATTTTTCGGCTTGGTCGGCAATTTGTTGCAATTGGTCATCATCAAGACTGCCTGTTGCCTCTTTGCGGTAGCGTGCAATAAACGGAATCGTATTATCCGCATCGAGTAAATCGAGTGTGGTTTGTACTTGCGTGGCTGATATGCTCAAAATTAGGGCAATTTTTTCTGCTAAATTCATCATTCCCTAGACTAGACCTTCTCTGTAGGTTATACTCGTAAATCTAAAATTTGATGAGGATAATCATACACCATTCCTCCCGTCAATGTGCATATTCGTCTTTCATGTTACCTAAAGAGGTTAACCAGTCATGTCTACATATAGAACTTATCAACCAAAAATCCGCCGCCGGATGCGCGTGCATGGGTTTCGTCAACGGATGGAATCTAAAGGCGGTCGCAACACTATCAAGCGTCGTCGTGATAGAGGTCGTCATAAATTGACAGTGGAAATGAACAAGCATATCAAGAAAATCAACTGGAATGCCCACTGAGTTGGTGCATGGTCGCTTGTGATGCACCAACACCTTCGCCTACGTCATCCAGACGATTTTTCGCGCCTGCGGGCGCACGGAAAGGTTGTGCATCATCCATTTTTCACAATCAGTTATCTGGTGAATGACCATCCACACAACCGTTATGGGGTCATCACCAGTAAACGATTGGGAAAGGCGGTGAGTCGCAATCGGGTACGTCGTCAAATTAAAGAGGCGTTGCGATTGCTTCATCCCACCCTAAAAACAAGCTTTGATGTGGTGGTGATTGCCAAATATGGCGTAATTGGACAACCATTTTTGACCATTCAAGAGGCACTCCGCCAAAAATTGAACAGTGTTGGATTAGTGACTCGGTTGGATAAATTATGAAGTGGTTAGGTTTAGGCATCATTCGGTTATACCAAAAAACACTCTCGCGGATTTTGCCCCCATCGTGTCGTTTTTACCCCTCTTGTTCACAATATACCTATGAAGCCATTCAGATTTATGGATTTTTTCGGGGCGGATGGATGGGCTTACGGCGTATTGCACGGTGTAATCCATTTAATCCGGGGGGCTTAGACCCTGTTCCTCCCAAGAAGGAGAATTGAATACTTGAATACCTCAAACCCCTCTGCGCGGTTCTATTTGCTTATACTCGCGCTTGTGATTTTATTTATTGGTGTGGGATGCGTGCCAACCCGTTTGGGAACTGGCTGGGCATCGTTGCGCCTTGTGGATGGCAACATCCTCGTCACCTACAATGACCGCATTTTGCTCGTAGATGCGGGTACAGGTCGTCCCGTTCAATTGACCGATAGCGAAGGACGTGTGCGGACAGATGCCAATGGCGCACCATTACGCTGGGAATTGCTAGGACAAAACACCCAATCACAATTTTTTGCCGCGCCAGTCTTGGTCCCAGATTCGAGTGATATAGCACTCATCATAGACTACCAGGGCAAAGTGTTTAATGCCAATTTGTCACAAGCCTGTTTTTCTACCCCCAGTGGCAGTTGTGTGGATACCCCCCCCTTTGTCACCATTGCGGGTAAAGTTTACACCGATATTATTACCGATTCTGAACGCCTCTATTTGCCCCTCAGCGAACAAGATGTGTTGGCACTCAACACAGACTCACTCACAGAAGCATGGCGCTTCTCCACTGAGCGCGGTGTATGGTCTACCCCACTGCTCGTTGGTGAAAATATCTATTTTGCAGAGATGGGTCATGCGTTTTATTCCCTCAATGCAGAAAACGGAAATATGCGTTGGAGCGTAGATTTAGGCGGGGCAATTGCCGCATCGCCCACTTTCTACGATGGCACAGCTGCCACCGATTATGCCGATGATATGCCCGTCCCAACCGATGTAACCTATGACCTCGACAATGGTCGCTTTTATGCTGGGACGTTTGCCAGAAGCATTGTGCAAATTAGCATGGATGGCGCGATTGAATATGTATTTAGCACCAATGACTGGGTTTGGAGTTCTCCAAAAGTGGTTGATGGTGTGCTGTATACAGCCGATTTAAGTGGTCGCGTGTATGCACTCGATACCACCGACAACCTCAGCCTTATTTGGCAACAAGATACCCAAACACCCGGTATTCGGGCGCGTCCGTTGGTCACAGAAAATGATGTCATCGTGGTCTCTCAAAATGGTGTGGTGCTATGGCTAAACCGTGCCGATGGGAGCATCAGACTGCGCCAAGAACTCAACGAAGAGACCTTATCGAATATGTTGTATGTACCACCCACAGAAACCCGCCCAGAGGGGTTGGTGGTCATCAGCACGATTAATCCAAACCGCTTATTGTTTGCTTTCACAGTAGAAGGTCAGCAAGTGTGGTTATATCCACCCGCCTCATAACCCATTGGTAGGAGCATTACCTGTATGTTCGATTTAATTCTGAACCCGTTTATCACCATTTTGGCGCTATTCTATAGCCTGTTTTCACAGAACATTGTGCTATCCATCGCCGTTTTTACGGTGCTGGTACGCCTTGCGACCTCACCGCTGTTATTGCAACAGCACCGTTCCACATCCAAAATGCAAGAACTTCAACCAAAAATGAAGAAATTACAAGAAAAATATAAGGGCAACCGTGAAGAATTATCCAAAGCCCAAATGGAGATGTACCGCGAAGCGGGTGTGAATCCATTGGGGGGGTGCTTGCCCCTGCTGGTGCAATTACCCGTATTTTTGGCGATGTATCAAACCATTATTCACGCGCTTGCCAACACCCCCTATCAATTGATAGATATGTCTGGGCGGATTTTACTCCCTGGTTTAGATAGTATCGTCCCCCTCCAAAATAAATGGGCGGGGCTAGATTTGACCCTCCCCCCCACCATCAATCCCACCTATGCGCTCGTTTTGCCCGTATTGGTGATGGTAACGCAATGGGTCTCTTATAAAGTGACTGTGCCAGAAATGCCCCCCAATGAGGACGGCACACCTAACCAAATGGCACAAACCACCAAGACGATGGCAAATGTGATGATGGTCATGTTTGGCTTTTTCTCCCTGTCATTCTCGGTTGGTATCTCCATTTATTTTGTCGTGAGCAATATCACCGGTATGGTGCAATATACCCTACTGGGCAAAGCCGATTGGGGCAAATTGGCGGGCAAATCAAAAGTCAAACCCGCCATGGTGACCGCAAGCGCAGGGGATGGCAAATTGAGTACCGCCAGCAAGGTCAAAGGTGCGTCTGCCAGTGTAAAATCGGGTGGCAAGCCCAATTCACCCACCGATGTGCGTAATGCCAACCCCCTTAGCGGAGCAGTCAGCAAAACAGAAAAGCGCAAAAATAACAAGATGCGTCCCCGTAGCCAAACTAATTAGCCTGTTCATAGAGGATATTTACACACCATGAACCCCAATGAACCGCTTGAATTCACAGCCGAGACAGCCGATGCCGCCGTTGCCACAGGTCTCGCCAAACTTGGATTACAACATAGTGACTTGTTGACCGTGGAGATTTTAGAAGAACCCTCACGGGGGATTTTTGGCATTGGGGCGCGTCCAGCAAAGGTGCGCCTCATTTTGCGCCCACAAATGCCACCACCACCTGCGCCTGCACCAATGCCTAAAGTGGAAAATAAGTCGGTGGCACGCCCACCCAAACCACAAAATCAGCCCAAACCCTCACCAAAGGGTCAGCCATCACACCCCCCACAAAAGAAAAGCCAAGATTTTGATTTTGATGATGATGAAGAATTTATCATCGCGGATGAAAACAATATCGAAGGCAATTCATTGGAATTGGGAGAAGATGGCGAAGCGGGCAAAGAGGTCTTGAGCGAGTTACTCCGCCTGATGGGGATTGAGCATGACATCACCATCAAACGCGCTCATGCCAACCGTGACGGCGAAAATCCACCGTTCTTGTTGGATATTACCGGTCCAGATATGAGCCTGCTCATTGGACGGCGTGGCGAAACACTTAGCTCATTGCAATATGTCACCCGCCTTATCACCAGCAGAAAATTGCAACGGCGTGCCAATATCATCATTGATGCGGGCGCATATAAATCAAAACGATCAGAACGCCTACAACAACTGGCTGTTCGCATGGCAGACCAAGCCGTAGAGACCAAACGCACGGTGCAATTAGAGCCGATGCCCGCCAATGAGCGCCGGATTATCCACATGACCCTACGCAGTCGCCCCGATGTCGAAACACGTAGTCATGGCGAAGGCGAAAACCGCAAAGTAACGATTGTTCCAAAATAACCCCTCAAATGGGCGCAAAATATTTTGCGCCCATCGCACCTACCCAAAAGTCAAGCACTTATTTTTCGGTAAAAAAGCGCTATAATCACCACTCAAAAAAGAGAGGTTTATTTATGGTTGACCGTATTCTTTATAATGGCAATATTATTACCCAAGACGAAAAAAAACGCCGTGTGAGCGCCATCGCTATTCACGGTGGGCGCATTGTCGCTGTTGGTGATGATGACGATATGCTGGACTTAGAAACTGCCCATACCATCAGAGAAAATCTAGGTGGACATACGGTTATACCGGGTCTAACCGATGCCCATATTCACTGGCAATGGACGGCGCGGTCTTTGTATGAAGTGGATGTCTATGAAGTCCCAAATAAGCAAGTGGCGCTGGCGCGGGTGGCAGAACGCATCACCATATCATCGCCCAATGACTGGATTACAGGACACGGTTGGTCACAAGAATTTTGGGCAGACAAACAATTTCCTACCGCACAAGACTTAGACCCTATTTCGCCCAATAATCCGGTTTATCTCCGCGCAAAAAGTGGTCATGCGGTATGGGTAAATAGTGCCGCCCTGCGCGTCGCCAATATCACCGCCAACACCCCAGACCCCGAAGGCGGGCATATTGGGCGAGATGAGCATGGCAATCCCAATGGAATGCTATTTGAGACAGCAATTCAATTGGTCTTTCAGCATATGCCCCACCCCACCACCGAACAAATTGCAGAACAGATGAAATCTGCCCAAAAATTGGCGCTTGCCGCAGGACTCACTGGGATTCATGACTTCGATGGACCTCGATGCTTTGCCGCTATCCAAATGCTACATCAAGCAGGCGATTTGGCATTGCGTGTGGTCAAAAATATCAATGACCCACAAATTCATCATGCTCATGAATTGGGTATCCGTTGGGGATTTGGGGATGATTGGTTACGCATTGGCGGTTTAAAGATTTTTGCCGATGGCGCACTCGGTCAGCGCACGGCTTTGATGATTGCCCCCTACGATGACGACCCAACCAATTTTGGTATTCGTGTATCAGAAAAAGCGCACATGCTCGAGCTTATTCGCACCGCCAGCCTCAACGGATTGCCCTCAACCATTCATGCCATTGGCGATCGTGCGGTGCGCGATGTGTTGGATGTCTATGAAGCCGTGCGTGCGGAAGAGCGCAAACAGGGCATATCGCCAGAATCACGCAGACACCGCATTGAGCATGTCCAAATTATCCACCCAGACGATAAGCATCGGCTCGCCCAACTAAAAATTATCGCGTCCATGCAACCCATTCACGCCACATCCGATTATGTCATGGCAGATAGTTATTGGGGCAATCGTTGTGAATGGGCATATAACCCCCGTCTGCAACTCGACCAAGGGGTAGTCGTTGCCTTTGGGTCAGATTCACCGATAGAACCGTTTGACCCCATCCCCAATATTTATGCGGCAGTGACCCGCAGACGGATAGACGGGTCTCCCAATGAAAACGGATGGTATCCACAAAATAAAGTGACGGTAGAAGAAGCATTACGTGGGTTTACGATTGCCCCTGCTTATGCCGCAGGTATGGAAAATCGTTTAGGGAAATTATCACAAGGGTATTTAGCCGATTTAGTGGTATTAGACCGCGATTTGCTCAAAATTCCCGCAGAAGAAATTTTAGAGACACAAGTCCTCGCCACAATGGTCGGTGGCGATTGGCAATTTGGCGGGGTATAAGGTTAATAAACGGGGCGACACACACACTGTCGCCCCTGCATCATATTGTTTATTCGCCTTGTGGCACAGAACGGAAGAAAATACTGTCCATGATAAAATCACCGATACAATTCCCCTGTTTCACCCCATTTTCAACCGCAGAACGGAAATGAATCCCCCCATATATCCGCGAAATAGCCGCCTCGCTTGCCGCATGTTCAAATGAGGTAAATGCCCGTGTGACCAACCCGCTAGGGGTGATATTGGTGGCAGTGAAATGTTGCGCCCCAAACATACGGGTTAAGACACGCGCCGCTGCCGCCGAATTCACCGAGTGTCCAGACGGATATTCTGGAAATCCGGGCGATTCCAAATAGGTGCGCCAGCGAGGGTCTATATAGGTGTTGATATAGGTGATGGGGCGGAGCAAATTAATCTGATATTTGAGTGACCACGCAGATATAAACGAATCTGCCAATGCGATACCCACGCCCACATACATTTCGGCAATGGTGCTAAGGGGCAAATTTCGTTGTAATGCCACATCTTTGACAATCATAACCCAATGACCCGCAGGTGTCCCCGATTGACCAGGGGTATCTATCCAATATTCGGCAATTTCGCGTTGTTCGGGTGTCAGATTTTCGCCAACGGTCTTGACCTCCATTGCCTGTGCATAAAAGGTCGAATTGGGGTCTGTGCTAAACGGCACATCCATATAGACCGCACAAGAATCGGCATAAGGCAACATAAACGGGCGCAAACTTCCCCAATACGGTTCTACAGTTTGCATCCCCTCACGGGTAATCACCCATAGCGAATCATTGTCAGTTGGTAATTCATACGCCCATCCGCGTGTTTCGATATACCCATCGCTATTCATCCAATCAATGATAGTTTCTGCCACTTCATCACCATAGCGAAGTGAATTTTCGACTATATCAAAACCGACGGCATCCATCCGTGCAGATTTTTGACGAGAGCGCAGTTCACTGATGAGGCGAATTGTCTCATCACTCCCCTTGCCAAACATCTCCATCAACACGGTAGACATTGTGCCATTTAACACAGATAGCCAATCGAGTTCATTTTCTTCACTCGGATAGGGAACATCGGGAAAATCTCTCAATTGAGTCCCCATCGAATAATTACTCGGCATCCCCGGTAAGAGTGCCGTATAAAATGCCACCGCCCCATAACCATATAGCCGTGCCGCACCAGGGGCAGATACCAATTCATGCCATACACGGTCATATAGCAAGTCTATCCACTCAAGGGCCGGCGTAGGGTCTAATTCGTTGACTGGGGTTGAGGAGTAAAAATCAAGAGTATCTTCTTGTGCCTGAACCGATGTAATCCCCAATAAAAGCATAAAACAGAGTAACAGTGTAGATAAAGGTGCTAAGTGTTTCATGTGCTTCCCTCTTTATTATATTGAATTACAAACTCCTTTCAACTTTACACCCAAATGGGGGGATTTTGGCAATATGGAGTAGGCAATTCGTAGTGATTTCGTAGCAAATCGGTCGTATTATCCTGCATAGCGACCCAATACTCGATAAATAATATCTGTCCCAAAACCTACTGCATCCACAGGAATTCGTTCATCGGCGGCGTGAATCGTGGTGGCAAAATTAAACCCCTGTGGCAATTTCATCGGCAAATAGCCATAAGTCTGAATCCCCAATTGGGCAAAAAACCGCGCATCGGTCACACCACTGAGCAGATAGGGCATGGCGATGGCGGTGTCATCAGCATGATGTAATTCCTCTGCCAACAGGTCATATAAGCCCATATCGTGGGTATTGGGACCAAGTTCAAACGTCATCACTTGCAATTCGATGTCATCACCGACCACTGCTTGAATTTGTGATAAAAATATTTCTGGGGTCATAGTGGGCAAAATCCGCCCGTCCATCTCGACAATAATTTCTGATGGGATGACATTGATTTTATTGCCACCGCGCAAAATAGTCGGTGTGACGGTGTTCCGCAGGGGTGAATTAAAAAGTCGTTTGAGGTCACCTAATTGGTTGAGGGCTTCATCGGCAGTTTGTGGATTGAGCAATGCCAAGAAGGTGGGGCGCATGTCGTCAGGCACATTGCTGGCAATCGTCTCTATCATCTTTTGGGCGATGGGTGTGAGGTGAATCGGCAGAGGGGTTTTATCGAGTGCCAATAAAAAATGTGCCAGGCGAGCGGTGGCGCTCCCCGCAATGGGTGATGAGCCATGCCCCGCGGGTCCGCGGATAATGGCGCGGATGGGGCATAATTGCCGTTCTGATGTCATGATAGGATAAAATGTTTTGCCTGCGATGGGAATCGGAAACCCACCAAATTCGCCAATGGCATATTTTACCCCTGCAAAAACCTCTGGATGTTCCTCCATCATAAATTTAGCGCCTGCATCCCCACCAGCTTCTTCATCTGTGACCAAACACAAGATGAGGTCGCCTGCGAGGGGCAAATTTTCTGCTTTGGCACGCATAAACGCCGCCACCAACATCGCCACCCCACCCTTCATATCCAACGCACCGCGCCCCCATATAAATCCGTCGTGAATTTCCCCAGAAAATGGTGGGTGTGTCCATTTTTGTCCTTCGGTTGTGACTACATCCACATGCCCATATAACAGCAGTGGCGGGGCGCTCCCTGTACCCTGTAGGCGTGCCACCAAATTGGGACGGTTGGGGAATTTTTCATATAGGGTGGTTTCGATACCCAACGCATTGAGATGTCCCGCCACAAAATGGACTAATGCCGATTCATCGCCTGGGGGGTTGGTGGTATCGAAGCGAATCAGGTGTTGGAGTAGGGTTTCTGGATGCTGATAGAGGTCGGTGGTATCGGTCATGAGGGTCTCCGCGTGAGTTCAACATAAATAATTCCTAAGATTTTAGCAAAAAGTGTACATACATCTATAACCACTTGCTATAATGCACCTGAATCAAATAAAATTTTTGTTGATAGATACACAAGGAGAACTTAACACATGGCAAATCGTCCGGGCATGAAAGTCGGAGATAGCGAACATAACGTCCAAAATGATATGTTGACTGTAGGGAGCAATGCACCCGATTTTACCTTACGCACCCCCTCTCACAAGCCAAAAACCCTTGCCGATTATGCGGGTAAGGTAAAAATTATTAGTTGTGTCCCATCTGTTGATACAGGGGTATGCTCTGCACAAACCCGCCGTTTTAACCAAGAGGCATCAGAATTGGGCGACGGCATCATCATCCTCACCGTCAGTGCCGATTTACCCTTCGCCCTAAAACGCTATTGCGCCGCCGAAGGCATTGAACGCACCGAAACCCTCACCACCTACCGCGATATGGCATTTGCCGATGCGTATGGGGTGCATGATACCGATTGGCGTGTCTGCCAACGGGCAGTTTTTGTGGTAGACCAAAATGATGTCGTCCAATATGCCGAATATATGCCCGTCATTGGCGATGAAGTCAATTTTGAGGCGGCACTCACCAAAGCCAAAGAACTCGTCTAATATTTTCTGGATAGTAATCATACGGCGGATAGAATTTTATCCGCCATATCATGCTTATCCCCTACCCCACGATCCAATTCACAATATCGCTAATGACTTCTTCTGGGATATGACTCTGAATGGCATATTCCACAGGGGTACTAACCCCCTCCCCCGCCAAAAAGAGATGATTTAACGCGGGATAGCTGATAAAGGTCACATCGGCTTTATCTGCTAAGGATGATTGCCACAATTCAAAATCTTGCATCGTCACCTGATAGTCACGTTCCCCTTGCAAAATGAGGAGTGGAATTTCTAAATTTTGCGCGGTGGCAATTTGGTCATACACCAGCATATCCAACCAATAGGGTGTATACGCCCCAAATAATAATTGATTGGGGTCGGAATCGGGTGTGAGTTGGTTGATGGCTTGCAAATCGGCTCGCATCTGATTAATTACCGATTGGGCTTCATCGGATGAATTGATAGGCAGTGGTTGCAAATAATCCATCTGCTCCAATGCCACATCAACCAGAGAGCGACTGTTGCCTGCCAGGATAATAATTCCCGCCAATTGATTGTCGCGTTGGGCAATTTCTGGCGCAAGCATCCCGCCCATGCTATGCCCCACCACATAAATACGATTGGGGTCAATGTTGGGCATATTCCGAAGCAATGCGATGGCACTCAGGGCATCGTTGATGGTTTCATCATCCACCGTCAAATTCACCACATCATCGGCGCTATCTGCCCTATAGACCAATGTCCGTTTGTCATAACGCAACACCGCCACCCCGTTGGATGCCAAGCCTTGCGCCAAATCACGATACGGCTTATTGACCCCACTCACTGTGCCATCACGGTCACTGGGACCAGAACCATGCACAATTACCACCGCAGGAAATAGTTCCTCGCCCACAGGGGTTAATAATGTGCCACCAAGTTCCCATCTACCGGTTATCACCATAACTTCTTGTTCGGTATAAGCCGATGGGTCATCATAAGGGGCAGATGGTACACTGGTATCTATGGATTTAATCACAAAATTGAGCAATACCTCATTTAGCACAGGGGTCACGCCACCCAATGCCGTTTGTAAGCCCTTCACCCCTAGCACATATATCACACCTGTTTCATCGGCATAATAAATCATCGCCAACAATTCACCAGAATCCAGAATATAAACATCTTGTGTCCATGTTAATACGCCCAACGGCACAGGATTACTCTGAACAGGTGTCCCCACAAAATCGGGGATAATTTGGACAGGAAGGGCTTGTGAATCACCACTAAACAATGCAAACGCATATAAATTCACAGCACCGTCTGGACTAATAAAATGCGCCATATCGCCTGTACTCGCATCCGTCCACCCTTCTGGTGCTGGAAAACTGAACAGGGCATTATCATAAAGTGGGACATCCGTCTCTTGCGCCAAAATCGGCAAAGAGACCATTATGAGACAACACATTATCAACCATCTAAACATGACCATTGCTCCTTTGCATGTTTATGTATCTTTATAGTGTAAACCCTTCTCAGTGTTTTGCCATAGCTATCAGTTCATCCTATCCCTACCCGCCAATAATCGTTATAATTTCATTCAAATTTTTTACAATAGATAAGGATTATTTCGATGACAGATGCACGCTTAAAGAAATTAGCAGATGTGTTGGTAAATTATTCGGTGGCGGTGAAAAAAGGTGAATGGGTGGGAATTCGCGGGGATGCCTCTGCCCTGCCCGCCCTCCGCGCCATATATGAAGCGGTATTAAAGGCAGGTGGAAACCCCACCCTCATGATTGGTGATGAAGCCATGACTCGCACGATGTTGCGCGAAGGCAGTGAAGACCAATTATCGTGGCTAGACCCCAATGTCCAGCTTTTTTCAGAAAAAGCCGATGCGATGATTACTTTTTTCTCTAGCAACAACACCCGCGCCATGACCAATATAGATTCTAAGCGGATGCAGATTGCCCAACGGGCGCGGATGTCTATTTTTCAAAATACCATGCGACGCACTGCCGCAGGTGAATATAAATGGACACTCTCGCAATATCCCACCGAAGCCAATGCCCAAGAAGCCAATATGAGCCTTGAAGAATATGAAGATTTTGTCTATGGGGCAACCTATGCGACTCTCGCAGACCCAGTAGCAGAATGGAAAAAAATGGCGGCGATACAACAAGAGAAAATTGACTGGCTCAAGGGCAAAAAGAATGTCACACTCAAAGGTGAGCATATTGATATTTCGTTGAGTGTTGAGGGGCGCGTATTTATCAACGCCGATGGCACAAAAAATATGCCCGATGGCGAAATTTTTACGGGCCCAGTCGAAAATTCTGTCAATGGATGGGTGCGCTTTAGCTATCCGTCTATCGTGGGGGGACGTGCCGTAAGTGGCATTGAACTCGAATTTAGCGAGGGCAAGGTCGTCAAAGCCAAAGCCGAACAGAATGATGATTTGCTCCAAGCCCAACTGAATACCGATGCAGGCGCACGCTATTTGGGCGAATTTGCCATTGGCACAAATTTTGGTATCAATAAATTCACGGGCAATATCTTGTTCGATGAAAAAATCGGCGGCACAATTCACATGGCAATTGGGCAAAGCTACCCAGAATCTGGCGGGGTGAATCAGAGCGCCGTCCATTGGGATATGATTTGTGACATGCGGAATGACAGCGAAATCCGTGTGGATGGCGATTTATTCTACAAAAACGGTGCATTTGTGGTATAAGATGCGTGTGTAAGGGCGCAATATATTGCGCCCTTATCATAAAAAAATAGGGACACAATAAGGCATACACACTATGGCATACCTCTCCAGACGCGATTTTTTACGACTTATCGCCACCAGCGGAATTGTATTGGGTGCAGGGAATACCCTCGCCTATACCATGACAATGAATCTGCCCTGCCGATCCAAATCCCCCTCCCAGCATCGCTCATGCTCCACAGTCGGCATCGCTGGATTTTGCCCGATATTCTCGATTATCTCCTACAAAACGACTGTACAGGCATCCACTACGCCGATTTTGAACGCGCCTTGTTAGGACTCAAAACCCTGCCAGAAAAACCCATCCTCATCACCATAGACGACCTCACCGCCGTACAGGGGCAAAATCCCGTCATCCTAGAATATTTTGGCGCGATGAAAAATTCGCTGGTAGAACGCCAGATGAAAGGGTCATTCGCGTATATCACCCGCCCCGATTTGGCACAAGACGTTGCCCTATAGGATGAATTTCGGGGTTGGACAGAACACGGTATCGCGCTTGAAACGCACATCACCCCACAAGTCATACAAGCCTGTGAACAGGCAGGATTGCGCTTTATTGTGGGGATTGTGAATGGACGTGCGCCAATTCGCCTGCCGATTGGTGCGGGGGATGTGTTATATGTGGGGCGCGTGGCTCTTGGGGTGAATAATGATGCCTATGGTGCAGGGCTAGAAATCGAATTTTAGCGCGAGGAATATCGTTAATCCACCTCACGTAAAATTGCCGCTACATCCACCAATTGCCCCAAAACGGGTGATGAAAAGGTGTCATCGGGTGCAAACACCCCAAGTCGCCGATAGGCACTATCAACATGGATAAACACTTCTACATATTGATTGGCGGGGTCAATCAGCCAATATTCTGCCACACCATACTTTTCATACAAATGATATTTTTCGCCCCTATCACGTTTGCCTGTGGATGCCGATAAAATTTCGACGGCTAAATCTGGGACACCATACAACCACTTATCGGTTATTTGACAGCGTGGGTTGTTTTTGGCGATATACACCACATCAGGCGCGACACTGTTTTCATCATCAAACACCATTTCCACATCCTGATAGGCTTTTCCGCCAATTTTTCGGATACAGAACCATAGAAACACGAATATCAACCCAGAAATCATCTGATGCGCGGGTGTGGGACGGGTCATGACAATCATCTCCCCATTGATGAATTCTGTTTGGTCATCGGTTTGGTCTGCGAGAATAAAATAATCCTCTAATGTGAGTGGTGATAGTTGAATATTGGTCATGGTTATGCCTCGTGTTTAGCGTCATTATAGCACAATTTCGTATGTGGCAAGTTCACTAATCCGCAATTTTGTGCTATAATAAAAGTTCAGCCATGATATGCAAAAAGGATAGCGTAGCGTATGCCCCCATTTGAACTTGTGTCTGAATTTAAGCCCACAGGCGACCAGCCCAAAGCCATTGAAAAACTTGTTGAAGGTATCCATAAAGGTTATACCGACCAAACATTACTAGGAGCTACGGGTACGGGAAAAACCTACGTAATGGGTCAAATCATTCAGGCGACCCAAAAACCGACCCTCATCCTTGCCCACAATAAGACACTCGCGGCACAGCTTTATGCCGAGTTCAAAGAATTTTTCCCCAAAAATGCAGTGGAATACTTTGTCAGCTATTATGATTATTATCAGCCAGAAGCCTATGTCCCACGCTTTGACCTGCATATCGAAAAGCAGACCGACATCAACCAAACCATCGAGCGTTTGCGCCTATCCTCAACCGCATCACTCATGACGCGCCGCGATGTGGTGATTGTGGCATCGGTATCGTGTATTTATGGCATCGGTGACCCCGAAGCATGGCGCAAAACACGGGTAGAACTCAATGTTGGGGAGGCGAATTTGCGCCGTGATATTATCCTCCGCAAATTGGTGCAGATTCAATATAAACGTAACGATATGGTGCTAGAACGTGGGAATTTCCGTGTGCGTGGCGATACATTAGAAATTTATCCCGCGTATTTAGAGACGGCATATCGTGTGGCGATGTTTGGCGATGACATTGAGCGCATCAGCGAATTTGACCCCATCACAGGTGAAGTTTTGGGGACATACAACCAAGTGACCATTTTGCCCGCCAAGCAATTTGTCACTGATGAAGAAAAAACGCGCCAAGCAATATGGGATATTGAGCATGAGCTAGAAGACCAAATCAAATATTTTAAGTCACAAGACAAATTGGTCGAAGCACAACGCATCGAACAACGGACCCGCTATGACCTCGAAATGCTCCGTGAAGTGGGATTCACCACAGGTATCGAAAATTATTCACGCCATTTTGACCAACGCCCAGTAGGAAGCCCACCCCATACTCTGATAGATTATTTTCCAAACGACTTTTTGCTGGTGGTAGATGAAAGTCACATGACCCTGCCCCAAGTGCGCGGGATGTATAACGGCGACAGGCAACGCAAGCAGACATTGGTGGATTATGGCTTTAGATTGCCGAGTGCGTTGGATAACCGTCCGCTCAACTTTGATGAATTTCGAGAGAGAATACATCAGACCATCTATACCACCGCCACCCCTGCCGTGTATGAGCGGGAAAGAAGCCAGCAAATTGTCCAGCAGGTCATCCGCCCAACAGGGATTTTAGACCCACTATGCTTTGTGCGCCCCACCAACGGGCAAATTGATGACCTGCTTCAAGAAGTGGCATTACGGATAAAAAACAAGCAACGCGCTATCGTCACCACCCTCACCCAACGCATGGCAGAAGAATTATCGGGCTATTTTAACGAGATGGGCATTAAGGCACATCACCTTCATGCCGAAATTGATACGATGGAGCGCATTGATATTCTGCGCGATTTACGTTTGGGTGTGTATGATGTGGTCGTTGGCATTAACCTCTTGCGTGAGGGGATTGACCTGCCAGAAGTGTCATTGGTAGCGATTTTAGATGCGGATAAAGAGGGTTTCTTACGCTCAGAATCGGCACTTGTCCAAATTATCGGACGAGCGGCGCGTCATATCGAAGGCAAGGTGATTTTATACGCCGATAATATGACCGATTCCATGAAACGGGCGCTAGATGAGACCACCCGTCGGCGGGCGATTCAAGAGGCGTATAACACCGAGCATAATATCAAGCCGACCAGCATCGTCAAAGAGATTAAAGACCTCACCGCCCGCATTAGGGGTGAGCAAGGTGGCAAGCCAGAAGAACAGGTAGAAGAGATGACCGCCGCCGAATTGCATAAGATGATTAAAGAACTGGAAAAAGAGATGAAACGCGCCGCTCAATCACTCGAATTTGAAAAAGCGGCGGCACTCCGTGACCAATTATTTGATCTGCGGGGCATGTTGGCAGAAAAAGACACTAACAGCGAATATTTCTTTAGTTAGCACATAAATATAGATGTCGGGACGGTATTTTTGCCGTCCCCAACATCTTATTTTAGAAAATTTCCCCTACACACTAAATTGCCCGTTTTTATACAACAAATCGCCATCCACATGGATTTCGCTATCATCGCGCATGTCGCATATCATATCCCAATGGACAGCACTCTTATTCACACTGCCCGTTTCGGGATAGCCCATGCCAATTGCCATGTGAATTGTGCCACCAATTTTTTCATCAAATAAAATATTGCCCGTGAATTTATTGATGCCGAAATTAGTGCCAATGGCAAACTCGCCCAAATACCGCGCACCCGCATCGGTATTCAGTTGGGCTTGAAGCAATTCATCATTCTGTTCGGCTTTGGCAGAAACCACCTTCCCCGACTCAAATTTGAGTTCAATCCCACTCACGGCACGTCCCCCCACGATAGACGGATAGCTAAAGCGCACCCACCCATTAACCGAATCTTCTACAGGACCCGTAAAAATTTCGCCACTGGGCATATTGTGTTTGCCATCGCTATTGATAAATGTCCGCCCTGCGATGCTTAGTGACAAATCAATATTGGGACCCTTAAGGACAACTTGTTTTTTCCCTGCCAGCCAATCCACTTTTTGTTGTTGCATATCCGATATTTTATTCCATTCGGCAACTGGGTCTTCTTTGTCACAAAATGTCGCCCCATAGACAAAATCGGCATAATCTTCGAGGCTCATATTGGCTTCTTGGGCGCTAGAATCGGTGGGATACCATGTGCCAACCCAGCGAAATTCACCCTTTGCCGACCGATTTAAGCGAGTATCGAGCCATGTACGGCGTGCGCCAGACACCTTTTGCATCCGCGCCGCGCTAATATTGGTCATGGCGCGGGTATTCACCGATGACCCGACACGGATATACACATCACCCTTATCAATATATTGGCTCATGGTGGGGTCTAACCATGCCATCTGGTCATCATCGGCATCGCGCATAAAGGTGCGGGAGATGGTCTCATCGCTCATCATCAAGCTAGGATTACCCCCTGCCCGAATCACTTCGGCATACACTTCGCGCAAAATCGGCAGTGTGGCGACATCACCCAAAATCCCCACCCAATCCCCTTTTTTCACGCCTGTGGAATAATTTACCAGCACCTTCGCCAGCCGTTTCATGCGAATATCAGACATATTGATTTATCCTTTTGTGGAAAATAGTCATTCAAAATTATTTTGATGGTTATTTAACCGCAAAATATCACAAAATGCAAACTATGGTATGATATGGATATGTGTAGAGAGGATGAGAATCATGTCTGATGTGATAATTCCACCAAATGAACAAGTAGCATCGGCGAAGCCATATATTTCGGCAGAAGACTATCTGGAAAAATATGCCGATAAGCATTATGAATGGGTGAATGGGGAGATATTTGAGATGTCGCCAGTATCATTGATTCACGAGCTATTAATAATCTATTTCAAGCAATTATTTACATCTTATTTTGCACTTAATCCAAATCCTAAAGGAATTGTCGTTGGCGATCCATTCACAATGCAATTACCAACAACTCCATCCTATCGGCAACCTGATATTCAAATTATTTTAGGCGATAACATTCAAAACCTTACAGAAAATGGGATGAAGGGTGCATCTGATATTTGTATTGAGATTGTTTCTTTTGGTAGTATCGCAGTGGACTATGACGAAAAGTTTGCTGAATATGAGCAAGGCGGGGTTAAAGAGTATTGGATTATTGACCCTAAACGGCGCATTACTAGTTTTCATCGGCTCAATACAGAAAATATTTATGAAGCACAATCCATGAATGAGATATCGCTTTATAGCGCCCCGCTATTACCGCATTTCGCAATAAAAACGAGTGTACTATGGAATAGTCCATTACCAAATCCAATTGAAATTTTAGATATGTTGCGTGCGCTAAAAAGCTAATGCGATATTTATCTAGTTATCCCCTCCCATTGTGATGGAATAACTGATGAATACCGAATTTCTTTCGCACCCAACCATGCCCCTAATGCATCTATCTGACCACGAATCGCCATCACTGTGCCATTATCGTCTGGGGCATTTGGCTCGGCATGAACGGCATTGATATGCAACACACCCGTTTTGCGCTCCATGCGAGGGTCTATCCGACCAATGAATTTATCCCCCTGCAAAATAGATAACACATAATATCCATATTGCCGTTTTGCCTGTGGCACATAAATTTCGATACGATAAAAATAGTCAAATAATTCTTCTGTGCGCTTACGGTCACACATCAAGTTATCAAATGGCGATAGCAACACCGTTTTGGGGGCAAATCCGCCTCGCTCAATATATTCTAGTGTCGCTAAATCTGCCGAATGGAGATAATATGCCCCGCGCATCTCGCTTGTGTCATTCATCAATTTGACGGGGATAACAATTCCATCTGCCACCAATTTTTTGAGGATAGTATCTAATTTAGGGTAACTATTGCGCGTAAAATGGATTTTGATATGTGGCACAGTACCAATGCCTAAGCCACGTATGGCTTTTTGTATCGCAATCGAGACCACTTCTTCCTCAGAGAATACATGACGTGGGGCGGATGTGGGCAGGCATCGCTCGGCAATATCCCACCAACGTTGATTACCTTCACGCTTGGCGACCAAAATTTCCCCACGACACCACAAATAATCAATCATCTTATTCAGCATAGATTCGCCCGTCCAGCTACTCGATACCCCGCCCTTCTCCCCTCCTTCAAAGGCGCGTGAGGGCAATGCACCCTCATTTTGCAAACGGGTTAATATGGTATTTTTCAGCGCAACCCCTTTTTCGCCCAATTCATTTATCCATGCTTGCACACGCCCCTGTGGATGCGGATATAAATTCATCCAATGGCGGTGAATGGGGTAATCTTCTGATAGCACCAACGAAGCGGCGTGTGCCCAATATTCAAACATCTGCTTCTCACCATAAATAAAGTCAGATAGCGCCCCCATATCATAATTACCCACCCTGCTCCACATCACCAGTCGGTGATTTTTGGCAACGGCGCTGATGGGGTCTAATTGCAAACATCCAATAGAAGCAACCACATCGGCAAATGTAGGATTTTGGGCATCGTGCAAGTATTGTTTGGTGATTGCCAGTTGGCGCAGGTGACTCAGTTGAACAGGGCGTGGTGTGGTCATCTATCTATATCCTTTGGTGGCACAAATATATTGTTATCATGGTAGTACACAAGTTCTATTTTGTCAATATTTTGATGCAAAAATAGGCTATCGGGGGTATAATCAAACGATGTGTTGATTATCCTTAGAGGAATGACCATGACCCTAGAAATGACTCCCAGAACCGCCTTTGCGACCACCACACGCGGATTAGACCGCAATAGTCCCCCCATGAAATTATTTGAAAAAGCGAAAAAATATGGGATTTGGAATCCGAGTGACATAGATTTTTCTCAAGATAAAAAAGATTGGCAAGCCCTCAAGCCCGATGAACAAGAAATTTTATTGCACCTCACCTCTATTTTCCAAGCGGGTGAAGAAGCGGTCACACTCGACCTGCTTCCCCTGATTATGAGCATCGCCAAAGAGGGTCGCATTGAAGAAGAAATGTTCCTCACCACATTCTTATGGGAAGAGGCAAAGCATGTGGATTTTTTCAATCGGTTTTTTACCGAAGTGGCAGGTGTCCCCGCCGATAACCTGAGTCGTTTTCATCAAGAGAGTTATAAGACCATTTTTTATGAGGCACTTCCCACTGCACTCAATCGGCTCACGGTTGACCAATCGCCAGAAGCACAACTGGTCGCGTCTGTGACCTATAATATGATTGTGGAGGGGGTATTAGCAGAAACGGGCTATCATAGTTACTATACCGTTTTGCGAAATAATAACCTCATGCCCGCCACTTGCGCCACCATTGATAAACTCAAACAAGACGAATCGCGGCATCTCGCCTACGGCATTTTCCTGATTTCACGGCTGGTCGCAGAAAATCCCACCTTGTGGGAAGTAGCAGAAAATACCATGAATACCCTACTCATGCCCGCATTAGGTGTTATCACAGAAGCGTTTGCGCTCTATGACCCTGTGCCATTTGGGTTGCAATTAGATGAATTTACCGCGTATGCCACCATGCAATTCCAAAAACGCTTTATGCGGATTGCTGGCTCGCAAGGGGCATCGCTCGATGATGTGTATGTGGTGACACACACCGCCATTGATACAGATGATGCCTAAATAATCTCACGTTATGCTGGCAGATAGATACAAAAGCCTGCTTATCTATCTGCCAGTCCTATCGCAGATTACCTAGATAATTTGCCTAATCCCCATTGACAGCATAACGTTGCCATGATATTATATACGTTATGTGCGGGGTAGAGCAGTGGCAGCTCGTCAGGCTCATAACCTGAAGGTCGGAAGTTCGAATCCTCCCCCCGCAACTTTTTATTTCCACTAAAAAATGGTGATATAGCTCAGTTGGTTAGAGCGACGCACTCATAATGCGTAGGTCGCCGGTTCAAGTCCAGCTATCACCACATATTACAAAACAACAAGGACTCCCTTAATGGGAGTTTTTGTGTTATAATAGGTGCATCGCAAAATTATCCATCGTGGGGTAAAACACAATGGTCGTCAAACGAGAAACACGCGAACAAGCCCGTCAATTACGCGCACAAGGTATTTCGATTATCTCCATTGCCAAACAGTTAGGTGTAGCTAAGAGTTCTGTCAGTCATTGGGTGTGTGATATAGAACTCACTCCCGCCCAAATTGAAACCCTCAAACAAAATCAACATCGCACACCAGCACAACTCAATGGGTCAAAAACCAATTATACAAAAGCCCTCACACAACGAAAATTATGGCAAGAAGAAGGTCGCGCTAACGCCCGTGAACAACGGGGTTTACATGAAGTTGGGTGTATGTTGTATTGGGCAGAAGGTGCAAAAGGGCGTAGTAGCATCATTTTTGTCAATTCTGACCCAGAAATGATGAAATTATTCATCCGATTTTTACGCCAAGAGATGAATATTCCCGAAGAAGATTTTATTGTTATTCTTCATTGCCATACTCATGATAAAGCAGAATGGGAACGAATGACGACTTATTGGCTTCGCATATTGGGGCTAACCCAACAAAATATGCGAAATATCAATGTCAAGCAAGGTAGCAATAGTCGCAAAAATCGGCTTGAAAATGGCATTTGCACCTTACGAGTCTATAGCACAGAACTCGCCATGCACATCTACGGCGCAATTCAAGAATATGCGGGGTTTGACCGTCCAGAATGGTTATTTTAGGGGATAAATCGTGGCAGGCAACAATAATATACCTGCCACAACAATAGGTTATTCCACAGTCACACTTTTTGCCAAATTACGAGGTTGGTCAACATCTGCCCCACGCCATACGGCGATATGATATGCCAAGAGTTGCAATGGCACAACCGCCACCACTGGGTTGAGCATCGGTGGGCATTTGGGGATATAAATCACATGGTCGGCTTTTTGTGCGATGAGCATATCGCCTTCTGTGGCGAGGGCAATCACCACCGCCCCACGCGCCTTTGCCTGTTCGACCTGTGACAGCATTTTATCGTAGACATCATCTTGCAGGGTAATCGCCAGCACAGGCATATTTTCATCTATGAGTGCAATCGGTCCGTGTTTCATTTCGCCTGCGGGATAGCCTTCGGCATGAATATAGCTGATTTCTTTGAGCTTCAATGCCCCTTCTAGCGCGATAGGATAATTAATCCCACGTCCCAAAAACAAAAAGTCGGTATAGTGATGCAATAATCCCGCCAATTCATGGATGCGTTTGTCCTGCTCCATCACCTTCCCCATCAAGGCGGGAAGTTTAGCGACATCTTGCACCAATCCCTTCCGTTGGGTTTCGGTGAGCGTTCCGCGCAGTTGCCCTAAATACACCGCCAGCAGATATTGGTCAACAATACTAGTGGTGAAGGCTTTGGTGGATGCCACGCCAATTTCTGGTCCCGCGTTCATGGTGATATAGCCATCAGACACGCGCATGGCTTGGCTACCAATGGCGTTGACAATGCTCCACACAGTAGCTTTTTTCCCGCGTGCCTCTTCCATCGCCGCTAATGTATCTACCGTCTCGCCACTTTGGGTGATAGCAAGCACAGCGGTGTTGGCATCTATGATGGGGTCACGATAACGATACTCACTCCCATAATCCACTTCCACATTTAACCGCGCGATTTTTTCGATGAAAAACTTGCCCACCAAGCCACTATAATAACTTGTCCCACAAGCAACTGTGACCAAACGGGTGATAGCTTTGGCATGTTCTGGTGTGAGATTGAGGTCTGGTAACACCACTTTGCCGTGTTCAAAATCCACACGCCCACCGAGTGTATCGGTAATAGCACGGGCTTGTTCGGCAATTTCTTTCTGCATGAAATGTTTGTATTCGCCTTTCACGGCGCTCACAGGGTCCCATGCAATGGTGTGAATATCGGGATGAATCTCCACACCATCTAACCCAAAAATCTGGTAGCTATCTTGGCGTACCACTGCCATTTGCAGGCTTTCCAGAAAAATCATGTGGCGGGTATGTTCTAGAATGGCGGGAATATCGGATGCGATAAAGTTTTCTCCCTCGCCAATTCCCAACGCCACACCACCCGCATTGCCAATTCGCACAGCCACCATCATATCGGGGTTTGATTTGCTCAAGACGACAATGGCATGAGCGCCACGCAACCGTTTGACCGCCAAACGCACCATCTCTGGAAAAGTCGCCTTCATGCCAGAGTGGGCATAGCGTTCTATCAACTGCACAATCACTTCTGTATCGGTATCAGAGACAAAAGTGACTCCTTCTGCCATCATTTCTTCGCGCAATTCCAAGTAATTTTCCACGATGCCATTATGCACCACGACAAAATCACCATTCATGCTGATATGGGGGTGAGCATTACGTTCTGCGGGAACACCGTGTGTTGCCCAACGAGTATGACCAATCGCCAAATTGCCAGCAAGCGGATTTTTATTCACTTTTTTTCGTAAATTAGCCAATTTGCCAACATCACGCCGAATATCAAACTCGCCATCACGCAAAACGGCAATACCCGCAGAATCGTATCCACGATATTCAAGCCGTCCCAATCCATCTAACACAATAGGCGTGGCGTTTTTAGCGCCGATATATCCAACGATACCGCACATACAGGTAGTCTCCTTATTTTATTATGACAAATAAAATAGAAAATACCCCTGCCGCGCTATGCAGGGTCAAATTCAATACAGAAAGCAGTTTTCTGCAAAAATCCACATGCTTGCCACTTGTCCGATGAGTCGCCTCATGATTTTGTGGGTCGCTTTTACTATGCGGGGAAGGTAGACAAAGGGTGGTGGAAGCACCCTGACGGCATCCGCTGAACTCTCGATTTTCGGCATATCTAGGGAATATGCCTGTCACCTATATCGCTATAAGTGAACCGTCACCTCGTCAACTCACCTGTGTGATGAGTCCTTGCGCTATCTGTTTCCCCGAAAATGGCGCGGATAATAATCCTCCATACTCGAAAACGATGCTGAACATCATAACAAAATGGTAAGGAAAATGACAAGGGTAAATATTTTTACCCTGTCGCAGAAAGGTTATCCATCAAAACTTGCGCCCGCACCGTATACCCACGCCCATGTCTGGATTGGATAATGGTGGGATGGTCTGGGTCTGTCTCTAATTTACGGCGCAAATTGCGGATATGATTGCGTACCAATGCTGTATCACCCATGCCATCGGTATAATTCCAAACACCTGCTAATAAATCTTCAGTCGCGTGCCACCGTTTAGATTCTATGACCATAAACTGGAGTAAATTAAATTCGATTTTGGTCAGATAAATTTCTTTAGAATCCAAAAAGACTTGTTGTGTCTCTGGATACAATCTCAAAAGAGGATAGCCCTTTGCGTTGGATGGCACACGGCGCAAATTCGCACGGACTCGTGCCGTGAGTTCTTTAACAGCGAATGGCTTGCGGATATAATCATCTGCACCCGCCTCTAATGCCGCCACCGCATATTGCGACTCGAATTGCCCTGTCAGAAACAGAATGGGGGTCTCTGATGTCTCTGGCAACAAACGCAATTGCTTGCATAATTCCAAACCACTCTGAACCCCCAATGCAAAATCGAGCAAAAAGAGGTCTGGGGCTTGGGTTTTGGCTAAAGCTAACACTTCTTCGATATTATCCGCCGTATAGACGATATAACCCTCTAAATCTAAAATTTCTTCCACCATGTGAAGCATGGTTGTATCATCGTCTGCAATTAATATACGGTACATAACAAGGATTCTTTCATGGATAAATATAAGCAAATATACACATTACATAAATTATAGCTCAATAAAGCCATTATTCACACTATTTCAATACTAAATTCATAAATTTTTCATAAATGGCGTATAAATCTTCATAAACAGGGTGCAATTTATCACACCCTGTTATTTTTTCGTAAAAAATCTAGGTGGATGACATCATGTACCCCACCCCATGAATGGTGCGGATATATTTACGGTTGGGGTCTAATTCAACTTTGGAGCGTAGATTGCGGACATGCGCCCGCACCAAATCGGGGTCGCCCGTGTCTTGGGGATATTCCCACACCGCTTGTAGCAAATGGGTAAGCGACAATACTTGGTCTAGGTTTTCCATAAAGTGACGCAACAGCCGATGTTCGGTTGCGGTGAGTGGGATGGCATGTTCATTAACATACGCATGGTAGGTATCGGAATCGAGGCGTAAATTATGCACTTGCAAAATTGCGCCTGCTTCTTTGGCACGCGCTCCGCGTCGCAATAGGGCATAGACACGCGCCCGCAACTCTGCGAGTTCAAAGGGCTTGATGATATAATCATCTGCACCCGCATCTAAACCCTCTACCACATCATCTGTAGAGCCTTTTGCAGTCAGAAATAAGATAGGAAGCGAAATAAATCGTGGGTCTCTGCGAACATGACGACATACACTAATGCCATCCATTTCTGGCATCATAATATCCAGCATGAGCAAATCGGGTTTGCGCGTCTCTAAATATGCCAATGCTTTGCTACCCGCATTGAGCAAAGTTACTTCAAAATTTTCGCGTTGTAGAACCCTGGAGAGTGTCTCCAAAACATCTGGGTCATCGTCTACCGCTAAAATATGTGCCATCGTCTATCATCCTTTCGAGCCAATGATTATTTTAATTATGCCTTGTTATAATCAGAAATGCTAGAGAGGCGATTTTCTGTTAATAGGCAAATAATAAATTGGGTGAGTTCATGGGGAATACTTTCTACCCGAATTGTCCCGCCCAGATTGCCCACCACCTCACGACAGATATGCAATCCAAGCCCAGTACCTTCCCCGATTGGCTTAGTGGTAAAAAATGGGCTAAAGATTTTTTCTTGGATTTCTGGCAAAATTCCCGGACCATTATCCCACACCACAATCTCGACTTGCCCATCTTCTGGCAATTGCCTTACTTGTACACCAATTTTTGCGCCACTTTGCCCATAGAGCGCATCATACGCATTCATGAGTAAATTGAGCCAAATATCTTCTAATTGCCCTTTAACCGCCCGCACAGGTGGGACTCGTTGGCGTGGCAAATCAATCACTAGTTGAATTCCTCGATGTTCGATATGCGGTTGCAATAACGATAATACCCCACGCAGACTATCCACAATATCTATAAAATCGGGCGCGGCATTAATATCCACAGGACGGGCAATCGCCAACAACCGCCGTGCAACATTCGCCGCCCGTCTGCCCGTGCGGGCAATCGCTTGCAATGACCCACGTCTGGGCGAATTTGGCGGTTCATCTGCCAGCATCAGTTCGGTCTCTGCGATGATGGTGGTGAGTGGGTTATTCATCTGATGAGCAACCACAGATGCCAATTCCCCCATCGCAGACAGACGGGCAGTATGCACCAAACGGGTTTGTGCGGCTTTTAGGCTTTTTAGGCTTTGTGCCAAATCTTGATGCACACGCGCATTTTCGATGGCAATGGCGGCAAAGGTCGCCAAATTGGTGAGCAGATGCAACTGATTATCGTTAAATGCCACATCCTCTGTAATATTTTTCACCCCCAAAACCCCACTCACCTGTTCTTTGAGGATAATCGGGACATAAAGGGCGGCGGATGTTTTTGATAACCCATATTTACGATAATTGGTCTCATTCACCAAAATGGGTTGCCCTGTTCTATTCACCTCAGTTGCCACTTTATCTTGTGTCAATAGGTGTAAATTCTGGGCTGAGGGTGTTTGCCGACTAATTTGCGCCCGCAAATATAACCCGTCATCTTCTGTCAATAAAATGACCGATTCATCGGCATACGTGAGATATTGAGCCGATTCAATCACCCGATTGAGGACTTGCACCAAATCGAGGCTTTGTGTCAATGAACGGCTCAGGGCAAATAAGGTGTTGACCTCTTCGATTTTTCGTGCCAAATGTTGGTCTATGGTGACATCTTTAGGCAACAGCAATGACACAGTATCTCCAAGCCCTTCTGGTAATGAAAAAACATCGGCAATCAAGCGCATGACCTTACGCGGGTCTAGCTCGGTAAAGAGAATGGGGGTTAAAATCTTCACCTGCGGAATTTTTTCGCTATCCGCAACATACGCCACATGATGCTTCTTTAGCGATTTATTTTGGATAACGGCGAGTGTCCAATCCCCAGAATAACGGTCAACCATGCGTGAATCGGTAATGATTCCATCAAACACATGTGATTCTAAAGCGAATAGTGCATCGCGGTGTGTGTAGGCAAAATGCAACTGAAAGCGGCTTTTGGGCAGGGCTTGGCGTATACAATTGATGACACCATAGTCACCTGCAACAATTAAAATCATGTAAATATGCGATGTTATCATAAGCCATCCATCACTTGCATAATCTGTCAGGTTATTTTTTGCTCAACCGATTGCGACGACGTTCTAAATCATCTTCAATATCGGCATCTGTCGGCGCATCAGATGAGATTGATGGTGGGGTTTCATCGGTTTGGGTCTGTAAGGTGGCTTTGCGTACCATAATTTTATCGCCCAATGTCTGAATCCGCCGTTGGGTATCGTTGACCAAATCCGATAATTTATCGGTTGCTTTTTTCTGATAAACTGCATCATCTGTCCCAGATTCCCCTGTCGCTTTTTGTGCCTGAATATCGGCAATGGTCGCCTCTAGCAAATTGACCTTGTGCATGAGGTCTTGGGCGAGTTGCTGATGCTCTGATAAATCTTTTTCGAGCATGGTCAGTCGGTCTTGCAAGTGGCTAATTTTTTCGATGAAATGACGTGCCATCGCTTCATTGCCTTTTTCGGTGGCTTCATCGGCTTGGCGGTCGAGTATGGGCAGTTGCTTATAAATATCATCTATCTGCGACTGCAATTTCTTTTCATAGCCAACCGCATCATTCACACGCTCCCGCAATTTTTCCGCATCGTGTGCCACACGGTCTATGGGACGCGCCGAATGTTGGTGAGATAAATCGGTGGCATCACTCTGTGGTGAACTGCCCAACAAATCGCTAAATTTCACTCGGATGAGTGTATTGAGTTTATCAAAGAATTCATTCATGTTGTTATTCTACCTGAATAGTATGCCATATCTGAATAATTTTATAACTTTTTCATAAATTCAACATGACGCTCTAAGCCAATTAAGGCGATAAATACTCATTTTTGCCTCACCAAGATTTGGCGTTGTCTTTCCATCAGATTGATAGACCAAGCACAGGCGCGGGTCATTGGGATTATCATTGGGGATTTGGTTGGGAAATGCCATGAGATAATCTGCCCCTTGTGCTTCGATATACGCCCATAATGCGTCTGGCTGATTGATAAGCGGAATCACCTCTGGCGAAATCAGTCCTGCAATATCCAACAACGGGCGCGGGGCAAAATAACCCACCGCCCCAACATCATGAATAGCCAATAACTGGTCTTTGGGGAGTTCTGCCTCAATCCACAGCGCCAAATCTACCATTTCTTCGTTGGTGATGGCGGTATCGGTAATAAACACATTGCGTCCAATAATCAGCGCAAACGACACCATCATCAAAATGGTCGCCAACGCCAATGAGCGCGATACCACCCGCCCCAGAACACTCTCTCGCCAATGGATGACCATCATCACCATGCCGATTGTCCCCAATAGGATAACCATCGGCAAGGCGGGAATCAGATACCGCCCATGTTGAAACGATACAGGCAAACGGGCGGCATACAATGCTATCAGCGCCACAGACCATATCAACGGAGCAATATATACCACAATTTTTCGCCCATGTGAGCGCATCATCACCAGATAATATATCAACCCAAAGAACAAAAAGAGTTGCGCCCCTGCCAAAAGTGGCTGAATCATGTTAACCAGTCGTGTGGTATAGGGAACTCGTAATAACGGCGCGATTTGGGCATATTTCGCATCGGATGTATTGGGCAATAGTGACCCATTCAAATAGAGATTATTGAGCAGATATGGGCTAATAGCGATAAGTGCCATCACCCCCGCCCCAATCGCCCATAAAATAGTCTGCCGAAAGTACGGATGGGGGCGTGCTATCAAAAGCGCACCACCTAAAATAAATGCAATCATCACCCCTTCTGGACGGGTCGCGGTGGCAATCGCTATGACCACTCCCCAAACTGCCCCACGTAATATAATGGCACGGGTAGTCATCACCAAATATCCCTGTGCCTCGCGCCATACCAGCCAAATCGCTAAGAGGAGCAAGGTGCAAAATAACATCGTCTCCATGCCCGATGCCGCCGCCCAAATTAAATGCCATGAACCAATCAACGATAACCCGCCTATCCAGCCGATATGCGTCAATTTGGGATAGAGCATATCTGCCATGCGTGCGCCAATCATCCCCGCGCCAGCCAATGCCAATGCTCCTAGTGCATGTGTCCAAAGCATATACGGGATATTCAACGCATAGCCAAGTGCCAACAGCAGGGTATAAACGGGAGCAGTAGATGCACCACTCGGCACATTTGGTATAAATGCCCACTGTCCCAATTGCGCGAGATTGCGCCCATATACTTGGTGAATCCAGCTATCATCCAACGGAAACCCTGTGGTACTCAGGGCATATAACGCGACCAGCACACCTGCCAAAAGGATAAATACACCGTCACGGACGAATTTCATAGACAACTGCTCCACTAAATTGGGTATCTGATAAACGAATTAAAAATTCGGGTGGGTTATTTAGCGCAAAGCCAAAGCGTTTTGGCACAGCGACACCATCCCGAAAGGTCTCTATCACCACATGCGTAATGCCATAACTTCTCGCCAATTCTGGGATGACGCTCACATCGGCATTGGGGATGACGACCCCCGCCAAGCCAGTATGATAATATAATGCGGGGGTATCGTTAATGAGCAATACGGCATCTATGGGCAAATTGGTTTTGAGGTCGGTATATAATGCAGGGGTTCTGGGATATGCACGCGCAGAAAGGGCGATATTCACCGTCAGTATCATCGCCAAGCCCAATAATCCCGCCGAAAAAATCCGTTTGGTACGAATAGGCTTCCAATGATGTAATCGTGCAGACATCCAATCTACCACATCATCCATCCCCAACACACCCAACACACCCCAAAATGGGATAAGTGCAATTGCAGAGTGCAATAATCCACCACGATACCCTGGATAGGGAAAAACAGCGGTCATCGCCACATGCAATGCCACCGCATATAACGCAAATACCCATAAAAACCGATTTTTCCGCCGTTTCCATAAGGCAAGGCACATGAACGGGGTCATGATTATCATCCCCTGCACAGCGATAAAGGTCAACAAATTTTGGGTGAATGCTGTCCAGCGCGACTCAAACAGCACACCCAAGCCGTCCTCAAAAAAGGTCTGTGGCGTGTTGATGGGCGGATAGGCAAATAGGTCGTCATATTCCCGATACCATATCCCCTGCACCCCACCCACAGGCAATGGTGAACCGATTTCACTCATATTGCGAATAAACCACCCCCCCATGATGAGCATATAGCCTAAAAACAGACATATCAACAAACGGAGTTTAGTCGCCCTTTTTTCTGGATGAAAAGCCAAAACAGTCCCCGCCACCAATAGCAACAATACCCCATCAGCGCGGGTCAGATGCCCAAATCCTGCCAATATGCCACATGCTCCCCATAACCACATTTGCCGACGGCTATTCTGGCTTTCCAATGCCAAACCCGCCATGATGAGCGCCCCCGCCCCCACCACTGCATACGGCGCAAAACCGTCTATCACCCCCCAATAACGGCTATAAAACCCGCTAAACAGGGTGAGCAATCCGCCCATCCACGCATGACGCGGTGTTTTTCCCAGATGATTCCCCACAAAAAAGCCTAACATGCCCGCCATCCATGTGAGTGCGATAAAGGGTAACTGTGCCACCAGATAATCGTATGGGGCATTAAACACGCTCATGCTCACACCCGCTAATAAAGAGGCAAATGGCATCCAGTATAAATGACTCGGTTGGGGTAAGCTATCGGTTGCGCCGATATAGGTGAATAAATACGCATCGGTGAGTCCGCGACCATCTGCCATGCGGTTAGCGACATTGAGATAGTAATAGGCATCGGTATAATTTGGCGCAGAGATGATTCCCCGTGTGAGAAAAATGGCGCTGATACCCGCCACCAATGCGAATAACCCAATATGGATACGATTCATCTCTCACCGCCGATTGTTAGGGGTGGCGCATCTGCCCACCACGATTTACGTGTAATAAGGAGCAAGCCAAAGGCAAAAAATGAGGTGGGCAAAAACATCATAGGATGTTCTAGGGTATTGCGTCCCTGAACGGTGATGAAAAACAATCCCCATAGGGCAACCATCCCCACCAGCACCATTATCATCGCCCATAGGGGCTTAAATTTTCGGATATAAAACAGCCATACGAGGTTGAATATCACAAAATGCGGGGTGGCGGTGCGAAGTGCCACCAAATGCGTGACGACCAATGTGAGCGCCACCACCCATAAAAAGTGGTCTGTGTGTTTTTGGATGAGGAGCATAAACCATCCCCATAACATCACACCAATGAACACCGCGCTCACAGCAATTTCGCCAATATCGCCCAATTTGAGCCATTCTTGGGTAATAATCCACACAGGCGATCCCGTATCGGGATAGGCAATAGATGTATATTGTGGATATAAGCGCATCTGATTGAACCAATCGCCCAGCCAATCGGGTTGTAACACAAAAGATGCGCCCATGAGTAACGCGAACATGCCCACAAATGCGCCAATAAAACCCCACTGCTTATAACGGATTCCCCAAAGCAATAATAATGGTGCGAGCATATAGGTCATCTGTGGCTTAAATGTGGCACAAGCGAGGGCTATCCCCGCCCACACCCATTGTTTGCGATAAAATGCCCATAGGGTAAAAATTTGTAAGGCATACACCACATGACTCGGTTGCCCCAAAAATAATCCCCGTCCTGCGGGATATTCCAGCAAGGCATAGAGCATGATGAGCGCAAAAACAACGGGACTCGGTTGATAGCCATACAAATTCAGCAATAGCACCATCGCTAAGAGCAAACACACCTCTAATGTCACCATCCACACGGCAGATGCCCACGCATAATCCATACCGACGGTTGGCGCGACCAAAAAGGCGGTATAAAACGGATAGACAAAATATCCGGGGTCTTGTTCTGGGGTGCTGGCACGCCCATAAATGCGCGTTTGAATATTCAGGCTGGCTTGGTCGCTATAGGGACTCACACCATCCACAAAAAATGACCGCGCCCCTTCCCACCGCGACATAAAATCATTCATCCCCGCCACCTGCGAAGTGAATGTGGCATGATGCAATATCACCGCACCGATAAAGATGCCAATGAATATCGCCATGCCAATTGCCCACCGTAAGGATTGATTCATCGCTGTTTTACCTTTGTGTTATGTTAAATCTCTATATCCCAAATTTCTCGCGGTTGACCATTTTAACCGTGTATTGTTTTTCGATGACCACACCAACATTGTGTTCTATCATCAATTGGGTAAGATGTGCGCCGTCTATCAACACCAATTTAAGATGTTGCAAATCATCGGCATACGCCACCGCCGCCCTAGAAAAACGTGATGTGGTGATAAATACGCCTTTTTTGCCACCCGCCCCCATCAGACTACCCACAAATGCTTGTAGGTCTGGTCTGCCAATGACCCGTTCTGGAGACCAGCGTTTGGCTTGGACATATACCACATCCAACCCTAATCTATCCTGATAAATAATGCCGTCTATGCCACCATCACCTGTGCGCCCAACGGCTTGTGCAGGGCTATTGTCATCGCCATAGCCCATCGCCGCGAGCAATTCTAGCACTAATTTTTCAAAAAAATTCGGCGGGGCGCTGAGTATCATCTCTAGCAATTCATCCGCTAAATCCCCCATGAGGCTCTGATGTGCCATTTCGATCATATCCTGTGGGGTCAGATGTGCCATCGCCATGAGTTCATAGTCATCATGGGCGGGCATCATGGTCTCTATGGGTGCAACAACCCGCCGTGTGGCAAATTGGGCATATTCGGGGAATTGCATCAACAATTGATGGGTGATATGGGCGGGTTTTTGGCTCAGTGCCCATATTCCTCGCTTGGTGATACAAAATTTTCCCCAGCCAACACTCTCTATCAACAGCGCCTTTTGCAAATGGGTCTTTGCCCAGCTCATACGGTCTGCAAAACGGGTACGCTTGCCACTAGGGAGCAATTCGCCCCGTTGCTGGTCGTTCAGATTCAGATAACTGGCGAGTTCACTCACCACCCCACTGAGTTGATAAACCTCGCCATCACTCACCATCTGCAACAGAGGGAGCATGAGTTCATCGTATGTGGGAATCCGCCCACGCCAAACCGCGTTTTGGGTCATTTAACAGGCTCTTGGCGTAATTTAAGATACAGCGCCACACACAACGCCACCAAAATCACGGTACGCAAGATGATAATCCCCACAAACGGGGTCATCAACGCCCCTGTGATTTCGCCACCGGTATCGCCTGTGCGAATAAACAATACGGGATATTCTGCAAAGGTTACGCCTGCAAGGACGAGTGTGGTCAAAATGCCATTTTTGGTCGGGAAGCACAATAGCACCAACGGGATAATCTGTGCTAACCACTGTGGCGACCACCCTTGTGCCTGCAAGAAAAATATCAATATGGTGATGGTCACAAACGCCACAAACCCCTTATCATCCATGCGCCGTGTAGTCAAAAACACAAATAACCCAATCGCCACCGCCACACCCAGTCGCACCCATGACGGAATCACGGCGGGATTGCCATATAACGCTTCGGTGGCAGATAAGTCATAATGACTTTCTACTGTGCCAAAATTCCCCGTGCGGAAATTGCCATCCAAAAGCGCCCATACCGTCTGATACGAGGCTTTGCCAAATTGTGCCGTGAGCGATGTAGTCACATAGCCAATATCTTTTTGATTTGCCGATGCGTTGGCAATCAGTACACCGTATACCAGCGCAAATAATCCCACCGATACCAACACCGTTTTGGCGATGCTTGCGGTTTGTTTATACCGAAACAACGCGCCAAAAATCAGCGCAGGGGTGAATTTTGTCAATGCGCCGATACCAATGGCAAGCCCACCGCGCACATCGCGCCCTTTGAGGATGAAATACACACCCAATAGCAAAAAATAGGCGACTATCGCCTCAAAATTCCAGAATACAAACACCAATGGGGCAAATAACAACGCATAGACCCACGCCAGCGACATACCGATGAGTTCCCCGTGTAGATGTTTGCCAATGGCACGAATGAGGAACAAATTCCCCACTTCAAATATCAATATAATCCCCGCCATCATCAGCGACCATGTGCTATAGTCCACCGCCTGCCCTTGCGATTGATAGACCAGCGTGGTGAGTGTATACCACACGGGCGGAAATTCGCTCCACCAATCCAAAAACGGATAGTCGCCGTCTGCGGTTAATGCGGATAGTTGATAATGATAGACCCTATCGCCCTGCGCCCCAACACCGCGTTCTACATCATCAATTAAGAGGGGTTGATAGACCATCAACATCATCAACCGAAAGCCGATGAATAAAATGACCAATAACCGAAAATCGCCCAATAAACCGAGTTGCTTGAGGGTGATAGGAGTAGGAGATGTCATCGTTATTATTCTTCCTCTGGGGTTGATGTCCGCACAAAAATGACCGCTTTTTCATCTGGATGGTCATCGGTGGGGTAAATTTGTGACCAGCCAGCTTCTTCTGCCAGATGTCGCGCCAAGCCACTGCCCGTTTCCACGACCACCCACGAAATATCATCATCCGTCAATACATCACGCCAATCATTTTGTCCCAATGCCGTCCGCAAATAGCGCGTGAGAAATTCGTCACCATATAAATCGGTACGCCCATCCACATAAACAGGAATATTGGGCAGGGCAAACACAAAATATCCACCCCAATTATAACTATTAAACATATTGCCAGTGGGTGGATTTTCTGCGATAAATTCTGCCACCGCAATCGGCAAGGTGTCACGTTGGGCTTTGTCTATCGTTGTCGGCAATATGACCGCTAACACGCTAATGACCGTGCTAAACACCAGCAATGCCAATAATGCCATATTGAGACGCGATTGTCCCTTAGAAATACGGGTGCGCGGTTTGATTTGCCAACCTTGTTGGGTGAGAAACGCATCGGCATGATAGCTTAAAATGGGGGTGGCAACCACCGCAAACAGCGATATATTGCGCCCATACATAAAAGCTAAAAATGCTGTGCCACACACCAGCCCATATTCTGTCCAATCCCACCCACGTTTTGCCATGCCAGATAAGCCGATGAGCAGAAATATCATCCCCAAAAATGCCCATGTCTGCCGTTGTTGAAAATCTGGTGATTGCCATTCTACGATGTAATTCCGCAAAACGCCCAAACTTACCGTGTCGAATGGCACACGCAACATCGCAAAGCCATAAGGATTTATCACCAATGCCCCCACCGATAACAGGGTGATGAGCATCAGTTTCCCAATACCACGCATGGGGATAATGCCCGTTTTATCTTTGGCAAAAAAATGACCCAATAACTCCCCGCCGATGAATCCCGCCAAAAAAATAAACCCGATGGTGAATCCCGCGTGCAAATTTCCCCATACAAGCATAAGGGGCGGAATCAGCCACAAGCGGTCTATCTGGTTGCGTTTATACTGAAATAAAATCAATAAGAAAATGCCACTGAGGGCGAATGAAATCATTTGTGGACGCGCCGACCAAAACACGGTAGCAGTAATCGCCCCAACCAGCAACACCGATGCCCGCAAATACACCGTCCCCACACAAATCGGGTAGAGTGCCATCATCCCCACCACTGCCAAAACACTTGTGTACAACACCAAGCCCACATTGCCCGCCACCTGCCATGCGGTATATAAGATAATCTGAGACCCCCAACTGTGATTGACCCATGTCTTTCCTTCGTTGCTAAAAGAAAATGGGTCGGTATAAATCATCCCGTTGGTGAGGGTATATTCCCCGCTACGCAGATGCCACCATGTATCGGTATCGGTTGGCACACGAGTCGCTAGTATCACCAATAACATGAGTAGGGTAAAAAACATGACTCGTTGTGTTGATAATCCCATAATCTCTCCATAAAAACATCATAATCGCCTGTTATTCTCTCATTTTAGCTGAGACAATCTCATTTAACAGGATATAACACTTTAAGCAGACGGTAAAAATACGTTATAATGGCATTTTTGTGATGCTTCTCATCTATGGAGCGAGTTCTATGAAAAGATTTCTTACAATACTGGCTATTGCCATCAGTATGATGGTTTCTGCCTGTGCAACAACATCCTCTCCTGCGGGCGGTGATGATTCCCCTCAAAATGCCATCATCGGCTTTTTGGATGCGAGTTTCAAAGGCGACCAAGACCGTCTTTTGAGCCTCACTTGCAATACCCAACGTGAATTAGTTCGGTTACGCTTTCCAACAACCACGCCACTCTTCATTCAATCAAGTGCTATTGCCGTCGCTTTTGATGATATAGAACTCACTGTGACCGAACAAACCGCCACCCAAGCCTATATTAGCATTGGGGGCAATTTGCAAATTTCGGGCGGTGGACAAAGCGCACAAGCCATTGCACTCACCGATATATTACCCTACCCCTATATGACCGCCGTCTATGAAGAAGGCAAATGGCGTATCTGTAATTCTGCCGATATTAGCCTGCGTGGAATTATAGAGGCGGGCGCAAACAATCAAACAGAATCTGCCAATGCCTTGCTGTGTGAAGATTTGCGCGGAAGTGCCACAGAGAATCCATTTTATCAATTGGGTGCAGAATTAGGTGCTAGTGCCGATTTTAACGAATTGGCATATAGTGTAACCGAATGGAATCCCACCAACGGTTTCATCAAAATCACCTCTGGTATACCAGATACCCAGCTCAATGTTGTCAATGCCACTCGTGAAGCAGGTGAATGGCGCATTTGTAGCACACCCGCCACCACTGCACGGATGATGTTGGAACTGGCGCTCACCGATGATATTAGTAGCGCCTCAAAATTGGTCTGTGCAGACCAACGCGAGACAATTTTGCCAGAATTACAATCGTTGCGCCAACGCATTACAGGTTTGGTAGACCTAGAAACCAGAACCACTAACCCACCCTTCTATGAAGCGGTTGCCGTACTTATTTTTGAATCGGCAGGCGTAGAACAACGTAATTTGCGGATTCAGGTGGCACAAGTCCAATATGCCCTATCCGATGAAACCGATGAAAGCGCCACACTCGCATTCAATGGTAATGTGCGCGTGCAAAGCATTGGGTTATTGCAAAATATCCCCCTTGCATCCGTGATGCCCGCCACCGCAAATATGATTCGTGAAAATGGGATGTGGCTCTATTGCCCACAACCCGCATCAGAAGAAGAAACATCCACAGATGCCTAATTCATACAACAGACGGCAGAAAACTATACCGTCTGTTGCGCTTGCATAATCAACAGGAAAATAAACATGACAAATTTATCGAAATTGATATTACCCTTCAGTTTGTTCCTACTGATGTTTTTCATAACCGCCTGTGGTGGCGATAATTCTGCCAATGCCATTATTGTCGGTGGTGGGGCAGATTCGCCACAAGGCGCAATTGAGCAATTTCTCAATGCCACTTACGATGGTGAAGTAGAACGTGCCATTAGCTTTGTCTGCAATGCCCAACGCGAGCCGATGCGCCTGTTGTATGCCGATATGAACGCCGCCTATGACTCCTTGCGCGAGCGGGATGTAGACCTCTCTGGGTTGATTTATGAAGTGACCACAGAAGAGGTAGACACCGCCACCATTGCCATCACAGGAGATGTACGTGTGGTAATTGGTAATGAAGAACGCCTCATCAATGTGGATGAACGTTTCAAAACAGTCAACCTAAAATTAGAAGATGAACTGTGGCGCGTGTGCTAATCCAATAATCGCGCCAAAGCCGAATCGTTCATCGGATAAAACACTGTTGGCAACAATTGGCGCGGGATAACACTGCTCAAAAATTGGAAATAGGGGACATTGGTCGCAAATACAATGTCCTCTCGTCCAAATTGTGGCGCTATCATGGCGCGTGCCTGTGCCAATAACACCTCTGCCCCGTCCGCATCCCCCACAAAACGGGCGAGTTCTGCTTGTCCCAACAACAACCATGCCTCATCCATGCGGTTTTCTATGGTGGCGCGTCCATCTATTATCAATTGGATGGTGTCTATAGCTTCCCCACGTCGCAACGCCACAATGAGGCGCAACATTTTGGCACGGGTGTTATTTTCCTGTGCATAACTGCTACCCCTCCACAGCGTATCTAAATCATCGGATAGATTTTCGTCTAATGCCACAGTTAGTTGGTGACTATCTGAAAGAGATAATTCCGCAAAGACCTCTCGGCTTAGAGGGGTTTGCTCCCATGCCACCCATAGCGATGTAAAATCGCCTAATGACTGTTGATAAAATACTCTGGCAGAAGCCTCATCGCCCTGTGTTTCTAAATACCGCGCCAATGCAAATCGGAATTGTGGCACTTCTGTAGAGAGTCGCACCGCACGGGTTTGCGCCTCTATAGCGCGGTCTGGTTGACCTGTCTCCCAATATAAACTCGCCACATTTGCCCAAGTGATGCTATGGGTGGTCTCTGATGACAAAAATCGCTCATAGGCAATAATCGCACGGTCATAATCACCAGCCAACGCATAGAGATAGGCTTGTTGTTGCGAATATAGCATCATTGCAGGGTCGGCATCAATCACTGCTTGCAAGGCATCGCCCGCCTCGCTATAGGTCATGGTCGGTTCTTGGGCGAATGGTTGTGCCAAAATTGCGGTATATTGGCTATAAGTCCCCGATGACCATCCGCCAAAGAGCAAAAATCCGACACAATAAACCGCCATCGCTATCGGATGCCCCAATAACCGCCATGAGGATTTTATCGGCGCAGATTGTGGCGGGATGAGTGCCAAGAGCAACACCAACACACCCGATAAGGCAATAAGGGGCATCATGGCAGGGAAATCGAATAGGTGATGCACCCCAAACCCAATTGACCCCGCCATGCCTATTGCCAAAAATCCTCTATCCTGTTTTTCGGCTTGTCGCCAATTACGCCACATCGTCCACAATGCCATCACCACAGAAATGATAAGCGTGATTAACCCCACCAGCCCCAATTCTGCCATGACCAACAACACCCCATTATGCGCGTGGCTATGTGGTTGGCGCGGTGGTTGTGATTGCATCCGCGCAAATTCGCCCCCAAATGTGAATAACCCATGCCCTATGAGAGGTTCATCGGCAAAAATACGATAGGCACTGCTATAAATATCTGTCCGCAACCCCAATGAACGCCCACCTTCACCAAATGACTGTAGGATAATAATTCCGCCAACCGTGCCGATTAGCGCAACCATCACCGTACCAAATCCCAATGCCAATTTGATAGACCGTGACTGTGAGGCAATTTTCGTGCGGAAATTCACGGGTAAATGCAATCCGATTAGCACCATGAGGCTCACAGCCATGCCAATCCACGCCCCGCGTGAAAAAGTAATAGCCAACAAAACGGTGATAATCAGCGCATACACACCCAAAATCCAGCGTCCCACTCCTTTTTTTATGGTGAATATCCTGCCCAATGCCAATGTGAGCAAAATTATCAGATACGCACCGAGTGAATTAGGGTTGCCGACCAGACTTCCCACACGGGCAATTTCTCCGCGTGATAAAGAGGTAATAAACTGAAAATAACCAAAAAAGACGATGACCAATCCGCCCATCAAACAGGCATCAATGAGGGTCTGACGGCGCAATGCCTTATTTGCCAGCCAATCGGTTATCAGATACCACGCCAAAATATACCCTGTTACAAACCAGATGGCGGTGGCACTCTTGCGCCAAACATCCATATTGACCAAAAAACTGATGCCAATCGCCACACCCCATAGCACCAATACCGCATCAAGTGGGGTATTGTGCCACACCCATTTGGCACGCATCCGCACACCCCACCATAGTGCCACCGCTCCTATGAGGATAAAGAATGTCATCCAACGTAATTCGGGGATGAGCATCCCGTTAAAGGTCGCGCCAAAGGTGGAAAAATACACAATAAGCAGGGTTAAAATCACCGCCAGAGGGGTTTGTGAACGCATCTCAATTGCCTTTTCAGATAATCTCACTACAATCTATGCAGGATAACACATCACGATAAGGATAACCCGAATGGCAGAAATTCGCACAGCCCAAAAACGCACATGGTCACGCCCAAGCCTATTTATCGCCATTGGCGCGGTGCTATATGCCGTGTTGGTCATCTTCATCAATGGGGGCGATTCGTTGGCATTGGTGACATTGGGAACACGCTTCACAGAGGGCATATCAGAGGCGGATGGTGGCACAGAAGGCTATGACGGGCAATTTGTGTATTTTATCGCCAAAGACCCCATCAGCGCCCCATTTTATATCGCGCGTGGGGGCGATATTCCCGCCTATCGGTTTCAACGCATGTTACTGCCCACATTGGGCAATATCGGGTCATTGGGCAATGATAGTCTCATCCCCTTCTCCCTGCTTATCATCAACGGATTAGCCGTTTTGGTAGGCGGAATTTTACTCGAATCGCTCCTACGCGGATGGGGTATCAGTCGGTGGTATGTGGTGGGATATGCCCTCACTCTCGCCATATTCGGCACAGTGCGGCTCAGTTTGCCAGAACCACTCGCCTATGGCTTGGTGATTGGTGGCATTTTTGCCATGACCAAAGACAAATGGTTATGGGGGGCATGGTTATTTTCGTTGGCGGCGATTAGCAAAGAGACCACCCTTGTCTTTGTGGGTGGATATGCCTTATGGATGCTCATGCAAAAACAATTTTGGCAGGTGATATGGTTTTTAGGGGTGAGTACCACCCCGTTTATTGTGCTACAACTCATGCTCTATCGCAGTTTTGGCGCGTTTGGGGTGGGGTCTGGCGGGGCGATGGCGACCAGTTTTGAAATTATCCCGTTTGGTGGGGTGTTGCAAATCATCACAACGATACTGGGTGCGATGGGTGTGGCACTATCTAACCCAGAAGCCGATGTCATGGGCGTTTTTATCCGTACTATGACGGGTTTATTGGTCTTTGCCGTTTTATTGGGGATATTCGTCATTTACCCCACACTATGGGGCATAAAACGCCTATGGGCAGATTTCCGTGATAAAAAAATAGATGTTTGGAGCGTATTGTTGGGAATCAATGCCATGCTCATGTTATTCGTACCGTTTTCGACCTATCGTGAGCCGTTGGGAATTTTACGCTTCATCGCAGGATTGCAAATCGCGGTGATTTTATATAGCGCCCAACGGGGCAATCATCGTGCCTTACGCAATAGCACCTTTTGGATGTTCACCCTGTTATTGCTCATCGGCTCTGATATGGCGGGTGGGATGCCATCATAACCCGCCTAACCGAATCACCTTATACACCGTGCGAATGATGATATTCAAATCCAGCAATAACGACTGGTTGCGGATGTAATAGAGGTCATATTCCAGTTTGACCAATGCGTCCTCATCGGTAGACCCATAATGATATTTCACCT